>DCHK01000001.1:234-3255 GCA_002315615.1 Bacteroidales bacterium UBA1754 | reverse complement strand
TCAAACTGGTACGGAATGTTCCTTCACGAAAGTCAGTACCTCGAGCCTGTAATGCCCGATATCGAAGCAATGCTTGCAAGCAGTCAGCGCAACGTTACGGGTGAAGTTACGTTGGAACTTCGTCCACTCGGTTTCCAAACTGTGGGCGTAGATTCTCCTAACGATTTGGTAAAAAACAAATTGGGCGAATATGGCGAAACTGCCAAAGCGTGGTCGTCAGACGATGCCAAAGGTTTCATCAAAGTTACTTCTACCGCCTTGCGTGCTTACTACCTTGCGCACCCCGACGAAAGACAGTAATAAAACTAACAATAATTTACTTTTTGCGTGCAGAGCGAATTGTTCTGCACGCTTTTTTTGTAAAAATATTGTATAAACATTTGATATTAAATTGATTTTTATCTTTTATAGAATACAACGGCGTAAAAAATATCAATTTCATCTTCTATAAAAGATAAAATTGTTTATATTTGCAGTAATTTATTCCATAAAAGATAAAAGTATATGCAAAGACAATATTACATCGACAGAATAGAAAAGTACTTGGGAAAGGACTTGATAATTATTCTAACTGGACAAAGGCGTATAGGTAAGAGTTTTATACTTAGGCAATTTCGTGATAAAATTGCTGAGCAACCACACAATAATATCATTTATATTGACAAAGAAAAGCACGAATTTGATGCTGTAAAAACCTACGAACATCTCAATTCTTATATCGACGAGCATCTCGACAAGACAAAAAATAACTATGTATTGATTGATGAAATACAAGATATTACGGAGTTTGAACGCTCTGTACGTAGTTTTCGAGAAGAAAAAGATGTGGAAATTGTTATTACTGGCAGTAATTCCAAAATGCTCAGTAGCGATTTGAGTACATTGATTGGAGGTAGATACAAGGAAATTTATGTGCAGTCGCTCAGTTACGAAGAGTTTTTGCAATTTCACAGTTTGCAGAATTCTGACGAGTCGCTTGCAAAGTATATTCAATTTGGAGGTTTGCCTGGTCTATTGAAGTTTGGACTTGAAGAGCGAGATGCAAGGGAGTACCAAACTGATATTTTCTACACTGTTTTACTGAAAGATGTGGTGTTGCGCAATCAGATTCGCAACGTGGCGTTTCTCGAGAATTTGGTGCGTTTTGTGGCAGACAATACAGGTAAACTTATTTCTGCCAATAGTGTTGCAAAATATATGAAATCTCAAGGGGGTAATGTAACTTCTTCTGCTGTAATAAATTATTTAAAATCTCTATGTGACTCGTATATTGTTCACGCAGTGAATCGTTATGATATTCATGGCAAACGAATTTTTGAGAGTAACGAAAAGTTTTATTTTGAAGATAATGGCATTCGTAATGCACTTGTAGGTGGAACGCGCGAAGGCGACATTGAAAAAGTGATAGAAAATATTATCTATAGTCATCTTATAAGGTTAGGATATGAGGTAACTGTAGGGCAGTTGCAAAAAGTCGAGATAGACTTTGTTTGCTCAAAACCAACAGGTGAAAGAATTTACGTGCAAGCGGCTTATGTGGTGGCCGACGAGCAAACACGCGAACGAGAATTTGGCAACCTAAAAAGCATCAACGACAATTATCCAAAATACGTAATATCAATGACGCCTCTTCTTACTTGTAATAGCGAAGAGGGTATTGTTCATCTTCATTTAAGGAAATTCTTAACCGAAGGTTTCAGTTTGGAATAATTTACTTTTGCGTGCAGAGCGAATTGTTCTGCACGCTTTTTTTGTAAAAATATTGTATAAACATTTGATATTAAATTGATTAAAGTGTATATTTGCAAATCGAAAGTCAAACTTTCGATTTGCAGAAAATAAACGTAAAATATTGTATATGAATAATTTAATTGATAGAAAAGCGATTTCTCTGCTAAAAAAATATATGAAGATTTTCCCAGCAGTGGCAGTTCTCGGTTCTCGTCAGTGTGGAAAATCTACAATGGTGAAAATGATGGGAAACGAACTCAACAATATCCTTTATGTTGACCTTCAAAACAAGAAGGATTTGGCGATGTTGACAGATCCTACCTTGTTTTTCGAACATAACGAAGATAAAATTGTTTGTTTAGACGAGGTTCAGTTGTTACCCGAACTTTTTAGTTATCTTCGTTCTGAAATTGATAGAAAGCGCACCCCTGGGCGGTTTGTTTTGTTGGGTTCTGCTTCTCGAGAGTTGTTGCAACATACTTCAGAAACATTGGCAGGACGTGTGGGAATGATAGATTTGACGCCTTTTCTTATTTCGGAAGTTTCAAATACTGACGCCTTCTCTTTGTCAAATTTTTGGTTTAGGGGTGGTTATCCCGATAGTTTCTTGGCTATTTCTGATGAGGCAAGTTGTATTTGGCGCGAAAATTTTATCCGAACATATATTGAACGAGATATTCCTCAGTTGGGATTTATGATTGCTGCTCCAAAAATGCAAAGAATGTTGGCAATGTTGGCTCACGAGCACGGTTGTATATTGAATGCTGCGAAATTTGCATCGGCTATGGATTTGTCGGCAACTACTATCAGACACTATATTGACATTACCGAGCAGACATATATAGTGCGCACGCTTCAACCTTTTTTCAAAAATACAAAAAAACGTTTGGTGAAAACGCCTCGCATTTATTTGCGCGATGTTGGTTTGTTGCATCAAATTTTGCAGATAAACAATTATAATGAATTGTTGGCAAATCCTATTTTCGGACTGTCGTGGGAGGGGCTTGTGGTGGAAAACGTTTGTGCATCAGTTCGTAATGCTAAATTCTCGTTTTACCGAAGTTCTGATGGAACGGAAGAATTTGACTTATTGATAGAATTTCCCGATGAAATTATTGCTGTTGAATGCAAAGCGAGTACAAGTCCGCAACCTACTTCAAGTTTGTGGAACGCAAAAAAAAGCATCGAACCTTCTTGCGTCTATATTGTTTGCCCTTTGGAGACACAATATGCCATAGCCGATAATGTTGAGGTGGTTGGTTTGAATACGCTTTTGAATATTCTTTCCTC
>DCHK01000001.1:0-193 GCA_002315615.1 Bacteroidales bacterium UBA1754 | reverse complement strand
TTTTGTCTTTTATAGAATACAAAATTGCAAAAAATATCAATTTCATCTTCTGTAAAAGATGAAATTTTCATCAAAATGGTCAATAGTGGAAAAAAGATGGTCATTTTTTCTCGTTTTGTAGTCTTTTTTGTACTTTATGAGCAAATTTCTATGCTCATTTGAACGTCGTATTTTTTTTTTTTTTACCTTTGCA
>DCHK01000055.1 GCA_002315615.1 Bacteroidales bacterium UBA1754 | reverse complement strand
ACGAGCGTTGGAATTTCAAAACCATCTTCGTCGGTTACTTTTACCAAATCTTTGCTAACTATTTCACTTACAATTCCACCACCTACGGAATTGAGAAATCTTACTCTATCACCTTTTTTCAAATTCATAATTTGTATTTTTTTTGATTTACGAATATACTGATTTCTACTGATATTCCAAAATTGCAGATTTATTGCTATTTTTGCGAAAAAATATTCAAAGCGATGTCCGAGCCCAAAAATATTTCAATCGAAGATTACAATTATGCTTTGCCAAACGATTGCATTGCAAAGTTTCCACTACAGAAAAGAGACGAATCGAAATTGCTGATTTACCGCAATGGCGAAATTTCTCAAAAAATTTTCAAACAAATAACAGAAGTCGTTCCTTCTGCTACAACTTTGGTTTTTAATAATACGAAAGTGATTTACGCACGTTTGGTTTTTCATAAAGAATCGGGTGCGCGAATCGAGATTTTTTGTTTAGAACCGATTGAACCTGCAGATTATGCACAGTCATTTGCACAAACGCAAAAAGTAGTTTGGAAGTGTATGGTGGGAAATTTGCGTAAGTGGAAAGGTGGCGCGTTGCACAAAGTTGTGAAAATAGGCAACGATGAGGTAAATTTTGTTGCCGAAATGATTGAAAGTAATGGACTTGACAATGTGATTCAATTTTCGTGGGATGATGAGCGTTTTGCTTTTTCCGAAATTCTTGAAAATATTGGCGAATTGCCAATTCCGCCGTATTTGAATCGTGAGACTTGCGAGAACGATAAAATTACCTATCAAACCGTTTATTCAAAAATAAAAGGTTCTGTCGCTGCACCGACTGCAGGTTTGCATTTTACGCAAGAAGTGTTGGACAATTTGAAAAAAAATAATGTTGCTTGTTGTGAACTGACGTTGCACGTCGGGGCTGGTACATTTCACCCTGTGAAGTCCAATACGATTGGTGGACACAATATGCACACCGAAATGATTTCCGTCAAGAAATCGTTAATAGAACATTTAATTGCAAATTTTGGACACGTTTTCGCTGTGGGAACTACTTCTGTGCGCACGCTCGAAAGTTTGTATTATGTCGGTCAGAAATTAGAAACAAATCAAAATGCTGAAATGTGCGATTTGAACGTTACGCAATGGGAACCATACGATGAAAATTCTAATAAAATTTCTACGGAAAAATCATTGCAAAACATTGTGGACTTCTTGAATCGAAAAGATTTAGATTCTTTGCAAATTCATACACAAATAATTATTGTGCCAAGTTTCAAATTTCGTATTGTGAGTGGAATTATTACAAATTTCCATCAACCGAAAAGCACTTTGCTCTTACTTGTGTCTGCTTTTGTAGGAAACGATTGGCAAAAAATATACGATTACGCCTTGTCTAACGATTTTCGTTTCCTTAGTTATGGCGATAGTTCTATTTTGATGCGATAAATCGACTTTTCAAAAATAGTCGTTGTACGTTTTTTTACCTTTTGCAAAGAAATTGAAAATCAAACTCTTTTCTGTCATTTCTGCAAAAGTTGAGGTGACGGATTTTTGCAAATTTTCTTTTCTTTTTTCTGTGAAATTTGCTTTCATTTTATGGAAATCTCGTTGTGCTTTCCAAACTGCCTTGGCGTTTCCAAAATCCAATGTGAGTAGATATTTAAGCATTGCAACATTGTCTAACAAAAATCTCATTCGTAGCACTGATTTTAATCGATTGTCGGGCAAGTTTTTGTAAAGCATCAACAAATTGTTGCGAAAATTCAAGTACGTTTTGTGTGGATTTTCTACATTCAGCGTGCCTCCGCCAAGGTGATAAACTTTCGATTGTGGAATACACACAATGTTTCCACCCCTCGACTTGATGCGCCAACACAAGTCAATTTCTTCCATATGTGCAAAGAAATCGGCATCAAGTCCACCATTGTCTATAAAAGATTTTTTACGGATAAATAAACAAGCACCTGTAGCCCAAAAAATGTTGCAAATATTGTCGTGTTGTCCATTATCTTCTTCTGTGATGTTCATCACTCGTCCTCGACAGAGTGGATAACCCCATTTATCGATAAAACCGCCACAGGCTCCAGCGTGTTCAAAGTGAGTTTTTTTGCAATACGAAAGAATTTTTGGTTGACACGCATCTGTGTTGGTATGTTGGTCGAGATAATCAATCATTGGTTGCAACCAATTTTCAGTTACTTCCACATCGGTATTAAGCAAAACAAAATATTCTGCATCAATATCTTTCAAACCAAGGTTGTAACCATCGGCAAAACCATAATTTTTGTCAAGCGTAATAATTTCAATAGTAGGGTAGTTCTTTTTGATAAAATCTACAGAATCGTCGGTCGAAGCATTGTCTATGACAAAAATTCTTGTGTCGGTAGCCGAACTATGTTCCACCACCGATGGCAAAAACGTGGGAAGAATCTTCTCCCCATTATAATTCAAAAGAACTACAGCAACCTTCAACATTCACTTTTAACTTTTAACCATCTGCTAAATTCAGTCGATGATTATGAATTATTCCCCTTGGTTATAATTCATAATTCTAAATTCTCTTATGTTTCCACCTTTTGTGCGTCCAAAGCCAATATGCTGGATTCCTCAAGATAGTTTGTTCCATCAAACGCGTGTATTTTTCTGTATCTTCGTAAATTGCAGAATTTTGTACATTTTCGTCAATCAATTTCAATGATGCTTCGTAATAACCACGTTTCACTTTCACAATATCCACATAAAGTAAAACGAAATCCAATTTTCGTGCAATTCTTTCGCCTCCCATTAGCACGGGTGTGTCTTGATTCAAAAAAGTTGTCCAATAATCAATGTTCCGTGGCGAAGGCGTTTGGTCTGCCATAATGGCAAATGATATGTGTCGCCCTTCTTTGATATATTTGTATGCTTCGCGAAAAAGTTGATTTTTTTCTATGCCTATTGCACCGAATTTTGTCCTAAGTTTCAAGAAAAAATCATTGAAAAATTGACTTTTTTGTTTGCGATAAATGCCAGCAGGAATAAAATCTTTGTTCTCAACAAAAAGGCACGAAGCGGTCATATATTCCCAATTTCCGTAATGCCCAAGCATCCAAATCGTATTTTTGCCTTTTTGCGCATAATTTGTAAAAACTTCAATGTTTTTAAACTTCATTCGTTGTTTCATTTCCTTTTCGGAGATGTGCATCAAATGAATGGTCTCGAAAAAAATATCGCAAAGGTGTAAATAAAATTCTTTCTCTATTTTTCTGCGCTCTTTTTCGCTCTTTTCAGGAAAACTATTTGCTAAGTTTTGTCTTACTACTTTTTTTCTATACCCTACAATGTAATAAACTATTAGGTAAACGAAATCGGAGAGCAAAAACAACGCTTTTAGCGGAAACCAAGCCAAAGTCCACAAAAGAGCATATATGATGTAATTGAGAATAAACATTTTTTATTCAAAAATTCCAATTGATTGACAGTAAGCGAATTCACCTTCTATTACTTGATGAACTGTTTCTTCGGTAATGTCATTCATTCCATCTTCGCTCAACGATTTTATGACAAAATTTGCAACCTCGTCTTCGTCAATTTCCAGTTCGTCGTTTTCGCCTTTGCTTTGGTCGAACATACCAACTTTTTCATAATATTCGTATATCAAATCTACAATGTAGTTGATGTCGTTTTCGCTTTGTTCTATTTGAAAATTGTCTTGAAGATATTTTTTTATAAAAACAACATCTTCATCATCTGTAAGAAAATTTTTCGAGCCCATAATTTACATATTAGTATCACAAAGGTAGTGATATTTTTACACACAAAATAAAAGCGGAGCGTAAAATTATTTTATTGATATTGTGACTACAACATATCATTGTTGAAAAATAATAGGACAAAATAATTACAACTTATAAAAAATAGTATTAAGTTTGTGGCGTATTTTTGATAAAAATTAATTTATGAAAACGCAAAAAATGTACAAAAAATCAATTCTTGTTTTTATATTCGGATTGTTTGCAACCCCTATATTTGCGAAGAATCAAAATTCTGAAATTGATAATTTGCTTAAATCGCTCGATAGCGAAATAGAGAAAAGGGAAGTTTATCAAAATCAAAAACAA
Source organism: Bacteroidales bacterium UBA1754 (assembly GCA_002315615.1). GTDB lineage: Bacteria > Bacteroidota > Bacteroidia > Bacteroidales > Paludibacteraceae > UBA1754. The sequence continues at coordinate 2,032 of DCHK01000055.1, read as the reverse complement.
ATCACAATTGATTCGCTTAAAAATCTATTACAAGAAGCCACATCTCAAACTCAAAAATACGACTATTTGAAGCAACTTTCCGACCAATATGGTTCGTTTGTTTACGATTCTGCTTGGGTTTATACAAAGAAAATGTTCGAAATGGCAGATTCTATTGCAGTCGATAGTTATCGTGTCGATGCAAAATTGAAAATGTCGTTTATACTCATTTCTTCGGGTTTGTATTCCGAGGCAAAAACAATTTTGCAAAATATAGATTTAAGTAAATGTACGAATGCTCAGAAGTTGGAGTATTACACGAATTTGACGCGTCTGTATTTCGATTTGCGTGATTATGTAAAAGATGAATATTTTTCTTCGTATTATGGCGAACAAGGTTTGGTGGCACAAGATTCTGTGGTTATTTTCCAGACAAACAAAGACTTGAAAAATATAGCACTTGGTCAAAAAGAAATGCGCAACGAAAATATCGATTTGTCAATTGGTTATTTTGAAAGTGCTTTGTCAAATAAAAACATCTCGGTCAAAGACGAGGCTTTGGTTACGTCTTGTTTGGGTTACTTGTATTCGCTGAAAGGCAATAACGATGAGTCAATCAAAATGCTTGTTCGTGCTGCTATTTGCGATATAAAAAGCGTAACGAAAGAAACTGTCGCGTTGCGCAATTTGGCTGATAAACTAAAGAATTACAACGAGTTGGAGCGAGCATCTAATTATATCAAAATAGCCGACGAAGATGCTAAATTCTACAACGCTCGCCAGCGTATGGCAGAAATTGGAAATGTTTATACCGACATTCAGCAAGAGAGAATGAAACTTATTGAAGAGCAGCGCAATAATTATGTACGCTTTTTTATGGTGATGTGCTTGTTGGTAGTCATAGGTGTTGTGTTGCTATTTATCGTAATCAAACAATATCGAAAACTTAACGAAACAAAAGATTTGATTTTGAAAAGTAACCAAGATTTGCAACGAACTAACAATAAACTACAGGAAACGAATAAGATAAAAGAGGAATATATTGGTTATTTCTTCCGTGTAAATTCGGAATTTATCCAAAAGCAGAGCAGTCTTCAAAATAAGATAAATAAATTGTTGAATAATAAAGATTTTGACAAGTTGAAGAGTGTTGTATCGCCCGAAGATTTGGAGGAACAACGTCTTGAACTCTACAAAAGTTTTGATAAAATCTTCCTTAAAATTTTCCCTACGTTTATTGATGAGTACAACTTGTTGTTTAGCGACGAGGATAGGTACAGACAAACCACAAGCGACACGTTGCTCGATACAAATTTGCGCATCTTTGCACTTATACGTTTGGGTATTAAAGACAACGAAGATATTGCCGAGTTTTTGAATAAGTCAGTAAACACAGTATATACTTACAAGACCAAAATCAAGAATAAATCTATCGTGGATAACGATGATTTTGAAAAAAGAATAATGCAAATTAAAGCAGTTTAGTTTATATTTTTCTTGATAATCAAAATATTTATTCTGTTGTGTTTTTGAGAGTTATCTTATAGAATCTGTTGAAAAAATCAATATTAGAATCTATATTTTTGTATTTACATATAAATTATTCTTATATTTGTGTGTTATAATATAACAGATTGTAACGAGGGTTAACTTTACAAAATCTAATTTATGAAAGGAAAATCGCGAATTCCTTTTAGTAACATAATTTTGTCGATAGGAGATAAAAGCAATTTTTATCGCCCACAATTTTTTTTGTCTAAAATCAATTAATTATAGTATTAACTTAAAAAATGAGAATCGTGAAAAAAATTAAACATTTGATTTTCTCCAAAGTTGCGCTTTTGGCATTGGCTTTGGGTATGGGTCAAGGTGCTTTTGCACAATCTCAAATCAACGCCTCTGGTGTGATTGTAGATGCTTCAAAAGAACCTTTGATCGGTGTAAATGTTGTTGTTCAAGGAACAAACAACGGAACAATTACCGATTTCGACGGTAATTTCGAGTTGACTTGCCCTGCAGGTTCAAAACTTGAAATTTCTTACATCGGTTACAA
>DCHK01000017.1 GCA_002315615.1 Bacteroidales bacterium UBA1754 | reverse complement strand
CTACTTACAACACGTGGTTTGAAATGCACCCAGAAAAGGTTGCAGGAGTGATTACTGGCGGAACGAGTATGTATTTTCCTGTTTTCGTAAAAGGGACAAAAGAAGATATTGACAAAATGTTTGCTCAAAATTTACAATCTAATAGCAACAGCTATGACGAACTAAAACAAAAACGAGCAAAGGCGTTAATGCTAAAAATGAAAATGGCAAAAGCAAAGCTAAAAATTTCAAATGAAAAAGAAGATGGGAATATTTCATATCTCAATGGAAATGACGAATTAGAGTATAACGAACATACTTTTGTTGATTTAACAGAAGAGTCAAAAGGTTTATACTCAAAGAATATGAAACTAACGATACCAAAATTAAAAGAATACTATGTAAATAATTTGTTGCATAATTCATACTATAATAAAGATAAAAAAATATCAATTAAAATTGATATAGATAGCCTGAATGAAACATTTTGGGGAAAACGAAATGACAGAGAAGTGTTTTTTACGAAACAACTTGCTATCGGCATACACTTTTTGCCGAAACTTATAGAATCAATGAAATTTAATCACAAAACAATATGCACAAAAGAATCTCAAATTTCAATCGGAGGTGAAGAAATCCTATCGTTCAATGTTGATGTAAAAATAAACGATAAAATCTATTGTTTTTCTATACCTGTTTTGAAGAAGAAAATTGGTAATTTTATTCAATATAGCATAAGAATAAAATCAAAGAAAACCCTTCCCTCTACCGCTATTTCTAACGGTTCTACCTCACTAAATGGAGATATAGGCGAAGAGTTTTCTTTCTTTTGCAAAGTTAAGTAATATAATTTTAATATCAAAATAATTATGAGACATTTTATTCAACAATTAAATGGAACATCTGCTCTCGGTAATCTTAGTATTGATACAAAAAGAGCGATAAGAAAGAACTCAAAGGAAATTAGCGATGTATTGAAACGTGCGAACAGACTTAATGGTCTTGGTGCGGAAAATGACATTATAACAACTAATGAGTTTATTTCAGACAAACGGTATAATCCGAATATCAGCAATGACGAAATTCAAGCGTGGGTTTATTATAAGCGTTCTCTTGGAGTTCCTATGAGAGGCTGGGAAAAATTTTTCATTAGTGGAAATGGTGGCAATACTACTAATGTAACTGCTATTTCAGACACAGAGTTAAGAGACTGTAACTTTATAAGTATTGGTATTTCTCCAAAAGGTTCATTCTTAGGTACGTTGATTGAGGGAAAAGAATTTAATTCTTCCTCAGAAGAAAGTTCGTTCATTTATTTTACAGACAAAGCAGGTAAAATACGTTGTACGCAAAAAAACAATGTACGATTAACAAAAAGTACATTTACTGCCGATAAAAATGAAATTGATAGATTGGTAAATGGTGGTTGCTTGTTTTATAATCAAGGTCGCTATTTGCCTTTTGCCATTTATACATACGGAAACAGTTACGATAGGGAATTGCAACTGAACGATGATAAAGATTTTATTATTAAGAAATATGGTAAAGCAGTTTTTGATAATCACGAAAAAGTAATAAAAGAAAGCCGTCCAAAACAACTGTCGTTTCTTGACCCAGTATCAGAAAATCGTCCTCAATTAAGTCCTATTAGCGTTTATGCTCGAAATTTTGAAATAGAAGGATTAGAGGGCTATGAAGGTCGTGAAAATGAAATATGGAAAGGTAGAGACGAATCAGGTTATGGTTTAGGATTTATTACACTTGCGTCTGCATACGAATGGTGGCTAAACGAAAATAGAAAAGACGTTGCGTTGTTTGAAAAATCTGTTGGTTCATACGAGATTATAAAATACTATTTGCGTGGCGACAATATCCCACGAAAAAGACTTGGCGAAGAAGTTGCGCAAAAGATAGAGAAAGATTCTCGTGCAGAGGGCGAGCGTCTTTTTGGTGTGTTCATCGAAAAAATAGTTAGGTATCGAGACAAACAAAGGTTAGATATTGACTGGAACAGAAAATACAACGCATTCCCTAATTTGCGTTACGACAAAATTCCTATTGGATTTTCTGCAAATAGTAAATTCAAAGGAGGAGATTTTGAAATTCGACCAGCGCAACGTGAGGGTGTTGCATTTATGGAAATGATAAATAGTGGTTGTATTTCATTTGATGTTGGTGTAGGAAAAACTATTACAGCAATTTCGGAACTCGCAATGGCATTACAAGAGGGTAAATGTCAAAAACCTATTGTCGTTGTTCCTAATTCAACATATAGAAACTGGATTTCCGAAATACTTGGTACTGAAGATTGCACAGGAGTTTTGTTTGGTACAGGCGTAACAATAAACGATTGGTACAATCTTGGTACGGGAGTAAAATATAGCATAAAAGATGTTCAACCAAACACAATAACTATTGTAACATACGAGGGATTTGGAAAACTTGGATTTTCAGATAGCGTCAGCGATGAATTATGCGAAGAAATGAAGCACATTCTTTTGCAAGATGTTAATGCTGTAAAACCTAAAACAGCATTAAAAGTAATGCAGAGAATCGAAGAATCAATCGGAAAAGGAAACAAAGGTACAGTGCTGAATTTCGATGAGTGCGGATTTGATTATATTGTTTATGATGAAGCGCATAATGCAAAAAATGTATTCTGCTCGGTAACTACACAGGGACAACAAAAAAAATTCAATCAACAGTCGGGAGGAGAACCGTCCGCTCGTGGATTAAAATTGTTTTTACTGGCAAATTATACACAGCGTAAATTTGGTGGAAATGTTATGTTGCTAACAGCAACTCCATTCACAAATTCTCCATTGGAAATATACTCAATGCTTACCATTGTAGGCTATCAAGATTTAACAGAAGCAGGTTACAGAAACATTGAAGAATTTTGTGAAACATTTATTGAAGAACAAAAAGAAAGCGTTGTTAATGCAGCAGGAGACATTGTGGACGCAGACGTTGTTAAAAAATTTAGAAACAGAATTATTTTACAACAACTAATCTACAATCACTTTAATTATAAAACAGGCGAAGAAGCTGGAGTTAAACGTCCTACAAAAGTCAATTTGCCACGTCTTTATCTCGAATCTAAAAGATTGAACAATAAGGACCAAATTTTGACATACCTAAAACTTAACGAAGAGCAACAGGAAAATCAAGAAGAAATCAATGAAAAAATTGACAAAGGACTTAATGCTCACTCTAAAGATGATTTGAAAAATTTATTGCGAGGACTTTCTGAAAGTTTGAACAATGCACTTTCTCCATTCCTTTATACTCACGAAATACCACAAGACTACAACGACTTTGTAGAAAGAAGTCCAAAAATAAAGTATGCTTGTGATTGTATTGAAAGTGTAAAAAAATTCCACGAAGATAACGGAGAAGAATGCTCAGGACAAATCATATTTTCAAACAGAGGAGCAACTTATTTTTCTTACATCAAAGACTATCTTATAAATATTGTTGGATTTAAGCGTGGTTTGTCTGTTTCGTGGAGTAAAAAGAAATTCGACGAGGTTGAAATAATGAACAGCGAAACTTGCTCTACGGTAGATAAAAAAGACGACTATATGCGTGCTTTCAACGAAGGTATAATTAAAGTAATTATTGGAACTGCAACAATTAGAGAAGGTGTTAATCTTCAAAAACGTTCTACTGTTCTTTATAATTTATACCCCGATTGGAATCCTACAAATATTCAACAATTAGAGGGGCGTATCTGGAGACAGGGTAACAAAAACCAGTACGTCAGAATTGTGCTTCCTTTAATGCAAAACTCGATGGACACATTTGTCTTCCAAAAGATTGAGGAAAAAACAAGCCGAATAAATGATATTTGGTATCGTGGAGATAGAGGAAACGTATTGAATGTAGATTCGCTTGACCCTGATGAAGTAAAATATGCACTCGTAACTGATGTAAATAAACTTGCGAAAGTAAAAATTGACGGCGAAAAAGTGCAATACAATCGTGATGTATTAGTTTGCAAACAAAAAATTGACGAACTAAAAGATTTTGCATACAAAAACGAGCGACTAAAAACAAGCAGAGAGAGAGTTCTCAAAGCAATGAGAGATACAATTCAAAACGCTGAGAACTACAACGATATTATTTCTTTACGCCCAACGAAAGAGCAACTCGATAAACTCGATAAGGAAAAACGTGAAAAAATCGTTAAAACGCTCGAAATGTTTGATGAATGTAAGGCTTTCTTGCAAAAGTCAAGTTTTGATGATAAGGAAATTTTGAAAATGTCGAGAAAATTTGAACATTTCAGTGCTTATACATCTTGGTATGCAACAGAAATGTCAGAAATGGTTTCTACAATAGCTAAGGCAGAAAGAAGTATTTTGGAGCCAAAAGGCTACACTCGAAATGATGATATTTCAAAAGTAACAGAATCTTACCAAAAAGATATGCAAAAGGCACAAGAAGAATATGATTTTCTTTCTTCTCCCGAACATTACGATACTATTTATGAAGAAATCGTACAGAAGAAAAAAGAAATGAATGTTGTTGGCAAGTCGCTCGATGAACGTGTTGATGAGTTCAAATCAACTAATTATATTCTTTCTATCCCGTTCGACCCAAATAAAGAATTGCCAAACAATTCTTTGCCTAATCAAGATGATGTTAAGCAATCTGATAATGGTAATGATGACGAGCTAAAACAAAAACGAGCAAAGGCGTTAATGCTAAAAATGAAAATGGCAAAAGCAAAAATAAAATTGATTGATGGTTTAGAAGGTGCAGAAACAGAACACGAAAAGAAAATCGCACAATTCATAATGGAAATTGGTGGCAGAGAGTTGACTAATGAGGAATCTGATATATATGAAGCATTTACTGAAACAGATAGCGTTAAAACGATTCAAATGACTGATTTATTAGGAATGTTTAATATTCTAAAAATAGTAGCGCACAATTATGAGTTTGGCTCTAAGCATATACTCATTAAGCATTTTGGTGTAAAACAAGATTATGTTACCGCTGGCGAAATAGTAAAAATTGGTGATATTATTAAATCAGTAGAGCCACACGTTGAAGAAGGTGGTAAAAGGCACATTTACGAATGTGTAAAAAACAATATTCGTTATCGTGTTGTAATAGATATAAATCGTAAAAGCAAAACAGGAGTGTTAATAACTTTCTATACAAATAGGCAATAAAAAAAACATTCCAGCGTTGCCCGACACAATCGTCCAGTGGGAATTTACAAGCTGAAATGTCTGTTTCTTGCAAAGTAAAACAAAATAATTTACAAATACAAACAATATAATATTTTTTTAACTAATTTTTTTTATAAAATGATTACAATTCAGAACATTAACAGTAAATGGGACGAAATTAAAGAAAAATTAAGTCCTGAAATTGTAGAAATCGGAACGAATAACGGTTTTCTCGAAACAGCAGAAAGTTACGAAGATTTGAAAGAATTTTTGGACGATGAAGCAAAAGAAATGCTCAACAAATTTATTTCTGCGGTAAATAAAGAGCTTGAAGCAAGTAAAGAAAATGGTTATAAAAACGACGAAGATGACGATAAGGAAGAACCTAAGAAAAAACCTGAAAAACAACCGAAAGAAAAGAAAAATTTTACTTTGGTTTGCTACGAAAAGACAGGCGAAGATTCTTATGAAGAAACAAGTAGCGAAGAATCTCTTGATAACATTTTCCAAAGTCTTAAAGAAGCAGAGAAAGAAGCTAAAAGAATTTTTGGAATGGATAATATTACTGCTAAAATTGAAATAATTAGCAGTGATGACAAGGTTGTAAAAACGCTTTACAGAAAAGAAACGAAAAAGAAATCTAAAAAAATAGAGTTTAGTGGCGAATATGTTGAAGTTCTCTCCCCTGAAATCACCTACATCAAACGCTATGCTAAACTTAACGGTAAAACTGTTTCAGAAGCAAAAGAAGCAGCAAGAAGAACTCTTTCAGGATTACAAAAAGCAATCGTAGAGAAAAAGATTCGCAAAACAAGCAAGTACGCCGATGAAATTATGCAAGTACAGAAAAACCTAATTAAAATTTTATCAGCAAACGGTTCTATTAAAATTGAAATTGAGAATGTCGATAAACTTACTGATATTGTAAAAAAATACGCAGTAAGCGAATGTGCTAAAATTATAAAGTCTTTTATTTCAATACAAGGAAAAGAAGGCGTAAAAGATAAAGCGAAAAAACTAATTGAACGAATTTCAAAGTTATCGGCAGACGGTTGCGGATTCGATAATGAGATTAAGCAGATTAAAAAATCTTGCGATGATTACGTAAGTGGAAAAACAAATACTCCCGAAGCAAGTGAGCAAATGCTTAATGGCTTGTATGGTATTGCTGGTATCGACGGTTGTGTATGCAAAACAGGAACTCCTCTCGGCTCTGTCGAATTTATGAAGAAACATTTTTCTCCAATGAAATTCACTGGCAAGTGGAGAGCATTAGTCGGAAATCCATCTCAACCTTACAAAATGATGATTTACGGAAAGGCTGGAAGCGGAAAATCTACACTTTCCCTGCAATTTGCAAAATACTTGGCTTCTCAACATAATCAAAAAGTATTGTATGTTGCTCACGAGGAGGGATTTTCATATACATTGCAAGAAAAATTAGAGCGTCTCGGAGCAGATGATAAAAATCTTTCTATTGTAGATACATTGCCAAAGAATATATCAAATTACGATGTTATTTTTATTGATTCTGTCAATTCAATGAATATTGAACCCGAAGAACTGAGAGAGATAGGAAAAGGAAAAACATTCGTTTATATTTTCCAAACAACAAAAGATGGTCAGTTTAGAGGTCAGAATACATTTGGACACGATGTTGATGTAATCGTAAAAGTCGAAAATAAAACAGCCAATGCCGAAAAAAATCGTTTCGGTGGAAACTCTGTGATAAATGTATTTTAATATATGTTGCAGACGTGCAAATCGTAGATAGCGCAGGCTTATAAATAGCTCACTTGTGCTGCAAATCGTAAGTTGCTGAACTTTCTCTATCATTCTCTTTCATAATTTTTAGGAAAGTAGAATTGTTTTAACAACAAAAAAATTATGAGAATCGCACGTTTATTCGTGCGATTTTTTTTATTTTTGCTACACTTTTATTAAAAAATATGCTACACTGTGTCTTAACTATATGATTTTCAGTAAAAAAAATCAAAGGTTCGAGGAGCCTTTGGAGTTTTTACGTGTAATATATTGAATATCAGCAATTTACAAAACTACCAAAGGGTCTTTTGCTACACTTTTTGCTACATTCGTTTTTAACTTATTAAAAATCATATATCATCTGATTGCCTCCAGCTCCACTGGGCGATTTTTTGTGTTAAAAACAAAAAGTCGCTTTTTTCATCAATATTCAGTCTATTTTCCGATGCAAAATTTGCTAAAAATGTTGCCGAGAATCTCGTCGGTAGTGATTGTACCAGTTATTTCGCCGAGGTAGTGTAGGCACTCACGAATATCTTGACTTACAAAGTCGCCAGAAATGTTGTCCTTTAGTCCATTTATAACGCGTACAATTGCCGAGTGTGCATTTTGCAATGCTTCGTAATGGCGGATATTCGTTATGGTAATATCGTTTTCTCCCATTTCGGGCAGTTGCGCTACGCTGTAAAGTAGTTCTTTTAGTTCGTCGGTGTTTTTTTGTTGCTTAGCAGAAATGAAAATGGTGTCGGCATTGTAATTGGCAAAAGATTTTTTTATCTCGCCTAACTCGTCGCTGTTCACCATATCAATTTTGTTGAAAACCAATACCAATTTTTTGTCTTTTACGCGTGGTAATACTTTTTCTTCCAACCATTCCATAGAAGATTTGTAGCGCAAAGAGTTGATAACCCAAAGAACGATATTTGCTTTTTCTATGGCTTTGTACGAACGTTCAATGCCAAGGTTTTCTATAGTGTCTGATGTGTCTCTAATGCCTGCGGTATCAATAAAACGGAATTGTACACCGTGCAGATTTACAGTGTCTTCTATAATGTCGCGCGTGGTGCCGTGAATTTCGGAAACAATGGCACGTTCTTCACCAACAAGCACGTTAAGCAATGTTGATTTTCCTGCGTTAGTCTCGCCTATAATGGCTACTGGAATACCATTTTTAATAGCATTTCCCGTTGAAAATGAATCGGTAAGTTTCAATATTTTGCGTTCAATTTCATTTGCAAGTTCTTTCAACTTTGTTCTATCTGCAAATTCTATATCTTCTTCCGAAAAATCAAGTTCCAACTCAATAAGCGAAGTGAAATCGAGCAATTGAGAACGAAGTTTTATAAGTTCGTTTGAAAACTCTCCACGCATTTGTTGCATTGCCAAACGGTGTGCTGCAGCCGACTGCGATGCAATAACATCTGCCACTGCTTCGGCCTGACTTAGGTCCATTTTTCCGTTGAGAAATGCACGTTGCGTAAATTCGCCTGGCATTGCCATCGAGCAACCATTAGAAATAAGTAGTCGCAATATTTCTTGCTGAATGAATTGTGAACCGTGGCACGAAATTTCTACACAATTTTCGCCCGTAAAAGAGTGTGGCGCAAGGAAAACACTGACAAGCACTTCGTCTATAATATTATTGCCATCAATAATTCTGCCAAAAGAGATGGTGTATCCTTTTTGCTCCAAAAGACTTTTGCCGTTAGTGGCGGTGTAAATCTTATCGCACACATTTAAAGCATTATTTCCTGATACGCGAATGACGGCAATTCCACCTATCCCAGGAGCCGTAGATATGGCACATATAGTATTTTCGTTTTTCATAATAAACAAAGGTAATGCTTTTTTACATATATATAGTATGTAAATTGTAAAGAGTTTTTTTTGCACATAAAACTTTCTATTTGAAATAAATATTTTAACTTTGCGATGTTTAATCAAAAAAAAGTGAAAATTATGAAGAAATTTATTTGTATTTGTTCATTTATTGCATTGGCTCTTACGGTAAATGCGCAGAATGTAGATAGTTTATGTTGCCAAAATGTAGATTTCTACTTAATGACAACAGAAATATCAGAAATTGATTCAACTTCTACAATGATTGATTTGTCAATGCAAACTCCAAAATTGACAACAATTCCTCAAGAAGTGTTTGTTGCTAAAAATGTGAAATTTATTAACGTATCTTTTAATCGTGTAGGAACAATTCCTGAAGCAATTAAAGATTTGAAAGAATTGCAATGTATAGATTTGTCAGGTAATCATTATTTGAACAAATTGCCTGATTTCTTGAAAGATATGCCAAACCTTAAAGTGATAAAAATAACCGATTTGGCAGAATGGTCGGCTGAAAAGAAAGAAAGCGTAAAAAAACAATTTCCGAATATTACATTTATATTCTAATTTTTTTGTCGAAAAAGTCAAAAAAATATATCTTTGCAAGAGAATTTTAAAACACTTATTAATTACATAAAAAAATGATCAAATTAGGTATTAACGGTTTCGGTCGTATCGGCCGTATGGTTTTCCGCGCTGCAGTAGAAAACTTTGGAAATGACATTCAAGTAGTAGGTATCAATGACCTTTTGGATGCTGATTATTTGGCTTACATGCTTAAATACGATTCAGTACACGGTCAGTTCAACCACGACATTAAAGTAGATGGAAACTACTTGATCGTTGACGGAAACAAAATCCAAATCTTCGCAGAAAAAGATCCAGTAAACATCACTTGGGGTGCTTTGAACGTAGATGTAGTTGTTGAATCAACTGGTTTCTTCTTGACAGCTGAACTTGCTGAAGCTCACTTGAAAGCTGGTGCTAAGAAAGTTATTATGTCAGCTCCTGCAAAAGACAAAACTCCTATGTTTGTTTATGGTGTAAATGACAAAACTTACAAAGGTGAAGCTATCATCTCTAACGCATCTTGTACAACTAACTGTTTGGCACCAATCTCTAAAGTGTTGAACGATAAATTCGGTATCAAACGTGGTTTGATGACTACTGTACACGCTGCAACTGCAACTCAAAAAACAGTTGACGGTCCTTCTAAGAAAGACTGGCGTGGTGGTCGTGGAATCCTTGAAAATATCATTCCTTCATCAACTGGCGCAGCTAAAGCTGTAGGTGTAGTTCTTCCTGAATTGAATGGTAAATTGACTGGTATGTCTCTTCGTGTTCCTACTTCTGACGTATCTTTCGTTGACTTGACTTGCGAATTGAACAAAGCAGTTTCTTACGACGAAATCTGCGCTGCAATGAAAGAAGCTTCTGAAGGCGAATTGAAAGGTATCCTTGGTTATACTGACGAAGCTGTTGTTTCAACAGACTTCCGCAACGATGCTCGCACTTCTATCTTCGACGTTAAAGCTGGTATCCAATTGGATCCTACTTTCGTTAAAGTTTGTGCATGGTATGACAACGAATGGGGATATTCAAACAAAGTTTGTGAAATGGCACGTGTTATTACAAAATAATAAGTTTTTTCATAATTTTATTTGTTGTTTAAATGGGGGAGTGCTCGAAGTGATTTCGGGCACTCTTTTTTTATGGTGATTCAACGATAGATTTAGTAGATTAAAATATTTCAATTACCCATAATTTCAAAATTCTTGATTATCTTTGTAACAGAAATTAAATAAATCAATAAAATATACATGGAAAGAGATTCTATTATCTTTGATTTGATTGAAAAAGAACATCAAAGACAAATGAGAGGCATTGAACTTATCGCCTCTGAAAACTTTGTGAGTGACCAAGTTATGCAAGCAATGGGTTCTTACTGCACAAACAAGTATGCAGAAGGATATCCAGGAAAACGTCATTATGGTGGTTGCGAAGTAGTAGATGAAATTGAAACTTTGGCTATTGAACGTCTTAAAAAACTTTATGGTGCAGAGTTTGCAAATGTTCAACCTCACTCTGGTGCTCAAGCAAATGGCGCCGTTCTTCTTTCTATTTTGAATCCTGGCGATAAATTTATGGGATTGGATTTGAACCACGGTGGTCACCTTTCTCACGGTTCTTTGGTAAATACATCAGGTTTGATTTATAAACCAGTTCCTTATTTCTTGAACAAAGAAACGGGTCGTGTAGATTACGACGAAATGGAACGTATTGCTTTGCAAGAAAAACCAAAATTGATTATTGGTGGTGGTTCTGCTTATAGTCGTGAGTGGGATTACGAACGTATGCGTGCAATAGCAGACAAGATTGGTGCTATTCTTATGATTGATATGGCTCACCCAGCAGGTTTGATTGCAGCAGGTTTGTTGAATAACCCTGTGAAATACGCTCACATTGTAACTTCTACAACACATAAGACATTGCGTGGTCCACGTGGTGGTATTATTTTGATTGGTAAAGATTTTGAAAATCCTTGGGGCAAGAAAACTCCAAAAGGTATTACTAAAACAATGGGACAACTTATCAATTCTGCAGTATTCCCAGGTATGCAAGGTGGTCCGTTGGAACACGTTATTGCAGCAAAAGCAGTTGCGTTTGGCGAAGCATTGACACCTTCTTTCGTTGAATATCAAAAACAAGTGAAGAAAAATGCGTCTGTGATGGCTCAATGTTTTGTTGATAAAGGATATAAAGTAATTTCTGATGGTACAGACAACCATTCGATGCTTATTGACCTTCGTCCTAAATTCCCTGAATTGACAGGAAAAATGGCAGAAACCGCTCTTGTGGCAGCCGACATTACAACCAATATGAATATGGTTCCGTTTGATACACGTAGTGCATTTCAAACTTCAGGTCTTCGTTTTGGTACGCCAGCTATTACAACTCGTGGCGTGAAAGAAGCAGAAATTAAGGTAATTGTTGATTTGATTGACAAGGTGCTTTGTGAGCCAACAGAAGGTACAATTATAAATGTGCGTAAGCAAGTAAATGAAATGATGGCTCAATATCCATTGTTTGCATACTAAAAATTAGATTGTTCTTGCGTGAAAACGCAAATTCAATAAAATGTTTTCATAATTTTAATTTTAAGTTGTTAGAAACAAGGGCAATTCTCGCGAGAGAATTGTCCTTGTTGTTTGTGAAATATGAAAAAATTATTTGCAGAACTTTTTTATCGCATCAGTATCTGGTTCGATAAGTCCTTTTTCATTAATCTTGATAAAGTTTCGTATAGGGAAAATTTCCCATTCGTCGTTAAAAGAATTGGGTGTCGAGACTTTTGCTGTGTTTTCTTTTTTATTGATAGCGAGAACTGTAGGTAACGAAAAATCTACTACAGAACTTAAAAAGTCATTTATTGCATTGATAATTTTTTCTTCCATTATTAAAATTCAGTTGTTTTTCTTTCGCAGATATCTTTGAAGTCGCAATATTTGCAATTGTTGTTATTCTTGGTTTGTGTAAAAGGTATTTCAGTATTGAAAATTTCATCTAAACACTCTCTTAAATGCGATTTAAATTCATCGCAAATTTCATTCGTAAGATGCAATGTTTCTTTGTTTACAGAAATATTTGATTCTTTTGTGTATTGAGTTTTTTTGTTAATTAAGTCTTGAACAAAAATGACTTTTGGTGTTAGTTTTTCGGGTTGTATTCCGTTTCTTTCTGCGTAGAACAAAGAGTAAAGCAATATTTGAATTATTTCCTTTTTTTGTTCTTTTGATGTTTTATCAAAAAGCGAGGCAATGCTTTCGCATTCGAGTTGCTTTTTACTTTTTCCTGTTTTGTAGTCAATTATCCTTGTAAATAAATCAGATTCGTCAATGCGGTCGATAAAACCTTTGAAATATACAATATTACCATTTGTGAGAGAAATGCCAAAGTCATAGAACGGCATTTCGGATTTTATGTATTTGAAAGGTGCGCACAACGAATCGTAATTTAGCATTGCGATGACAAATTGCTTAATAATGTGGAGTATCAGCAATGGTTGTCCTTCGATTTTGAAATTGTTGTCATTCAAATTGTATTCATCTTTGAAAGCAAGCGTCAAAGCGTTGTTAATATCGTTGTTTTCCTTGTCTAATAGTCGGCAACAGTATTCTTTTGAAACAATTTGTCCTTCGTAATTTTTGTATAAAATTTGCATTGTTTTGTGAAAGATACGTCCAAAATTTGCATTGTCGATATTCTCTTTCACATCGTCGGTGTTGTTTAGTTTTTTTATGTCCTTTAAATAAAATTTCAATGGACAAGTAAGGTATGTGTTTATGCTGCTTGCAGAAAGTTTTTTCTTGCCGTTTTTATTGGAGTATTCTTGTAGAATGTTTTGAATTTCAGGCGTTTTCTCTACGCAAATTTCGGTTGTATCGCTTTTTGTAATGTCGTATGTGATGCTTTTTTTGTCAATTTTCAAATTTGTATCTTTACTATAAAGCATTTGCAAAATATAACGACTTTCTTCGCCTGTTTGTAGTCCTTCGGCAGAAGAATTATACAAGAAATAGACATTTTTTGCTCTGAAAATTAAGCGGTAAAAATGGTATGCATATACAGCGTCGATATGCTCTCCGGTAGGCATTCCGAAACCAAAACGCAAGTTGTATGGGACGTATGAATTTTGTGCATTGATTTTTGGAAAAATGCCTTCGTTCATACAAGGAATAATCAGTGTGTCGAAATCAAGATTTCTTGTCTCGAGTACACCCATAATTTGCAAACCTTTCAGCGGCTCGCCCTCGAAAGGAATGGAAACAGAGTTGATGAACTGTCTTACAAATCGGTGAAGTGTTTTAACTTGAATATCAGCGTCGGCAAGTAAATCTTTTGCTCTTTTTAGCGTGATAAGATAATGATACACAAACTCTTGTCTCATTTTTTCGGCTTCTGTTTTTTCTTCAAAAACTGGTTTTAATAATTCAAGAATTTGTATCAAGTAGTCGATAAATCCGACTGTGCCTTGCTCGGGTTTGTCATTAAAAATCTTTTTTATCAATTCGTCTTCCGTATCGAACGCCCCAATGTAAATTCGGTTTTCTTTTTGAATATTGTGGAGTAAAATTTGCGATTGTTCGCTTAATTCTGTTACGTATTGATGCGACAAAATTGGTGTAACAAAACGATGATAGAAAATGTCGTTTCGTTTGTTGATGTGCAGTAGAAAAATGTAATCTATAAGCGCAGCAAGAGGCGTTTTGCCCAAAGGATAACCCATCGTGATGTTTACGTTTGAAATTTCTTTGGGCAAAGAATATAGCAAAGGAAGCAACATACCTTCGTCGGGCAAAACGATTGCCGTTGAAAGATCGTTTGAAATGGCGTGAGTGTTAAAAGTACTTAATATTTTACCGATCTCTTTTGCTTGTCCTACGGTAGAAGCCATTTCAATGATGTGTACGTTTTTTGGTTCGGCATTTTCTTGGTGTTCTATCGGATTTTTTGTTTGAAAAAGCGTGATGTTTTTATCGTAAAAATGCGATGCTCGGTTGTCGGCATTTGTCGTGTCTGGCGATGCATAATCCCAATAAAAATCTACATTATCATTTTTACATTTTTTAAGATTTCTGTATATTTTATATTCGCATTCTGTGAGCGCATTTAGTCCTACAAAAATTATTCTGTCGTGGTCGGCAAATAGATTTTCACCTTTTATGGCTTTCTCTGCAACTTCACGATAAATCATACCTTCGTATGCCAAACTTTCTTTTCGCAGTTCTTCGTTGAACGATGTATAGATTTTGAAAAGATTATTCCAAATACTTTCAAAATTCTTTCTGTGTTCTTTTTCGTTGTTCCAATTTTTCCAAAAAGATTTGATTGCTTTAATTTGATTTTCTGTTAAAAAATCGAATTTAGATTCTATTTCCTTCAAATCTTTGAGATTGGAAAAAAGTTGCTCTGTGTTTACTAAATATTTGTCGGTATCGTCAAAATCATTTATTAGCATTTCTCCCCAATAGCAAAAGTCGTCGAGCGATTCTCTTGTGCCGAGTACAGCATTGTAGATTTTGTGTATTCTGATTAGCAGTTCGATTTTATCTGCTACAATGAGCGAAGATTCCTGACGAATGAGTTCGCCAATAGTAACAAGTTTTGGCGAAAAAAGCGTTGTGCTTGACATATCGCCAAGATATTTTTGGAAAAACTTGGCGGCTCTTCTGCTTTGAAATACAAACGTAATATTTGAAATTTCGTTTTGGTATTTTTTGTAGCAGACTTCGGCTGCTTGTTGCAAAAATGGTTTCATTCTTTATTTCTTAATAAACCCTTTAGAAGTAACATTGCCATTTCGGTCGGTAATGCTTGCTACATAATATCCATTTGCCAAATTGCAGATGTCGATTGATGTTTCGTTTGCTTGTAAAATTTCTGCGCCAAAAGCATTGAAGATTTTTACATTGTCAATTTCGCATCCGTAAATATTCAAAATATCGGTTGCGGGATTTGGATAGAGTGTAATTTTATCAACTGATGCTTTTTGAATGTCTGTTGGGAAATTCGGTGTGCCGAAAACCTTGAACTCATACAACGAATATCCGTATTGCGTTGCTTTTTGGAATGCGTAAACTTTTACGTATCTACCAGAAGTATTTAATGAAATCTCGTTTGTTCCACCAGTAGCAGAGTAGTTTTCGTAAACGGTTGTCCAAGTATTTGCATCGTTTGATACTTGTATTTGAAATTGCGTAGCGTATGCCGCTTCCCAATACAAAATTACTTTGCTTATATTGTAATTTCCTTGCAAATCGATGTAGATAGATTGGTCTGTATCAGCCCAGTCGCTCGACCAACGTGTACCTAAATTTTCATCTACGAGATATTCTTTTTTTCTAATTGTTCCGTTATCATCTTCTTCGGAATTGACAAAAACAGGTTTGTTGTACGCAATGTTTTCTTCGTCAATATCGGTGTATGGGAAAACCAATTCGGGATGTTGTTCGTAAAATGCGGCAAGACCTTTTTTTACACCGTCCCATTTTCCGTAGCCATCGTTTTGACAAGCATTTTTCCAACCAACTACACCATCAAATCCGTTGGTGTACGAATTCTTATAGAAATCAGCCATCGACACAACGCCTTCTATGTCGCCACCAAATGTTTCGCCAGTGATGACGGGTTTGTTGTCTTCGCCAATCCATTGAGTTACAGTGCGATTGAACGGTCCGTTATTTCCTTGCCATTGATACCAATGAGGAGAATAAAAATCCAAATAGGCGTAATTGTTGTTGTCGGCGTATGTTTTTAGTTGAGAATCTTTGTATCTGTTAAATCCTGCACGAGTGTCGCCATCACCGTTGCCAAGCACATCGCTATTATAGATTGCCCACATAGAGCCTATGGTAACGGGTTTGTCGCAATTTTGATGAACTACTGCTGCACATCGAGCAAAGAAACGTGTTACCCACCACTCGTTCAAGTTGCCACAATTGTTATCTCGCCAAATATGTTCGGGTTCGTTGCAGAGGTCATAACCCATAATCCAAGGTGTGTCTGCATATCTTTTTACAAAAGGTATCAAAAAATTATTCAAATAAGAACCAGCCTTGTTGTCATCAAGCAAAATTTGTCTGTATTGTGTATATTTGCTACTTTGTCCCTCTTTTGCCATATCAAATGACCAAAAAGTCGGCATCAAATATATTTTGTACTTTTCTGCAATAGATACCAAATCGTCCATATCTTTCCAAAATTGGTCGTCGTCGGCGTATGCCGTTACATATCCACTTTCGTTGAGCGATGGACTATAATCTCCGCTACCGTGTAGCCACACGCGTACTACATTGGCATTGGCATCTTTGTATTTCTTCAATTCGGCGTCCCAATAATCGTGACTATAGTTTTTACGCATAAAATTGATGTTGCAGTCGGTTTGGTATTGCCAAGGTGCATTCACACCATTTATGTAAAAATCCTTTCCGTTTACTGTAAATTTTGTACCACTTATGGAAACTTTGTATGGCGAAACTTCCTTATGTGCGTTTGCATCGAGTGTTTTTACATTATTTGCTTCGTAAACTGCTTTGATGGTGGCATCGCTATTCTTTTTTTGCGTCAGTTCGCACCAACCCATAAAGAATGTCCAGTTTGGTTGAGAAGAGAGCAATGAAGATGATGGCAAAACGTCGCATTCGCCAATGGCAATAGGTTTTCCGTTGGCTTTGTTTTTTATAAGATTGTATTTCGTGTCGGTATATCCTGTTCCGTCGCTCCAATAAACATCTAATGCCAAAATGTCCCAATATTCGTTACCTGGATCGTAGTCATTTAAGTCGTTTGCCAATGTGTTGTAATCTTGCAAATCCCACACCCAAATAAGATTTGTAAGTCCTTTTGTTTTAACAAGATAGTCGTGAGTAATTTGAAAAAGTTTTGCCGTACCATTACTTCCTTTTCGTCCAGCCCACCAAAACTGACCTTGATTCATTTCGTGCAAAGGGCGGAAAAATACTTGAACGCTATCGTCTTGCAATTCCTTTAGATAAGGATAAATAACGTCCAAACGTGCTTTCCAATTGGTGTTAAGTGAACCTCCATCTGTAATAAGGTCGTTCCATTGTTCATCTGTAAGCGAACTAATTATTCCACCGTCCCAATTGCAAGGTTCGGCTTGTGTAGGAGGACACGCGTGAAACATCAAAGAAATAAAAGCACCTTCTGCCCAACGCGCTTTTGCCTCGGTGGTTATCAATGTTCGCCATTCGCTCATCGACTTTGTGTTGCCCCAAGGATAGAACGAAAAATCTTCGCCCCAAAGAGCAGGGTATAGTCCTGCGGCGGTGTGCATTGGTTCCCAATATTGTCGTCCTTCTTGTCCCGATAGCGTTTGCTTTCCTTGTATGTTGTACAAGTAATTGAGTGCACTAAATGATGTTTGTGACACGGCATAACACGAAACAAAAAAGAATAGAGAAAGTAGTGCTTTTTTCATGGGAAAAAGTTTAGAGATGAGAGTTTAGAGTTAAGAGTTGATAGTAAAAAAAGTGAAGAGCAATTTATTGCCCCTCACTTTCATTTTCTAATTATTAAACAAGTTTGTGAATTACAAGTCCCGAACGCAATTTAGGTTCGAACCAAGTTGTTTTTGGTGGCATAATATTGCCAGAATCGGCAATGTCAATCAATTGTTTCATCGAAACAGGGTAGAGTGCAAAAGCAACTTTCATTTCGCCATTATCTACGCGACGTTTTAATTCGCCCAATCCACGAATACCGCCGACGAAATCAATACGTTTGTCAGTACGCAAATCTTTAATGCCAAGTATGTCGTTCAAAATTAAGTTTGACGAAATGGTAACGTCCAAGACTCCAATTGGGTCGTTGTCGTTGTAAGTTCCTTGTTTTGCAGTGAGTGAATACCATTTGCCCGACAAGTACATACTGAAATTATGCAAAGCGTTTGGTTTGTAAATTTCTGCACCCATTTCTTTTACGGTGAAATTTTTATTGAGTGCATTCAAAAATTCTGCTTCGCTAAGTCCGTTCAAATCTTTTACTACACGGTTGTAGTCAATAATTTTCAGTTGATTGTCAGGGAAACAAACTGCCAAGAAGAAATTGTATTCTTCATCGCCTTTGTGATTTGGATTTTGTTTCGCTTTCTCGGCTCCAACAAGGGCAGCGGCTGCCGTGCGATGGTGTCCGTCGGCGATGTAGAGCGAAGGCATTGAAGCAAAAATTTCGGTAATGCGTGCAATAGTTTTTTTGTCGTCAATTGTCCAAAAATGATGTCCAAAACCATCGTTTGGTGCGATGAAGTCGTATTCTGGTTTCTGATTTTTTACAATATTTTGCACAATTTCGTCCAATTCTTTTTGTGCTGGATAGGCAAAGAAAACTGGTTCGATGTTGGCGTTGTTTATGCGCACGTGTTTCATTCGGTCTTCTTCTTTGTCTTTGCGTGTAAGTTCGTGTTTTTTGATTACGCCTTTCAAATAATCTTCTACGTATGCACAAACCACAAGTCCGTACTGAGTGCGACCATCCATTGTTTGAGCATAGATGTAGTATTTTTCTTCATCGTCTTGTTTGAGCCAGCCGTTTTTCTGGAATTTTTCAAAATTTTCTACAGCTTTGTCATATACGCAAGCATCGTGTTCGTCGGTGCCTGGTGCGAAATCAATTTCTGGTTTAATAATGTGGTAAAGCGATTTTTCGTTTCCTTCAGCTTCTTTGCGAGCTTCTTCAGAGTTCAATACATCGTATGGGCGTGATGCCACTTGTTCCACCAACTCTTTTGGCGGACGAATTCCTTTGAAAGGTTTTATTGTTGCCATAATTTTACTGAAATATTATTGTAATTTTTTTCAAATTTATAAAAAATAAATTAAACTTTCGGGATTTATTTTCATCAAAAAGACAAATTTTGCGAGAAAAAAAAGAAAAAATAGCATATAGATTAAACCTTTGTTTGTTTTTTCTGTCTTAACATCATAAAACGAAATTTATTAACCACAAAAATTGATAAAAATGAAAAAGTTAGTTTTGATAGCAACTGCTATCGGTATGGCAGTTTTAGCAACTTCTTGTTGCAACAAAAATGGTGAATGCAAATGTCCTTGTTGCCAACAATGCGAACAAAAGTGTGAAATGGGAGAACCAGAAGGTTGTCCTCAAAAACATCATCCTTGTCCAAAAGGTATGAACGAAGAGGAAATGAAAGCACGCCACGAAAAATTCTGCGAAATGGAAGCAAAATGGGCAAAATTTGATAGCCTATCTGCCGATGAGCAAAAAGCACTTATTGCTGAAAAGAAAGCAAAAATAGACGAACGCGATTCGATGATAAAAGCCGCTCGCGAAGAATTTGAAGCAAAATGGGCGAATTTCGACAATCTTACTGTAGAAGAACAAAAAATGTTGCTCGATGCAAAAATGAGTTTCCAACACAACGGACGTTTCCATAAAGGTCATCGCGAAATGGGACCTCAATGCCCTAAAGATGGGAAAGGTTGCCCAATGAAAAAAGGCGATTGCCCGAAAGGCGCTAAACCTGATTGCGACAAAAAATGTCCGAAAAAATAGTTCGGATAAACAATTAACACGACTCTCTAAAGTTGAAATCTCGCTTCGTTTTGAGGCGAGATTTTTTATTGCACTGTTACTACTTTGCCCAATTTTGCGTAGCAAATGTATCCTTTTGCTTTGTAGCCCATTTTCTCAACGAGCGACATATATTCTTTCACTTGCGAATGGTATTTGTCGTTTTCTTTTTCGCCGAATTTGTAGTCTATAATTGTTGCACAATTGCCGTCTATCAGTATTCTGTCGGGGCGACGTAGGTTTCCGTTTCCAATTATGTCAGTTTCGTTCAGAATTTTGTATTTAGGGTCGAACCAATCGCTAACGCCTTCAATTTTGAAAAATTCGTCGAGTCGCAGACGGATTTTGGGCAGTTCGCTTTTTGAAATTAATCCACCGATAAGCATTTCTCGTAAAATTTTGTCAACATCCTTTATCGTATAAATTCGTTGCAGAATGTTGTGCATCAGTTTTCCTGTGTTTATTTTGTTTTCTGCCTCGCTGAAATAGTCGGTGCTGTGCAATTTCATTTTTAAATTGCTTTCGTTGTTATTTTCTTGTGTAACAGGAATATAAGTTGTCATTTTTTCTTCGTTTTCGGTGTGATTTTCTTTCTTGTCAATTGTTTCAAAAACTCCCATTTCAAAACAATTTTCTTCAAATTTATTACCGAAAAATTCTTCACATTCTTTTTCTTTATCTTTATCTGCTATTTCGTTTTTTATATCGGCGGAATTTGTCAAGCAACATTTAACGAAGTAACCGATGTCGTTTAGATTTTCTTTGGAACTGTCTCCTTTTTCTGTGATTTTTTCATTTGTGAAAATTATCATCTCGTTGCGTGCACGTGTAAAGGCTACATAAATCAAATTGAGGTTGTCTATGTATTCTTGCAAAGTTTCTTCCCAATATTCTTTGTCGAAAAATGTATTCGTCAATTTTTCTCTATATTGTATGGGGAATGTTTCCAATTCTTTGAAAGGTTCTTCGTTCGATGATGTCCAAAGCATAGGTTGTTTAAATGGACTTGTTTCTTTCATTTCCCAACTACAAAATGGAATAATAACTGCTTCAAAATCAAGTCCTTTTGATTTGTGAATAGTTACTATTCTCATTGCGTTTTGATTTTCTGAAGTTGAAAGCGTTTTCTTTCCGCCATTTTCGTCCCACCAGTTTAGAAAATTTTTAATATCGTTGTTGTTTTTTTGTGCAAAATCAAACACAATATCCTGAAAACATTGAAGATACGCACAATCTTCTGACTTTTCGCCCAAACTAAAATGTGCAATAATTTCTTCGGTCAGTTCAAAAAGTGGTTTGTTTTTTATTTTTTCAACAAATTCTTCAAATTCTTGCGGAATGTCTTTTGTCAACGCTTCGTTTTTGTCAATATTTTCCACCAAAATATGGTAGTAGTAAGATACCATATTGATTGTCAGTGCATCGTTGTTGAACACGATGTATTTTAACACCCAAACGATAAATTTGATGGCAATAGAAGATGAAATAAGCAGTGAATCGTTAGAAATAACGTCGTAACAATATCCATCATTTTGATTTTCTTGCTTGTGTTTCAAGAAAAAATCGGCAATATTTTGGCCATCTTTTGCATTGCGCACCAAAAATGCAATGTCTTTTGGTTGATAACCATTTTCTTGCAACTGTTTGATGATGTCAGGCAATTTACTAAATACTTTTTCGCTGTATTCGTCTTTGTTTTTTGCTTGCAGAAATTCAACTTTTACGTGTCCTTTTTGCTGACAATCTTTTGTTTTTTGAGGCAAATTTTGATGAATTGTATCGTAAGCCGAACGAATTTTTTCTGCTAAAATTTTGAATTCATCGCTTTGGTTGTCTGTGTTTTTTCCATTGTATTCTTGTTGCAATTTTTCAAGAAGTTTATATTTGGCAATCAAGAAAAAACAATTGTTGAAATTGACGATGTTTTCTTTGCTTCGAAAATTGTATTTTAGCGAATCTTGTTCAATATCGTAATCTTTTAAGTTGTCATAAATTTTGTTTGCAAGCAAATCCCAATCGGAATTTCGCCAACGGTAAATACTTTGCTTCACGTCGCCCACAATAAGGTTTTCGTTCCCTGCCGACAAACTGTTTTCTATCAGTGGCAGAAAATTTTCCCATTGTATTTTGCTCGTGTCCTGAAATTCATCTATCATAAAATGATTGATGTACGTTCCAATTTTTTCGTAAACGAATGGTGCATCGCTATCGTCAATTATGTTTTTGAGCAAAACGTTTGAGTCTGATAACAAAATGGTGTTGTTTTCTGACAATAAATTGTTTTTTGCTTTGGAAATATCTGTCAAAATGCCAAGTGTATGAATGTGCTCTTTCAGCGCTTTGGCAGAGTTGTATCCTTTATTTTGAATCAATTCGCAAATTTCGCAAATAGCATCGTTCAAACCACCGTTGTAGGCATTTTCGATTTCGGTAGATTTTTCGCTTTTTTTTCCTCTCCAATTGCCAATAGTGTTTGGAAGTTTGAAAAATGCGTCGGTAACTTTCTCGAAATTTTTCTGCTTGATGTATTCTAATTGTTTGAAAGTTGCGCCTTTTCTAAAGAAATCTTCAAAACTTAAATTGTTTTTATTGATAATTTCTATTGCTTTATTTGCTTTCTCTGCTAAAGTATTTTCGTGAATAGAAATTATTTTATTGATATTCGTTTTTATAGATTTTAACGTTGTTCGCTCAATTTTAAAAGAAGAATGTTTTTCGGAAAAACTTTTTTTTGCAAAAGAATATATATTATCAGAAATGTTCCAAGTCTTGTCATCGTTAAGTTGTTCTTCGGCAAAATTTTTCAACCAATCGAGTAATTCTTTATCGTCGGAAATTTTCAAAAAAAGCGCATCGATTGATTCTCGTAAAATTCGCTCATTGTCAAGTTCTACTTGATAACCGCCTTGCAAACCAATGTCGCGAACAAAAGAACGTATTACTTGCTGAAAAAACTTGTCGATGGTGCTGATGGAAAAATGCGAGTAGTTGTGCAAAATGTGTTTTAGCGTAATTTTTGCCTTGTTTCGAAGTGTCTGCTCGTCTTCGCTCAATTCTTTCATAAGTGGCTGAATGAAATCAGACTTTTCGTTATTTGCCATTTTGCTCAGTTCGCTCAAAATGCGCGATTTCATTTCGCCCGTCGCCTTGTTGGTGAAGGTAACAGCCAAAATGTGTTTGTAATTTTCGGGGTCTTCTTCGGCAGAATTCCAGTTTTGAAGCAAAAGTTTTATGTAGTTTTGCGTAAGGCAAAAAGTTTTTCCACTTCCTGCCGATGCTTGGTAAATCTTCAACATAAGTTTTTCTTTTTTAGCAAAAATAGATTCGTTCACTGACAAAAAGTGGCACTGTAAAAATTATTTTACAGAAATTTTGTATCCTTCTTTTGTAAGAATGTCTGCAATTTTTTTGCGACAATCGCCTTGTATGAGTATTTCTCCATCGCGGGTAGAACCTCCCGTTCCACATCGGGTTTTTAGTTGGCGCGCAAGTTCTTTTAGTTGTTCGTCGGTGCCCTCAAAACCAGTAATGAGCGTTGCGATTTTTCCTTTTTGACGTTTGTCGAGTTCTATTCGAAAGTTTTGCTTTCCGTACTTTGGTTGTGCCGAAATTTCCGCTTCTTGCTTCAATTTCAGTTCTTTTTGCTCTTCGTTCGAAAGTGTTTCAAACAACGCATTCTTCCAATCTTGTTGCATAATTTTGTTTTTCTAATCTTTACAAAGATAATTTTTGGGAAGAATTTTACAATAAATTTTTGAGTTTATTTTGGCGTGTTTCTGTATAAATATAGTGCAATAGGAATGAACGTCAAATTGGGAAGCCACACAGCCCAAAATGGCGACATGCTACTTTGTATGGCGAAAGTGGACGAAATGGTGGTGAAAAGTATGTACGAAAAACTTAACAAAAGTCCCACACCAATGTTCATACCTATGCCACCTCTTTTCTTTTCGGAAGAAAGACTTACGCCGATTAACGTAAGAATAAATGCTGCGAACGGAGCGGCAAATCGTTTGTGGTATTCAAGTTCAAATTCCTTCAAGTTACCCACACTACGAGAGCGTTGTTTTTCAATGTATTGTTTCAGTTCTGGAATCGTCATCTGTTCTTGCATGTGCCTTGTGACGAAAAAGTCAGAAGGAACCATAGCAATAGTGGTGTCCATTTCTGTGCCTTGCGTCATTTTTTCGGCTTTTTCGTGAAACTCACGAATCATATAGTAACTTATTTTCCAGTTGTTAAGTGTGTCGTATTGTATGTTTTTGGCAGTCAAACGAGAAATTAGAGTTTTGCCGTCAAATTTTTCTAAAGAGAAAGAATAACCGCTATTGGTTGTTTTGTCAAATCTTTCGATATATGCAATTTCGCCCGGTGCGACTTCCATTTGTATGTTGCGTGCGAAACTTACGTCGCGCGATTTTACGTAAGTGTTTTCAAATTTCAGTCGTATTGTGTTGTCTTCGGGTATTACATAACCATTTAGATAGAATGTGAGCAAGGCGATAAAAAGTGCCGAAACGAAATACGGAAACATCATTCGCTTGAAACTTACGCCACTTGCCAAAATTGCAATAATTTCGGTGTTTTCTGCCATTTTCGACGTGAAAAATATGACGGCAATAAATGTGAAAAGTGGACTGAAAAGGGTAGCGAAATATGGAATAAAATTGAAATAATAATCAACGACAACTGCTTTGAAAGGTGCGTTATGCTCAAAAAAGTCATCAAGTTTTTCGGAACAGTCGAAAACTACTGCAATGCTGATAATGAGCGCAATAGCAAGGAAATACGTTCCCAAAAACTTTGCTATAATATATCGGTCAATTCGTGTGAAATATTTCATTTTCTTTATTTGTGTCGTGCAAAAATTAATGTAATCTTAATTTCTTTAATTGTTTAGTTATTGGTTGTACAAGTTTTTGTCGAAGAAATTAAGAATTTTATAAATGTTTTCTTTTGCTGCTACAGCGGGCGATTCGGGATTTATGTCGATTGCTTTTTGAAAAGAATTGATGGTGTTTTGCCAATCTTCACTTCTGCGATAAATATTTCCCAATAAAAAATATGCCTTGTCATCATTTTTATTTTTCGCAATATATTCATCGAGTAATGATTTCGCTTTTGCAAGATCACCTTTTTCAATAATTTGCTGTATTTCTAATAAATCCATAAATTTTTCATTTCTAACTAATAATTCCTCATTTCTCACTCCTCACTCCTCATTGTCTTACAGTCTTTCTGACAATCGTTTCACCATCATTGGTTTCCAAGTGGAGAAATCCCCGACAATGATATGCTTGCGTGCTTCGCCAACTAACCACAAATAAAAAGCCAAATTGTGAATAGATGCAATTTGCAGAGCCAACAGTTCGTCGCTTATAAATAAATGTCGTAAGTAGGCACGAGAGTATGCTATATCTACATACGAAGCGCCGTCTGCCTCTATTGGCGAAAAATCGTCAGCCCATTTTCTGTTGCGCATATTCATTATACCGCTTTTGGTAAAAAGCATTCCGTTTCTGCCATTGCGTGTCGGCATCACGCAGTCAAACATATCCACGCCTCGCTCTATGGCTTCGAGCAAATTTACGGGTGTGCCTACGCCCATCAAATAGCGCGGTTTGTCGGTCGGCAAAACTGCGTTTACCACTTCTATCATTTCATACATTTTTTCGGCAGGTTCGCCTACAGCCAATCCACCAATAGCATTCCCGTCGCATTCTTTCGAAGCAATAAATTCTGCCGATTTTGTACGCAAATCTGGATAAACACATCCTTGTACAATGGGGAAAAATGCTTGCGAATATCCGTATTTTGGTTCGGTTTCGTTGAAGTGCTTTATGCCTCGGTCGAGCCAACGATGCGTAAGTTCGAGCGATTTTTTTGCATAATTATAATCGGCAGTTCCCGGTGTGCATTCGTCAAAAGCCATCATTATGTCAGAACCGATAGAACGCTGAATATCAACAGTTTTCTCGGGTGTGAACAAATGTTTTGAACCATCAATATGCGAACTGAACGTTACGCCTTCTTCTTTCAATTTACTACGCGTATGCGAAAGTGAAAAAACCTGAAAACCTCCACTGTCGGTCAAAATTGGTTTGTCCCAACCATTGAACTTGTGCAGTCCGCCTGCTTTTTCAATTATTTCCGTTCCCGGACGAAGATATAAATGGTAAGTGTTGCCTAAAATTATTTGTGCTTTTATGTCGTCCTTCAACTCGTGCATATGCACTGCTTTTACCGAACCAAGTGTTCCTACTGGCATAAAAATGGGCGTAAGAATTTCGCCGTGGTCGGTCCTTATTTTACCAGCACGTGCCTTTGTTTTTGGGTCGGTATGTTGAAGTTCAAATTTCATTTTTTGTTGTAAATTATTTCGCCGTCAATTATTTCAATGTTTCCGAGCGTTTCTGTGGTTACAGTGTTGATTTTTGATTTGTCAAAATTGGTTTGCACTTTGATGTAATTTTCAGTAAAACCAAATATTTTTCCGTTGCGTTCGGTCGCTTCCCAAAGCACTTGTACTTGCTTTCCTTTTTGACTTTCGTAAAATTTTTTGATTTTAATTTCCGACAATTCGTGTAAAATTTCGCTACGAAGTTTTTTGTCTTTGTCGCTCACCTTGGGCGTTATTTCCAATGCTTTTGTATTTGGACGTTCTGAATACGAGAATACGTGCAATTGCGAAATTGGCAAATTCTCGATAAACGAACGACTGTCGTCAAAACGTTCTTGCGTTTCGCCTCGCATACCTACAATTACATCTACACCAATGAAAGCATCGGGCATTGTTGCTTTTATGCGATTTATTTTTTCAGCAAAAAGTTGACGGTCGTAGTGGCGTTTCATTAGTTTTAGTACTTCGTCGTTTCCTGCTTGCAACGGAATATGAAAGTGTGGTGCAAAATGTTTCGATTTTGCCACAAAATCAATTATTTCGTCGGTCAATAAATCGGGTTCTATGCTCGAAATTCTAAAGCGTACATCGGCATCAATTTTGTCGAGTTCTGCTATGAGTGAAAAAAAATTTTCGCCCGTTGTTTTGCCGAATGCGCCAATATTTACACCGGTAATAACAATTTCTTTTGCGCCTTCTGTTGTCGCTTTTTTTGCTTCGCAAACGGTTTCTGCAATGGTGGCGTTTCTGTTTCTGCCACGTGCAAAAGGAATTGTGCAGTATGTGCAAAAATAGTCGCAGCCATCTTGCACTTTAAGAAAATGACGTGTGCGGTCTTCTTGCGAGCAAGCAGGATGAAAATTTTTAATTTCTGCTATTTTTGTATGAAAAATTTTGCAGTCAGATTGACCATCAATTTTTTCAAGATGTTCTAAAATGTTGAATTTTTCATTTGCGCCAAGCACCAAATTCACGCCAGGAATTTTTGCAATGTCATTTGGTTTTAATTGTGCGTAGCAACCTATTACAATGACAAAAGCATTAGGATTGTTTTTTGCCATTTTGCTGATGGCTTGTCGGCATTTTCGGTCGGCAACTTCGGTAACGGTGCAAGTGTTTATGATGCAAACATCGGCTTTTTCACTTTTTTTTGCTTTCCGAAATCCGTTGTCAATAAGCATTTTGCCAATGTATGACGTTTCGGCAAAGTTCAATTTGCAACCTAATGTGCAAAAAGCCACTTTTTTATCTTTAAATACCGATGTGTCAATCATTTTGTCAATCTGCTAATTAAGTTGCAAAGATATAAAATTTATGCGTTTTTTCTATTGCAATTTGTATTTTACTGCAACCCATTTGTTTTTCACGGTATTTTCTATGTAAGTCAGTCCGCACGAAAAACAAACTTCGTTGATAGCAGGAATGTCGTCTTCGTAAAATCCGCTCACAATAAGTTCTCCGCCTTTTTCGAGTGATTTTACGTATGTAGGAATATCGTTTAGCAGAATGTTTCTATTGATGTTTGCCAAAATCACTTCAAATTTTTTGTCTTTCAACAATGATGCGTCGCCACAACAGACACTAATGTTGTCAATTTTATTGAGTGCAATATTTTCTAATGAATTATTGTAACACCATTCGTCAATGTCGATTGCCGTAACGCTTTTTGCACCGCACATTGATGCTAAAATACCGAGAATGGAAGTTCCACAACCCATATCAAGTACATTTTTGCCCGAAAGGTTAAGTTTCAAAATGTGCATAATCATCTGACTTGTCGTTTCGTGATGTCCTGTGCCGAAAGACATTTTTGGGTCAATCAAAATGTCGTATTTTGCTTTCGGAACGTCTTTGTGAAAGGTGCTATGAATGACGCACTCATCACCAATAATTATCGGTTGAAAATAATTTTTTTCCCATTCTTCGTTCCAATTTTTGTCTTCAAAAAGAGTGGTTGTGAAACTTACTTTGGCTTTTATTGGTAGTTCGTCGATGATTTTTTGTACGGCTGCACTATCGTATAAATTTTGTGGAATAAATGCCAAATAATCTGTTCCGTCGTTTGAAAAACTATCGTAACCAATTTCTACAAGATAAGCCGAAAGAATGTCGCCAACAATTTCTTTGTCGTTGCTAATGTCAAATTTTACCTGAATGTATGCCGCCATAGTTTCTTGATATTTAATGATTTTTACAATTTTGAAACAAAATGAATTTTTATCTTTATACAAAATTATATTATATTTGCGTAAAAAATTAAACCAATCACTTTTTTTCTTGTCTTAAAGAGAAAATAACCAAATATGGAGGGTAAAGAAATGAAAAAGTATTTTGGATTGTTGTTTGTTTTGATTCCAATTTTTTGCTTTGCAGATGATGATATTTATTTTTCTCGCAAAAAAGCAAATACATCTACAACAACAAAAGTAACGACAACTACTACGAAGGTAACAACAACGACGACAACTTCGCCGACTGTTGTAACTTCAAGTTCATCAACTCGCGATGTGGACGAATACAACCGTCGTACAACGTCTTCAACTGATGCTTTTACCGAAGATTATTCCGAAGAGGCAGAAGAAGATTATGAATACACAAAGCGTTTGGCTACATTTCACGATGCAAATATTTATGTGAATAATGCTAGCGTTACCATCGACGAAAATGGTGATGTGTATATCAACGGCGTTTCGCAAACAAAAACAGAATATGTATATGTAAATACAGCACCCGTTATTTATAACCCATTTTGGAGTCCTTTGTACGTTGATGTTTACGTAGGTTGGGGCTGGTCTTGGGGTTGGGGACATCATTGGTGTCATCCTTGCCACCCATATCATCCGTGGCATCCATACCACCCGTATCACCCTTACCATCCGTACCATCCATATCACCCATACCATCCGTATTATCGCTCGGGTGGAAGAACGACGGGATCAAATTATGCAGGTCGTACTACGGGAACAACAACACGCACTACAGGAACGGGTAGCAGTTCAAGATATACACAAGGAACGAGTGGTTCATCAACACGTTCTTCGTCATCGTCAAGCACGCGTACAAGTGGCACAAGCGGTAGCAGTACAAGGTATACGCAAGGTACAAGCGGAACATCTACTCGCACATCTGCGGGTACAAGCACTCGCTCAAGTTCGACAAGCGGTGGTCGTTCTACATATACGCAAGGCACAAGTGGTTCTTCTACACGTTCATCGTCAGGTACTAGTTCGGGCTCTCGCTCTACCTACACTCAAGGCGCTGGTGGAAGCAGCACACGTAGTAGCGGTTCGTACAGTGGTGGAGGATATTCAGGCGGAAGCAGAGGTGGAGGTTACTCAGGCGGTGGTGGATATTCAGGAGGCGGTAGCCGTGGCGGTGGCGGAGGAAGTTACTCCGGTGGTGGACGCAGATAATCTTGTGTAATTTTAGAATTTTATAAGTAAAGAATATGAAAAGAATTTTAGGTATATTGATGTTGTCGGTTTGTCCTTTAGCAATTTTTGCACAAGGCGAAATGGATGCTTTGAAAATGGCTCAAACTGACATAATGGGAACGGCAAGATTTATGTCGATGGGTGGTGCTTTTGGCGCATTAGGAGGCGATGCTTCGGCAGTGGGTGTTAATCCCGCTGGGTTGGGTATCTATCGTAAGTCGGAAGTCTCGGTTACGCCAAGCGTTAATATAAACCGAACAGAGTCTTCAACTCCTACAAATATTGTAAATGGAAGTAGAAATACGTTTAATGTCAATAATCTTTCTGCAATTTTCAATTTCAAAGGTAATGGCAATGCGCTGAAATATTCTTCTTTTGGATTTACATACAATAGAAGAACGAATTTTCGCAGAGGGTTGAGCGCTTTGTACAATAATTCGCCAGTTTCCGTTTCGGACTATATGGCATTGCGTACAAATGAGTTGAATATTAAACAAAGCGACTTGGGTAATAGTAAGTATGTCTTTAGCGGTGATATACCGTATTTGAGCGATTTGGCTTGGCAATCGTATATGATTGATGCGACAAATAGTGAAGACAAGAGTTGTACTACATATAAAAGTTTTTTGCCCGAAGGAGAATTGACTAATTCTGCGGTGCGAACAAAAGAAAAGGGTGGCATCAACCAAATGGATTTTGCATACGGCGCAAATGTTGGCGACATTCTATTTTTGGGAGCATCGTTAGGCCTTTACAATATCAATTACACAATGGAGTCATACTATTCTGAAAATTTCGAGAAAGGTGGATATTTCCTTTTAGATAATAAATTGACTACAACGGGTGTTGGTGTCGATTTTAAAATAGGTACAATTGTTGCTCCAGTAGATTTTTTACGAATTGGTTTTGCTTTTCATACACCTACCTGGTATAATTTGGAAGATGACGCAAGATTTTCTGCGGAATATGATACGGGAGAAAAGAGAGTAGGTAATATTTCGAAAGTGTTCAGTATTACCGAATATGATTATCGTACGCCATATAAAATTGTAGCAAGTTTAGGATTTGTTATTGCTAAAAAGGCAATTCTTAGCGCAGATTATGAAATGTCTGATTTTTCTAAAATAGAGTTTGATACGCCAGACAACGGACATCGTTTTGAATCGCCTATTTCGTATTGGAGCGAAAATGATTTGATGGCGCAAGATTTTCAGAAAAAACATACACTTCGTTTAGGCGCAGAATTCAGAGTAACTGAAAATTTTAGTTTGCGTTTGGGCTATTCTTACTGTACAAGTCCAGTGAAAGAGGCACTTGAAAACGACTTGAATGACAAGGGTGAAAGAGCAAATACCATTTATACGGCTGGAACTACAACGGCGTATTCAATTCCACAAGATAATATGTATTTTTCGGGCGGTTTCGGTTATAGCAAAGACTTCTTCTTTGTAGATTTTGCTTATGCTTTGAATTATCAAAAAGAAAACTACTATATGTACTTTGATAAATCTGCTCAAATGAAACCTGTCGATTTGACAACAAAACGTCATTTTGCAGTATGTACGTTAGGATTTAGATTTTAAGTTTAGAAGATAAATACAAAAGAGAAACGGATTGCCAATTTGACAATCCGTTTCTCTTTTCTGAGCCTCTTGTCGGATTCGAACCAACGACCCCGAGATTACAAATCACGTGCTCTGGCCAACTGAGCTAAAGAGGCAAGTGGGCAAGCGAGCTACATCGCACCGCTACGACTTCCTACCTTTGCTGACTTCCGCCCCTGGAGGGTTCGAAAGGAGCTGGTCGTGTAGGACTTACCCGACTGCAAAATTAGTAAATTTCTCCTTATCGCAAACGAAAATAATCATATTTTTTTGAAATATTTTATAATATGCTGATTGATAGAAGTAAAATGATTATTTTTGTACAACAAAATAATGGCAAAAATGGTAGTTGACAAAGATTTTACCCGTAGTGCAATGACACAAGCAGTGTTTTTAGGCTTGTTTTTAGTCATGAAATTTTATTTTTCAATTTCCGTAGCAACGTCCTTCATTTCGTTGGTGATGACTTTGTGCGTTCCTTTCTTTGTTTATTTTTTGCAGAAGAAATACAAAAATTCGTTGGAAGATGCCTCCGAACTGACGTTTTCTATGGCATATCGTTATGGCGTGAGTCTTTTCTTCTATGCCGTTTTAATTCTTGTTCTCGGTCAGTTTGTCTATTTCAGATTTATCAATCCCAATTATATTCACGGAATTTATTCCGACACGATGGAGGTGATGAAAGATATGCTCTCGGCAGAGCAAATGAAAGAATTAGAAAATGCAGGTGAATTTTCTGTTACTCAAATGATTATTACAAGTTTATGTTTGAATAATTTCTTGGGAATAATAATCTCTCTTGTAACATCATTATTTGTCGTCAAGAAGTAATGCGATAGTTTCTTTATTGATGCGTGTTCTTTCGTCATCAAAAAGCCAACCCCATTTATTGAAATATCGTGCTATATTTATTGCGTGAATCATCATCATTCTGAAATTTTTGTATGATGCTGCACGATGGTTGTGCGTGACGCTTACTGTTGGGAAAAATATAGTTTTATATTTTTTGTGCATTCGTCGTGTGATGTCAATATCTTCTGGGTACATAAAAAATCGCTCGTCGAAAAGTCCAATTTCCTCGAAGCATTTAGTACGAAAAAGCATAAAACTTCCTTGATGATACGGAATGTTGACTATTTTTTTATGGTCGAAAAATTTTAGCAGATAACGCTCGTCGTTTTTCTTTATCCAACTTTTGGGCAAAAATCTTCTGAAAAACAAATCTTTCGGTGTAGGTAGTAGTCGGCAAGTGTATTGCGGCGCTCCATCTGCCGAAACAATGTTTGGTTGAATTTGTGCAATATCGGCGTTTTTGTCCATATAATCGACTAAAGTATTGAGAATTGACGGAGAAAAACTTACGTCGCTGTTTAGCACCAAATGATAATCGGCATTTTCGGTTATTGATTTTTTTATCGCAATATTGTGTGCCGCTCCATAACCCGTATTTTTGTTGGCTATGTATATCGCTTTTTTGTAGTTGCCGCAAAAGTTTCTTATTCTGTCTTCGTTAGCATTGTCAATTACGAATATTGTTTTTACAATATCGTTTTTCAAACAATCGAGGCAAGTTCTTAATTCCTCAATATCAGTTTTGTATGTAACAATGGAGACGTTCATTTTTTGCATCTTTTTGCAACAAAAATAGTAAATCGTAGTCCAAAAAGTGAAACGATTATTCCTAATTTGTTTTTAATTCTAACTTTCGTGTTAAAAAGACTTTGAAAACGAAGTTCTTTAATATTCCCCCAGCAACGATTGATGTTTTTCTCGTCGTTATAATTGTTGATGGTAGAGAGCCACAAAATATTAAAATTAGCACTTAATTTTCGGTCGTTTGCAGCACGAGAGAGTAGTTTGTTGCTCTTGTAATATTCTGAAATTTTATCGGTAATATCAAGAACATCAGTTCGTTGTGGAATGAAATTCTGTATATAACTTCCTTCTCGTTGCCTGTAAAAATAAAGCGTTTGCGTGGTGTGTACAATTTTGTTTGCTCGTTCGAAAAGTAGGTAAAAAACAGCCAAATCTTCGTAAATTTTTCCTTGTGGAAATAAAATATTATCGAATAGCGTTTTCTTGATAATTTTTCCCCAAACAGAATTGTTTAAATCGCTTTGATACAATGTTTTCTCGATTGCTTCGGTTGGCGAAAAAACTGAAATTTTGTTTTTGTTGCAAATGTTTACGTCGGCAATTTTGCTGAAAATTGTGTGCGAAACCGATACTATTTCGGCGTTATATTGTTTGGTAAGTTTAAATAAAGTTTCAAGATAATTTGGATGAATAATGTCGTCGCTATCGACGAATGTGATGAAATCTCCACTTGCGTTTTGCAGTCCTAAATTGCGTGCAGAAGAAACGCCTTCGTTTGTTTTTTTGAAATATTTGAAACGTGCGTCAGTTTTGCAAAATCGTTCGCAAATGGTGGCAGAATTGTCAGTCGAACCATCATCAATAAGTATCACTTCAAAATCGATAAATATTTGAGAAACAATGCTCTGTAAACATTCCTCGATGTAATTTTCTACATTATAAAAAGGTACGATGATGCTTATCATATTAACTGATAATTTCGCAAATTATTTGCTTGATTTTTTCCTCCTCGTTCTCCCAATTTAGTTCATCTTGCACTTTTTTGCAATTGCTTGAGTATAACTTCAATTTTTCTTTGTCGGCAAGCAAAGTGTTTATTCTGTTGGACAAATTTTTGCAAGAAATATCGTTGATGGTTTCGCCAATTTGATATTTTTCAATTATCGGTTTTATTTGTTGCAACGGACTTGCTAAAATTGGGAGCGATGCATTGATGTATTCAAAAAATTTGTTTGGCAAACTCACTGTATAATTGCCATTTGTAGGCTGGTCTAAAGAAATTCCAAGCGTTGCACTTCGTGTGTATTTCATCATTTCGTCGAAAGTGATTCGCCCTGTAAAAGTTATTTTTTCTTCCAAATGCAATTGCTCTGTTTTTTTGATGAGTGCGTCTTTTATGTCGCCGTCGCCAATAATGTAAAGTTTGGCATCAATGTGTTGCATTGCTTCAACCAATTGCTCCAATCCACGTTCAATGTTGATTGCGCCTTGCCAAATGAGAATATTTTTTTCGGGAAAAGTTTTTGGGTTTGTGTCGATGTTTTTATTTGGAATATTGCGAACAATTGAAGCGTCTTTGTTATATGTTTCTTTAAAATATTTTTGAATTGGTTCGCAAACGGTTACAATTTTTGTGGTTCGTGGCACGCAAAAATGCTCGATTGCTACCCAAACCTTTTGAGCAAAAGGATTTTCTTTCAATTCAGGAACTTGAGTAAAATTTTCGTGAGAGTCGAAAATTAGCGGTTCTTGTTTTATTTTGCTCACCAATACATTGGCAAGAAGCGTATCGAGGTCGTTCGCCCAAAGTAAATCTTGATGCGAAAAAAGCAGTTTGAAAAATAATCTGATGTTCAGTTCTGCATAATACCAAACTTCCTTATCGAAGACAAGGTGCATACGGCAGAATCGGTATGGTCTTGAAATTTTTGGACTATTTTTGCGCAATCTTCCAATCAAACGAACATCGAGCCCGAATTTTTGCAAACTCAAGCAAGTTTTGTTTACACGATTGTCGGAATACAAATCGTTACTGACCGATACATCAATCTTTTTCATTAGTGCAAAATTAGTGAAAATAATACAAACAATAACGATTGATACTATACAAACGTAAAGAGTGGCAGTTTTTTGTATGCTAAAAGATTAAAAATTTGAATTTTAATATTTTTTTTATATTTTTGAAAGTTTTAATAGAATGGTGAAATATGAAAAATACGATATTTAGATTAATTTTTGTTTTGATGCTTGTGTTAGGCGCAAGTTTTTCTTCACAAGCAGCATGTACGGGTAATGCTTTTGCTAAAGTTCCAACGGATAAATCATTGAGTATAGATGGTACGAAAGATCAACTTTGGAGTGTGGCGCCTGTACAGACTTTAACAGTGCCGACTACTGGTAGCAATAGCAATGCCGGTACTTGGCGTGCAATGTATGACGACAACTATCTTTATCTTTTGTTTGAGATTATAGACTCTCAACCAATGAATAATACAACTAACACTTGGGATGGTGATGCTATAGAGTTGTATTTTGGGACTAATCCGAGCAATAATGCCACTCGTATTAAGTATTGCTTTTGTTATAAACCTGGCAATGGTGTTGATTATGGACAACGCGAAAGTTCTAGCGTTACGAAAGCGGAAACTGTAAAAGGTTCTACTACTGCAACTGGCTATTTGGTTGAAGTTAAAATTGCAAAATCTCAGTTGGGAGGAAGTGTGAATCTTTCTACTGGAGGTTCTGTTCGTATGGAAGTTTGTTCTAATGGTACGGATAATGCAGGAGGTACAATTAGAGCATATCAAACAGCTTGGAAAAATTCTTCTACCACTCATGGCGAAAATGGAAATAATTATTCTGCGATAAGTTTTAGTGATTGTGGCGATATTGTAAATCCTACGGCAGTAAATATTGGTTTGTCAGAGAGTTCTATGTCAGTGGGAATGTCAATTCAAGCTACAGCTATTGTGTCGCCTAGTGGTGCAGATCAAAGTGTTACTTGGTCTTCAAGCAATCCATCTGTTGCAACCATTGATGCTGAAGGGAAAATAACTGCTTTAAGTACGGGGTCATTTACCGTTACTGCCACTTCGGCGATTGATGGAACGATAAAAGGAACTTCGCAAACAATTACAGTGAGTGCAGCACCTTCGTTGGTTTGTAACAATAGTCTTGGCGTGGTGCAAGTGGAAGACGAAAGTCCAAAAATAGATAATTTGATAGATGTTGTGTGGGCAAAAGCCCCGAAAAATGCTATTAATAAAGTAGTTAATGGGTCGGGAAATCCTGCCAATGCAGGTACTTGGCGTGCTTTGTACGATAGCGATAACCTCTATTTCTTGATAGAAATTACCGACCCGAGCAAACAAGGAAGTGGTACTTATAATGGCGATGGTATTGAAATTTACATTGATGGTAACGGAAATGGTGGTACCGATAAATATACCGATACTGATGACGCTGCTTTGAAATTTGCGTTTTCAGGAACTTCGGTAGGAACTTCTGGCACACTCATTAGTGGAAATAAGGCGTATAATTATAAAATGTACGATACCAGTAATGGTTACACTTTGGAAGTTGCTGTTCCTTGGACAAATATAGGTGGATATCCATCTTCTACAAGAAATATGAAAGTGGCAGTAGCGGTAAATCAAGCAAATGCAGGTGGAGGACGTCATTCTATAGTGGCATCAAATGCTTTGAATGATCAGGTTTATCAATACGTTAACAATATTGTTTCAAATGTAAATTTTTGTCGTACAACCGATTATACAATTTCGGGTGATAACGAAAGTGTATCTTGTATGGGCGACTTAATCAATATGACAATTGATGGTCTGCCCGATGGTGCTACGCCTACTTGGCAAGTATACGACACAAAAACGAGCGCTTGGGTTACAGATACGAATGCCAAATTGATAGATGGGAAATGGGTTTTGATGGCAGATAACAAGAAACATAGAATTGTATATAACTCTAAAAAATCAAACATATATACCATTTCTGCCGCTACGTGCTGTAGTTCGGAGGTTGGTTCGTATGTACTTTGGAATCAAGATTTTGGTACACTTGGTAGTAATTGTGCACGAAAAGATTTCGATCCAAGTTGGGGTGTTATAGTAAGTGGTGCAATGACTTATAGCAATGGTTTTGTAGATGATGGTAATTATGCTATTGTGGCAAACCCAGGATGTGGTGAATTTGGTAACAATGGTGGAAATCCTTGGTTCTATTCTGGCGAAGACCATACTTCGGGCGATACCAATGGTGCTATGCTTTTGGTGAACAATGGTGCAAGAGAATCTGTCGTTTTTAGTCAGTATGTCGAGAGTCCGTGCGACAATGCTACGGTAGATTTTTCTGCTTGGTTTGCCAATATTTGTAGGGTAGAGGGCGATTGTGGTGCTCCAGTTAATTTGACATTTAAGGTGTCTGGTAAAAACCCCAGCGGAGTGTGGGAAGAAATTGACATTAGTAATATGTCAACAGGCGATATACGTTGGAAAAATTCAATGCAATGGGAAAAGAAAAATACTTCTTTCAATACTTTGCAATATTCAGACCTTTACATTCAGGTGATAAACCTTGGTACGTCGGGTCAAGGAAACGATGTGGCTATCGATGATTTTGAATTTGTTTCTTGTGCGCCAATTCTTAATTTGTACACAGACATCAGTACGTATGCAAAAACTTCGGTGGCTTGTGAAGATAAAATTGTAACACTTGTACCTAAAGCACCAATGGAGTTGGAGGAGCTTTATCAACCACTTTATTATATGCTTCAAGTGTACGATAATGCGCAAGGTAAATGGAAATCTGCGTCAGGAATATCAACGCCAAGTAGTAATCCATTGCCAAGTTGGGAGATAAATACTGCCGATTTGCCAATTGGTACGAATCGCTACCGTGTGGTGATGGGCAATAATGCAGAAACAGTAGAGATTATTGCAAATGGTGGTAAACCTACGGCTCAAAATTGTATTCTTTATACAGTTACAGATGAGGCAATGATTGAAAAATCTACGCTCGATTTGGTTGAAGATAAAAGTATTACGCAATGCGAAGGCACTACAGTAAATCTTACTCCAGAAAAATCAGGTAGTAAATCTGTCTCTTGGAGTTGGAAAAAAGACGGCGCCAACCTTTGTAGTGGCACAAGTGCACAACCAAACGATTGCGACAAAGAGCAGAACGTTGTTCTTGGTTCCGATGTTTTGCACTATACATACACTGCAGTGGATGCCTTTAGTTGTACGCAAACGACAAACTTTACCGTTACGCCACAATCACCAAAATATAAATTCACTCAAGATGATGAGGTTTGTGTAGGCGAGTCTGTCGATTTGAAAGTATCATTCACCAATGCTACTGCGCCATATACTTTCGTGTTTTCAGATGGTACAAACACCGAAAATATCTCTACAAGCAGTAATCCTTGGACGAGAACCGTTACGCCAACTGCCACAACCACATATAGTGTTAAGAAGGTTAAGGACAAGAACTGCAGTATGGCAGAAGAGTAAAGAATTTAAAAGCATATTATTGTAGGGACGTTGCAAGACTTTGGAATATTTACCAGCAAGTAGTAAAATTTGGTCAAAATTCTCTCGTTTCTCGTCTATATGCTCTTTACTTGCTTTCTCGCTTCTATCTGCTCAATCTCCCAATCGCTTTTAATTTTATTAAGCACTTTTTTTACGGTGCTGTAAATGTCAGAGTCCTTGCTGTAGTCGGCTTCGCAAGCAAAGTTTACACGGTCTTCGTCAATAAGTTTTTGTGCCAAAGATTTTTTATCGTCATTTCGGTACACAGCAATAGAATGCCCGCCGTTTAGTTTCACAAGTTTCATACACGGAATGTCTGTCTCGCCATCGCCAAAATATATCATACGCGAAAAGGGCACAGGGCGTGCCGATTCAGGCGTAAAGTCATTTATTCTTTTGTTGTCTGCCACTTCGCTGATGCCCTTGTTTATTTTGAAAATGAATTGCGTTTTTGTGGTGTAATCAACTGCTACTGCTGGCCAATAGGCAATGCCGTCAACGTCGTACAAGTACGAGCAGGCATAAATATTTTCAAACTCGTGTGCAATGGTGGTGCCTTCTATCATTTCTTTCAGTCCCGAAGAATTGATGTAGTGCTTAATTGTCAATCCAATGGAATTGCCGTATTCGTTGATGAGCGAAAACCATTCTTTCACGCCTTTGTAAAGTTCAACTTTTGCACCGAATTTCTTGAACGATTCCCTTTTAAGCGATATGTCGTTTGCTTTGGCAGTTTGCAACATATAGTACATATAGCACAACACACCACTTGCGTCGTTTTGTTTGCTCAAATTTTGAGTTTTCATCCAAAAATCTTCGGTATTTTTGCCTATTGCCTCAATAAATCCAAATTCCTGCATATTTTTCGGCGAAAGTGTTCCGTCGAAGTCGTAAATTAGTGCTACGGTTGGTTTCATATCTATATCGTTTATCGTATGCAAATGTAAAAAAGATTGCCGATTTTTCGGAAGTTGTTTTGTTAGTTTTTTGCATAAATATGCAATTTCATCTAACTACAATCTTGCACTTTAACTGCACTTTAACCGCAACTTAACTGCACTTTGACCAATATAAAATATTAATAATCAACAATATATAATAATATTTTTCAAAACAAAACTGCATATTTATGCAAAATTTCTGCATAAATATGCAAAATGCAAAACAAAAAAATGTGGAGACGTCACAAATGTGGCGTCTCTACTGATTTATTATACGTAATTCGTTGTAAATTAACGATTAACGTATCGTTTATCCCTTTTTTAGGATTAGGGGTTAGATTTGTTTGATTATAGCAGTTCTACACTTCGCTTTACGAAATTGCTGAGTGCTTCGCCCTTTAGCATATTGTTCTCTAATAGAGAGAGGTCTATCAACTGGCGTACTTTCTTGTTGCCAGCGGCATATTCTGAAGCAATGCTTTCTATGTTTTTGCGAAGTTCGCCCACTTTCTTGTTTAAGTTTTCTTTTTCCTCTTTTTCGGCAGTAGGAATTTCTTCTTCTTTTTTACCTTCGTGCTGTTTGCGGAGTTCTGCTATACGGTCTTCGGTAGTTTTAATTTCGCCAAAAACGGGTGCCGATTTCTCGTTGCAACATTTTTCTTCGTCTTTCAAAATACCATCTATCAGTGGGTGTGCTACATTCACTACAAGGTTGAATGTACTTGGCATCTCGCCATAGTAGTTCATCATTCCGCCACCATACATAGCCGACATATCTTTCATACGTCTCATAAACTCGTTTTGAGTTATCATAATTGGCGCTGCATTGGCAATGTTTTCAAAAGAAACGATAAATTCGGTTTTCTCTATTTTTGGAAGTTGCGAACGGAAAATGTTTGTCATTACTTCCTGTTGCTCGTCAGAAAGGTTTGCTTTGCTGTCATCGCTCGATTTCTGAATGAGTTTTTCTATCACATCGCTATCTACGCGCACAAAGCGACTTTTCTCGTTCTTTTGTTCCAACTGACTGATGGCGTGAACGTCCAATTGTCCGTCAGCCAATATCACATCATATCCTTTTGCTTTTGCACGTTCAATGAAAGAGTATTGCTCCTCTTTGTTGGTAGTGTAAAGATAGATAAGGTTGCCATCTTTGTCGGTCTGCTCGGCTTCAATCAGTTTTTTGTATTCCTCGAAGGTGTAATATTTGCCATCAACATTCTTGAACAATGCAAAGTCTTTTGCTTTGTCGTAGAACTTTTCTTCGCTCAACATTCCATATTGAATAAAGAGTTTCAAATTGTCCCATTTCTCTTCAAATTGCGCACGGTCTTTTTTGAATATCTCTTGCAGTTTGTCTGCCACTTTTTTAGTGATATAACCAGAAATTTTCTTTACGTTGCTGTCGCTCTGCAAGTAACTGCGCGATACGTTCAGCGGAATGTCTGGCGAGTCAATTACACCGTGCAACAGAGTAAGAAATTCTGGCACAATACATTCTACAGAGTCGGTTACAAACACCTGATTACAATAGAGTTGTATTTTGTTTTTCTGAATTTCTATGTTGTTCTTTATTTTTGGGAAATAAAGAATACCCGTCAGTTTGAAAGGTTCGTCGGCGTTCAGGTGAATATGAAACAACGCAGGTTCGCTCATTGGATAAAGTTCGCTATAGAACTTGTCGTAATCCTCGTCTTTTAGTTCCGACGGTTTCTTTGTCCAAGCAGGATGTGTGTTGTTGATGATTTTGTCTTTGTCGGTTTCTACACTTTTGCCATCTTTCCACTCGGTTTCTT
Source organism: Bacteroidales bacterium UBA1754 (assembly GCA_002315615.1). GTDB lineage: Bacteria > Bacteroidota > Bacteroidia > Bacteroidales > Paludibacteraceae > UBA1754. Next base: position 1,653 of record DCHK01000017.1, on the reverse strand, counting down.
TGCCGAAAGCAATTTCTACGGGCAAAAATTTACAATATTTGTTCAACAAAGTGTTGATGCGTGATTCTTCCAAAAACTCCTTGTTTTCGTCGTCAATAAAAAGCACAATGTCGGTACCACGTTCTGCTTTGTAGGTTTCGTTCATTTCGAACTCTGGACTTCCATCGCAACTCCAACAAACTGCTTTTGCTCCTTCTTTATAAGAAAGTGTACGGATTTCTACTTTTTTAGACACCATAAAGGCAGAGTAGAAACCTAAACCAAAATGTCCGATAATGGCTTGTGCGTTGTCTTTGTATTTATTTACAAATTCCTCTGCACCCGAAAACGCTATTTGGTTGATGTATTTGTTTATTTCGTCTTCGGTCATTCCAATACCGCGGTCGCTGATGGTGAGTGTGCCAGCATTTTTGTCAATTTTTACTTGCACTTTCAAGTCGCCAAGTTCGCCCTTGAATTCGCCTACTGACGACAGTGTTTTCAACTTTTGCGTTGCATCTACAGCATTTGAAACTATTTCACGAAGAAAAATTTCGTGGTCGCTGTACAAGAACTTTTTGATGACGGGGAAGATGTTGTCTGATGTAACCCCGATATTACCTTTTTGCATAATGTTGTACTTTTAGAATGTTTATTGTTCCACTCCATTTGTTTACAATTATTATGCCAAATAGACAAAACTGACATTTTGGCAGAAATACTTGATTGTCTTGGTTGTATTTGTCACAAAAGCAACAAAAAAATCGACCATACACTTGTGTGATGTGGATTTGGTCGATTTAATAAAATGTATGTGAATTAACATTAAGAGTTGGCGTTTATTCTATTAGCCCTGCTTTTGTCCAGTCTTCAATGGTTTTTACGGCGTCTATTTCTGCTTGTTCGTCAGAAATTTCATATTTGTCGGTAAGTAGTTTTTTTATAGTCGTTTTGTCGAAATCTTTGTCTTTGGTTTCTTCCCAAATGTAAGCAGCGGTGGCGTTGAATGTAATCATTTTGTTGAAGTTTATTTGCTCTGTTCCTTCTGGCATCAAAATGTAGTCGTCGCCAATTTGTCTTAAACGAAATCCTGTTTTTGTTCTCATAGTAAATTGTATTTTAGTATTATTTTTCTGTAAAATTTTAGCAAATATTTTCGGGCAAAAAGTGTATGTCGCCAAAACCATCCTTTGGTTAATAGTTTTTTGCGTCCTTTTTCGTTTCTAATTTCAATAACGGTGCCCAATACATCGTTGGTAAGGCATTTCTCAGTACCTTCTAAATTTCCATCGCCCATCAGCGTGAGTTTTTCTCCGTCTTTGGCTATTATGCGGTGAAGTATGTAAACGTCATCGTTGATATGTACCAAAACAATGTCGCCCACTTTTACGGAATTTTTCTTTTTGATGACTACGCTGTCTTTTTCGTCTTCAATGAATGGACGCATACTGTATCCCTTGGGCGAGAATATTATTTCACGTCCTTCGTCGAGCAGTATTTTTGCTTCCGAAAAAAAATCTTTGTTCGAGAAAGTAAGTCTCATTTTGTGAAATTATAACAACAAAGTGCGGCATCTCGGTCGGGCAAGCAATTTAGTGCACAACATTTTGCTTTACCAATGAGTTCTGCAATGGAATTATGCAGAGAATCGGCTTTTTGTGCATCTATTTTTAG
>DCHK01000014.1 GCA_002315615.1 Bacteroidales bacterium UBA1754 | reverse complement strand
TTCAAAAAGTCAGGTCCCGGAAAATCGATAGACTTCGTTTCAATAAATTGACTGAACCCAATATATTCTATTCCTTTGGTTTTTCTCAGCGCATCTATGGCTTTTTCAATGTTGCGCTTTTTGTCGAAATTCGACCCTATTCCTATTATAACACGATTCATTTTGCAAAGTTAAAATAATAATTCAAATTGCTGATGTTTTAATTCTGTTATGTATGTTTTGTTCTTTTTTAAACCTTTTGTATCTTTATCTGTCTTAATGATAAATTCTAAATTTACGAATATGAAAAGATTGAAATTTTTATTGATTCCTATTCTTGCAATGTTTTTCACCGGTTGCGAAAAGGAGTATATCACCCAAAAAATTTATTATGGTGCTGATATGAAAGCGTTTTATATTGATGTACTCACAACTCATTGGGAAGATTCTGATATATTTGGCTATGTTTATGCCACGTTTGATGCTCCAGAAATAACGAAAAGCGTGATTGATAATGGCGTAGTACTGGCGTATTATATTGATAAAGATGGTAGAGATAATATTTTACCTTATGTTTATCCTGGCGATGATGAAGGGGAATTGTATTTAGAAAATATTCGTTATGACGTCGAGCAAGGGAAAATTACCTTTATAATACAAGATAGCGATTTTCTTTATAACAGGCCAAAAGTTACGATGAAATTTAAGGTTGTTGTCATCAGACAATAATTTTTTTCGCTTCGGAGGAATAAAAATCCGTGAAAGTTTTTGCAAAATTAAATTTTAATACTACCTTTGCATCGTCTTTCGGAGGAAGATATTTTGGAGAGATGGCAGAGTGGTCGATCGCGGCGGTCTTGAAAACCGTTGAACTGAGAGGTTCCGGGGGTTCGAATCCCTCTCTCTCCGCCATTAAAGGCAGTTGTGATTATACAACTGCTTTTTTTTATTTTTGTAATTATGTTAAAAGAGTTTTTGTTGGTTGCTTTGGGTGGCGCGTGCGGAAGTGTGGCGCGCTATAGCATCACGCTGATGTGCGTGGCTTTGTCCGTTTCGTCGTGGATTGGTACATTTGTTGTAAATACAGTGGGTGCACTGATTATTGGACTTGTCATTTCTGCTTTTGGTAAAGGCGATTTGAATTTGTTGCTTGCAGTAGGTTTTTGTGGTGGATTTACTACGTTTTCCACTTTTTCGGCACAAGCATTGGATATGTTTCAGAACGGACGCTATGCGTTGGCATTTTCGTATATGCTTTTTTCGTTGCTCGTCTGTGTGTTGTTTGTGTGGTTAGGTGTTTTTCTTGGTAAAAAATTGTTTTGATTGTTCTATAATGGATATAAAAAGAGAGCGAATTTCAGTAGAAGTTCGCTCTCTTTTTATGAGGCTTTCTTTGTATTATTCTATTTTGATGATGTTTGAAAAGCCAGTAATGTCGAAAACTTCTTTTACTTGTGCTTTCATATTTTTCATTACCATATTGCCGTTGCGAGCATTCACGCTCTTTTGCAGAATAAGGAACATACGCAAACCCTGACTGCTTGTATATTCCATATCGGTACAGTCAATTTCAATATTTGGATAATCGCCTTCCATAAGTGGTGCGATGTCTTCTTGAAATTTGCTTACATTGGTTGTATCGAGTCTTCCGCTCAAAGTAACCGATTGCTTGTTGCCTTCTTTTATGATTTTAACGTCCATATTTTTCTTATTTTTTGTAAAAATACTAATTAAATTCGTTATTTCAAATTTATTCTTTCTTTCTCGTATTGTCGATAATAAAAATTGTAATATCGTCGTTTTGTGGTTCGCCGTTAGTAAATTGGCGTACCGACGACAAAAGTTCATCTACTGCCGTTTGTGGCGTTGCATCTTTTGCCAAATTGTTAGCCCAGTTTTTCAGTCTTTCTTCGCCGTATTGGTCTTTTTTGGCGTTCTCGGCTTCAGTTACACCATCGGTGTACAAAATAATTTTTGTTCCCTCTTTCAGTGTTGTTTTTTGCATTAGGTAAGGGAATTGAGTGAACAGACCGAGTGCAAGGTTTGCTTTCACGTCAAGATAATAGGCTTCTTCATTTGGTGGCGCAATCATTATTGGGTTATGTCCTGCGTTGCAGTAGGTAAATTCGCCTGTCTTTAGGTTGAGGCAACCTGCAAATAGGGTGATGAACATATTGTATGTGTTTCCGTCGGCAAGACTGTCGTTCACGTGCGAAACGAGTTCGTCCATCTGCAAATCCATTCTTCCGATGTAGTGGAATGCTGCGCGCGACATTGCCATATAGAACGCTGCTGGAACACCTTTGCCTGATACGTCGCCAATACAGAAGTAGAGTTTGTCGTCTTTTACAAAGAAGTCGTACAAGTCTCCACCAACCTCTTTGGCAGGAACCATTGTGCCGTATATTTTGACATCTTTAATATCGTCAAAATTTGTAGGTACCATATTCATTTGAATATTTCGTGCGATGCTCAATTCGCTCAATATTCGCTCTTTGTTTGCGGTGCTTTCTTTCAACTCGGCAATGTAGTTGACGAGAGATTTCTGCATATATTCGAAACTATCGTGCAGTTGTTTCATCTCGTCTTTCGAAACAATTTTAGGCAGTGGAGCATTAAAGTTTCCGTGTGCAATTTCGTGTGCTGATTGCGAGAATTCTGTCAAAGGTTTTGTCAACTGACGAATGGTTGACATACACAAAATAAAAAGTAGCAACAGACCGAGCGATAGTACAAGTATCAAGATTATGTTCATCTCCAGCGCACGTGCCTGAACATCTTCGTAAGGACAAATAATGGCTGCCGACCATCCGTTCGATAGACCGCCATAAACGATAAACGCATTGCCAAATTCGTTCTTGAATTCGCTGACGCCAGATTCTCCTGCAACCATTCTTTTGCCGACTTCGGCAATTTTTGGTTCGTTCATCTTGTACGCAACAGAAAAAATGGTTTCGTCGAGCAATTTTTCTTCAGACTGATGACAGATAAATGAACCATTTTGCGAAAGCAATATGGTGTAAGAGTTTTTGTATGGTTTTGTACGACTTATTTTTTCGGTGGTTTTTTTCAAAGAAATATCGGCAGTAAAAACGGCATAAACCTCACCGTTTTCGTCCATTAGTGGAATAGAGTAGGTGGACATCATTTGCTCGCCACCGCCCGCATCAAAATATGGGTTGCTCCAATATGGTTTTTTCAATAGTTTTGGCACCAAGTACCATTCCATTACGTGATAGTCGTAGTTTTCGTTTCCCATTTGAATAGTCAGTATTTCTCCTGTTTTTTCTTCTTTGTAAGAATAAGGGGCATACCATTCTTTTTTCTTTTGGAAATGATATGGTTTGAAAGCGATGGTGCTTCCTACAACGTTCTCGTTTTCCGCAACAAATCGCTGTGTGATGGTATAAACATATTCTGGGTCGTCTTGCAACTGGGCAATCCATACATTATTCTTGGCGGCAGACTCTACATCGATAATGATTTTCTCTATGTCGCTGATGGTGGCGCGCAAAGTATTTGTAGCATTTCTTGATGCTTCTTCTTTGATAAGTCTTCTCGACCATATTGCAACTATTAAGAGTGCAATGATGAATAATATGGCAGTGATGGAAAGTATGTAGAAACTTAATCGTGCCGAAAAGGAATTTCTTATTCTCGATTTCATTTAATAAAGTCTTTATAGTTTACATCGTTATGAAGTAGTCCTTTTTTTGTCATTTCGTCTTTTATGCGATTGAAAACTTCTTCTGTAATTGGTGCGTATGTTGCCTTGTGTGTGTGTTGGTCTTCTTGTAGGCGCAAAAT
>DCHK01000047.1 GCA_002315615.1 Bacteroidales bacterium UBA1754 | reverse complement strand
ACGTTGAATTTCTCGGTGGCAGAACTCGTGCCATACGTGCATTGGGAGTATTTTTTCTATGCTTGGCGATTGATGGGCGATTTTTCGGGAATAGAAAATGCTGATGAAATGTGGATTTCTCGTTTTTCATTCTCGGAAAGAACGAAAGCAGAAGAAGCACAAAAATTGTATGCTGATGCTATGCAAATGTTGCAACAAATGGAAACTCAAGTGCAAATAAGAAGCATTTTTCGAATATCGCCAGCAATTTCTTACAACGAGGGCATTCTTTTCACCGAAGATAAAATTTATTTGCCAACCTTGCGTCAGCAACAGCAAAATGCTACTAATACATATCTTTCGCTTTGCGATTTTGTGGACGAAAAAACTGATTTTGTAGGAATTTTTGCCTCATCGGTTGTGCCTATAACAAATAATTTTGCCACAGATTACGAGAAATTGCTTTTTCAAACATTGTGCGACCGATTGGCAGAGGCGGCTACCGAAAAAATGCACTTGCTTGTGCGTACCGAATATTGGGGTTATGCGCCTAATGAAAAACTTTCGGTGAAAGAGTTGCACCAATGTAAATATGCTGGCATTCGTCCTGCTGTGGGCTACCCATCGTTGCCCGACCAATCGGTAATTTTCATTTTGCAAAATTTGATTCCTTTCGGAGAAATTGGTATTTCGCTTACCGAAAATGGTGCGATGAATCCCGCATCAAGCACTTGCGGACTGATGTTTGCAAATCCTAAAGCAACATATTTCAGCATCGGCAAAATTGGCGACGACCAAAAGGCTGATTACGAAAGGCGAAAAAGGCGCTTTGTGCCGATGGCATAAAGACAATACATACAAAAAAATGAGGGGCACGTTAATTGTGTCCCTCAATTTTTGCTAAATTGTAATTCAATGACTATTCGTGCAAGATGGCGCGGACATTCAAGGCAGATCCTATTGTAGATCTAGTACCACACCCGGATACATCAGTACCACTATCTCTATCTATGCTAAAATTGCAGTAACGTGCGGCATTAGGTTTCCCAGGATCTGCACCCCATATATAGCCAGTGTCTTTAAAATCCTCATCAATTTCACCTTCATAACAGAATCCTCCAGCAGGTATAAAAATGCTATTTTCAGCATAGTCACCTATCCCCGTTATGATCATTCCTTTTACCCCAGTTCCTTTATAATCGTCAGTCCAAGTATCGCGTATTTTTGAGAAACTTGTTAGGTTTTCAAAATCTGCTTTCGATGGCATTTGCCAATTGTCACCCCATAGTTTCTTAGCTGTATCATTTGACCCATATTGGATACTAGAAGAGGAAGTACTACGGTCATCTGTCCACGCTTTGCCTTCTCCGTTTTCGTATGAACCACCCCAGCAATAGTAACCTCCGCATTCCGTAACAGAGGTAGCACCCACATTATAGGTAGCCCATTTTGGACCACCTGCCCAAAGTTGTACCCATTCTACATCTATATTTCCTGTGCGTTTTGCAGTACCTTTTGTTGCAAGAACTGCCTTGACTTCTTTAGCTGGCATACCCAAACAAGCGCCCGCAGTGAATGCTTTAGCTTCTGTTGTAGAAAATGAGCAAATTTTTGCAGGTGTTGTTGCATTGTTATAAATGTCCACTGAAAAATTATATGCACCGGCAGGAACAATAATGTAGAACGGAGTAGCAGCACCTTCGGTAGCGCCAATTGTTTTAGCACCCACGTTAAGCGTGTAGGTCGTAGAATTTGCATTAACTACAATAGAACCGATAGTTTGATCTGTACCGTAAAGGTCAAGTTGCATAATGGCGTTTTGTGCCACCAATTGAGCGCTATTGCCCAATGTGCAGTTAGTTGCTTTGAATAACAACTTATCTTTTGGCATCAAATTGTTGTTGTAGTTTTGCGTAGCAATGTTCGGTTCCTCTACAGGATACTGAAGTGTAAAGTTAGTGCCACCTGCTGGCATTTCGCCCTCGAATGTGGCGCTTTTTGTTCCTGCACCGCTTACCAATTTGAACACAGCCGTTTCGCTGTTTACTTTTACAAGAACGCTGTCGCCCTCTTCCCAAGTGTAGTCAATAGTTGTACCATTGTCTGTACCGATGGCTTGTGTAAGGTTGCTCCCACCATTGTTGTTCATTGCAGTAGAAATGGTAACTTTCTGCCCTGTCGCGAATGTTTCGCCTATAGAACCGCCGCTTGTGGCGTTGTCATCGTCGTTTGTACAAGCCGAAAAGCACATCAATGCCGCAGCGAAATAAAAAATCTTTTTCATTTTTTTTGCTAAATTTAATGTTTACTACTTTAGTTAATTTTACCAAGAAGTGGCTTTCCCTTTGTTGATAACTGTAAATCCTGCTTCCATAGGAGCACCACTTGCGCAGATAATAGACTGCGTTCCCACCATAAGACATTCTGTCTTTGGCGACTCATACATTTCTTTTTTAATTTTTACCATTTTGTTAATGTTTAAGTGTTTATTTGTTTAATCGTTTCTCGCTTCTAAAAAATGCACAAAAAAAACTGCTCCCGCACCTACAAGGCACAGAAGCAGTGTATTTTTTATAAATATTTATTGCATAATTTACCCCCCCCCATTATTGCATAACTTGCTAACAATCAAAAGATTATCAGTATTATTTTCGTTATATACAAAAGTGGATGGTTTGCTCATTTGGGTAAATCTTTCAGTTTACTACTGCAAATATAATTATGTTTTTTCAAAAACAATTTTTTTTGTTGAAAATTTATTCGCTGTGCCTTTTTGTAAAGAAAACGACAGAATTGGAATAAAATTTCTAACTTTGTGCAATTTACGTTGAAAATATGAATATTGTAGATTTGATAAATGGTTGTAGCGAGACTGCGTTTTCGTTCGAGATTCTGCCTCCAATGAAAGGTGCAGATTCCGGCAAATTATTTCGCGACATTGAGGAACTTCTTGAATTTAACCCCAAATACATAAACATTACTTCGCATCGTAGCGAAGTGGAGTTTCGCACGTTGCCGAACGGACTTTTTGAACAAGTTTCGGTGCGCCATCGTCCGGGTACGGTAGCCATTGCAGCCGCTATTCAAAACAAATACAAAGTGCCCGTTGTGCCACACGTTATTTGCTCGGGTTTCAGTAAATCGGAAACGGAATATGCACTGATAGATTTGCATTATTTGGGCATTACAAACTTGCTTGTGTTGCGTGGCGACCGTGCTAAAAACGAGAAAAATTTCAAGGCGCAAGCCGATGGACATTCTCACGCAAACGAACTGCAACAACAAGTGAATGATTTTAATCGTGGTCGTTTCATTGATGGGTCGGAGTTTGAAGCACCAAAGGTGCCGTTCTCGTATGGTGTGGCTGGTTATCCCGAAAAGCACGAAGAATCGCCTAACGCCGAATCTGATATATTTTGGTTAAAAGAAAAAGTAAAAGCGGGTGCCGATTACATTGTTACACAAATGTTTTACGACAATTCAAAATATTTTTCGTTTGTGGAAAAATGTCGTCAAGAGGGCATAACTGTTCCAATCATTCCAGGACTTAAACCAATAACTTCGCCTACGCAGTTGTCGGTTTTGCCACGTGTTTTCCATATCGATTTGCCCGAAACATTGGCTTCGGAACTTCGTAAATGCACCACAAAAGAGACTGCCGTTCAACTTGGCATTGAATGGTGCACAGCGCAATCCGAGGAATTGAAAAAAGCGGGTGTCCCAAGTATTCATTTCTATTCGATGAATGCCGTAAATAGTGTGAAACGCATTGCCGAAAAAATATATTGATTTTAATGTGCACTTGGGCAATAATTCATAACTTTGAACGTTTTATTAAAAGTTTGCGTTTTTACGCAATGAATAAAGGAGTATAAAATGCACGTTCTGCTATTCTTGTTGTTTGGAATAATTGTTTTAGTAATATTGGTTGTAGTTGTAGCATTCAGTATTTTGGGTAAGATTGTGTCCATTTTTAACTTTGGAAATACCAAAAGACAGCAGACAACGCAACAAGAAACGCATCGTTCTTCGTCGGTGCATAAAAAAATAATTGCAAAAGACGAGGGCGAATACGTTGATTTTGAAGAAGTTGAGTAGATTAACCTTTTAATTATTCAATGTAGCATTTGTGCTATTTTGAATAATTATTCTAATATTATTGTTTGAAATTCGATGAAAAAAGTACTTTTTTTTACATTGATGTGCGGTTTGTGCGCCTTTGTATCGTGCAACAAAGACGAAGGCGAGGGCGGAACAGCATCAATTAGTGGATATGTCTATAAAGTAATCCATTCCGAGGATGACTTCTCGCTTTCTACAGACACCATTCCAGCCGTCAAAGAAAACGTTTACATTTACTATGGTAGCAACAAAGAAGTAGGCGACAAGGTAGAAACTGGTTACGATGGCTATTTCAAATTCAAAAATCTTAACAAAGGCAATTACGAAATTTTTGCCTATTCCACCTACGACTCTGGCGAAAAAGAAGCCGAAAAAGCAAACATTACCATATCGCGTGGCGACAATGGAAATGTTGGCACTATTTATATTCACGAAGGCAAAGCATACGGCACTTCGATGATAAAAGGTTGTGTGAAAGTGAATTACTATTTGAAAGATTATGGTGAGTACATTTCCGAAGGCGGAAAGGCAATAGATTATATTCCTGCCGAAACGCGTGTGTATCTGTCGAGAGTGGGAGACCCGATAGTGCTCGACGACACACGAACTTCTTACGATGGCTCGTATGTTTTTCAGCGTTTGCAGAAAGGCGAGTATGTGATTTATGCCTACTCGCCAGATATGAAATTGTTTGAAGAATATGCCGAGAGTATTCTGAAACCTGTATTTTCCGACACAATAAAAGTGGACGAATCAGGTAAAATATTTGAAGCAGAAGTAATTAGAATAGTTGACATAAAATAATGAAATAAGATGAAAACGAAAGTAATAATAACGTTAGTATTGGCAATGATTGCCGAATTGTTGTCAGCCCAAATTTCGCCCGAAAGACAAGCAAAACTCGATGGTCATAAAAGTATGACGGTGAAAGAGTGGAACACCGAAGGCAAACGCCGTTGGCTCGACCACCTTACTGTATACGATGCCGATGGTTTCAAAGTGGAAGAAATAGAGTATGCCGTTTATGGACAGAAAGAGCGATTGACTTTTAAATACGATGCAAACGGAAAATGTATTCAGGAAGTGGTTTACGACGACCGCAACCGTGTCAGTCGTATTCGTAAATATGAGTATAACCCCGATGGCACAAAGAAAAAACAATACAACTATTTGCCTAACGGAAAACTATTCTCTGTGAAAACTTACGAAAGAATTGTTAAATAATTAGAAAAAAGTGAAGAGTTAAAAGTGAAAAGTATATAGTTGTAGAGACGTCACAATTGTGGCGTCTAAATATCAACAAATAAACATAAAGAACCCCCTTTAGGGGGATGGGGGGCTAAAATCTTGACCCAAATAACGGAATCTTATCAGCAAATATTGAAGGAAATGACGCCCATTTCGTTGCAAGAAATGGATAGCGTAAAATTGATGAATCGTATTGATACAAAGTTCACTACGAGCATTGATAATTTACCTTTGATATTGGAAAAAGTGAGAACATTGTATAAAGTGCAAGTTGTGGGAGACGAAGTTGTAAATCATTACAAAACACTTTATTACGACACAGAAGATGTGAAGATGTATGTGGCGCATCACAACAGAAAATTAGGACGCCAAAAAATACGTACGCGTCATTATTTTCTTACGGGTCAGTATGTGTTAGAGATTAAAAATAAATCGAATAAAGGTCGCACCAAAAAAAAGCGCGTGGATATTTCGCCCGAACTTTTTGAACGTGTAACAGAAGATGCTGTAGGCATTCCTTTTCTACAAAAAGAGTCGCGCACCGAATACACAAAACTTTTGCCACAAGTGGAAAATGATTTCTATCGCATTACGCTTGTAAACAACGGAATGAGTGAGCGACTGACGATTGATTTCAACATTAAATTCACCAATCATCAAACTGGTATCGATGGCGAGATTCCGAAGTTGATGATTATAGAACTGAAACAAGACGGAAACCAGTACTCATATTTTCGCGAATTGTTGCGTGAGTTTCGCATAAAGCCGATGGGAATCAGCAAATATTGCATTGGCACGGTGCTAACAAACCCAAGTGTACGGCACAATCGCTTTAACAATAAACTACGAAAACTGAATAATAAAATAATAAAATAATAGTTATGGAAGATGAAGTTTTAGAATTCGACCCAAGTATTGCTGCCGAATTTGGCAATACACAAGCAGAAGGAATATCAGAAACATTTTTGGGCGTTCCTATTCTTGACACACAAAGTCTTTATATGTTGTTGCTACGCTTTGCATTCAACCTTTTAGTGTCATTTATCATTGTACAATTTTTCTACTATCCAAAAGGTAAACGTCGTGATTTTTATTTCACATTTATGCTATTCAGCGTTACCATTTTCTTGCTTATCTATTTGCTTGGAAGCATTAAAATGCAAATCGGTTTGGTACTTGGACTTTTTGCTATTTTTGGAATAATAAGGTATCGAACGGAGCAGATTTCCATTCGCGAAATGACTTATTTGTTCGTGATAATGGGACTTTCTGTTATAAATGGTTTGGCTACCACAGCAAGTTATGTAGAATTGATAGTTTCCAACTCGTTCTTTTTGCTTGTTATTTGGGCGTTGGAGAGCAAAAAATTCTTCAGACAAACTTGTACAAAATTGGTGCTTTACGAAAAAATAGATATGATTGTTCCCGAAAAAGAGGCTGAACTTATTGCAGATTTGAAGAAACGTACGGGACTGAACATTCTTAAAATACAAATCGGTCATATCGACTTTTTGCGCGACGTGGCATTTATTAAATTGATTTATCTGCCCAAAGATGGTGCGTCTAACGATGTTGACCAAATAACAAACCCCAAACAATATACGCAAGAATAAATCGGTGATAAACAAACTGGGCATAAAAAAATGGCGTAAGACGGTTTTTTGTAAACTGTCTTATGTTGTGTTTTTTTGCTTGTTGTCGCCAATGTTGTACGCTGCCGACAACGATATGGAAGCGCATTTGTCTTTTGAGGTGAATAAAGATTTGGGCAGAAAGTTCGATGTGTCATTGTCAGAAGGTTTGCGATTTAATAACAACATTACAAACTATTATCGTTCAGAGACGGCAGTTTCTTTTGGCTATACTTTTGCACGCAAGCATTTGAAATTGGGCGTTGGTTATGCTTTTATCAACAAGTCGAAAGACTATTCGTATTACGAGAATCGTCATCGCACATTTGGTCAACTTACATTCAAAGAGTCGTTTGGTTCGTTTAAGTTGAGTTGGCGTGCAAAATTTCAAGCCACTTTTCAGAATCCCAACACGGGCGATTATAAACGTAATCCGAAACTTTATTTTCGAAACCGACTGATGGCAGAGTATAAAATAGCAAATTCGAGATTTTCGCCCTACGCCTATTTTGAATTTTACACTTCGTTGAACGATGCTGAATGCAATAGAATTGATGCCTTGCGTTCACAAATAGGATGCGATTATTTGCTCACTCGCCGTATGTCGTTGGGTGCATATTATCGTGTGCAGAACGATATTCAAGTGAAAAATAGGCAGAATATTTTTGCCGTAGGTCTGACGGCTTCGTACGATTTTTAGAAGAAAAATATGGAAAAATTGTTATCTGTCGCTTTTGTGCTTTCAACTTTGTTGATTTCGTGCAATGGTGGAAAATCTGAAGTACAGAAAGTTGTGAGTGAAAAGGTTGCAGTAGAAGTACCGAAGTTTAATGCAGATTCGGCCTTTCAGTATATTCAAAATCAAGCAAATTTTGGACCGCGTGTACCAAATACTGTTGAGCACGATGATTGTGCTGTGTACTTGCAAAACGAGTTGACAAGATTTGGTGCAGAAGTAACTGTTCAAAATGCCAATCTCCGTGCTTTTGATGGCACCATATTAAAGTCGAAAAATATTATCGGTTCGTTCAATGTAGAAGCGAAAAGTAGAGTACTGCTAATGTCGCATTGGGATTCTCGCCCGTATTCCGACCACGATGCAGATGAAGCGAATTACAACAAACCGATTCTGGGAGTTGATGATGGCGCGAGTGGGGTTGGTGTATTGCTTGAAATGGCTCGTTTGTTTGGTCAGCAAAATCCTACGGTTGGTGTGGATATTGTGTTTTTCGATTCCGAAGATTATGGCAATCCTCGTGGTGGCGACAGTGATAGTTGGTGTCTTGGTTCGCAATATTGGTCAGCCAATCCGCATACTATAAACTATCGTGCGAAATACGGCATTTTGCTTGATATGGTAGGCGCAAAGGATGCCACTTTTCATAAGGAAGTTTATTCTATGATGTACGCAAAGGGCGTGGTAGAAAAAATTTGGCAAAAAGCAGCAGAATTAGGCTATTCAAATTATTTTATTCCTCAAATGTTGGGTCAGATAACCGACGACCACGTGCCTGTGAACGAGATACTTGGCGTTCCTTCCGTTGATATTATCAACTTCTCAGAAAATGGTTTTCCATCGCATTGGCACACACAAAACGACGATATGCAAAATATCGAAAAAAAAACACTACAAGCAGTAGGAGAAACCTTGCTGAATGTAGTGTATGAGGAAAAATAAACTATCTCTGTCTATCGGCAGAACTTGCTTGTGTGGCAGAAACTGTAGCCAAGCATAATTTCGTGCGTGCCGTAGTTGTGACTTACAAGTTTGTTTAAGTCGAGGTTGAAGGCATAACCTACGCGGAACTTTCCGATTCTTACAGTGGCGTTTGGAAGGAGTACAAGACTTTGTCCACTACCTTCGTCAAGATTGTGTTTGTAGGCGCAACCTATCCACCAACTGAGGTCTTGGTCGTCACGATGCTGAATAAAGCGTACGTTGATGTCAATTTGCTTACGACTATCTGCATCCATTTTGAACACGGCACTTGGTTCGAAACTGGTGTTTCTTCCACAACCGAAAGCATAACCAATTTGGTAGAAGAACGAGAATGGACGTTTAGGTTCTTTCTCGCCAAACATCGAGATTTCAACAGGTATCATATTCGTGAGCGTAAGTCCTGTGAAGAACTTGTAGTCTTGATAGAAAATACCAAAGTTAGCATTTGGATAGAATCCGTGTTTCTCGTTGATAGCATCGCCATCTTTCTTCGATTGTTCTATCACTTTGTCGTCTATCGAGTAACGGTAAAATTTCATACTTACGGCAAACGAAAGTT
>DCHK01000036.1:13222-29246 GCA_002315615.1 Bacteroidales bacterium UBA1754 | reverse complement strand
ATTTTTTAGTGGACACTAATGTAAAAATATCATTTATCAATATGTACATCTCTAAAACCGAGGAAGTACAGAATGCCGTCAAGTCCGATAGTCGAGATGGACTGGCGTGCGATGGATTTCACTTTCGGTTTTGCGTGGAAAGCAATGCCAAGTCCAGCCATGTTTATCATTGGAAGGTCGTTGGCGCCATCGCCCACTGCGATTACCTGTTTCAAGTCGATATGCTCAAACTGCGCTATCATGCGTAGCAGTTCGGCTTTCCGGTGCCCGTCTACAATATCGCCAACATAATTTCCAGTGAGTTTTCCGTCCACTATTTCCAGTTCGTTGGCATACACATAATCTATGCCGAAACGTTTTTTCAGATATTCGCCAAAATACGTGAATCCACCGGATAAAATGGCAATTTTATAGCCACATTTTTTCAAGATTGTCATCAGTCGGTCGGCACCATCCATAATTGGTAATTTTTCGGCAATATCTTGCATTACGTTTTCATCGAGTCCTTTCAGCAGAGCCACGCGTCGTTTGAAACTTTCTTGAAAATCAATTTCGCCACGCATTGCCGATTCTGTAATGGCACGAACTTCGGCACCCACGCCAGCACGGTCTGCCAATTCGTCAATCACCTCCGTTTTGATAAGTGTAGAATCCATATCGAAGCAAATCAAACGACGATTTCGGCGATAAATATCATCTTTTTGGAACGAAATATCTACACCCAAAGTTGCCGAAAGGTGCATAAATTTTGCTTGAATTTCGTTGCGGTCTTTGAAAGTTCCTCGTACCGAAAGTTCTATGCACGCACGCAAAGTGGTGTCTTCCGAATTTAGCGACATTCGTCCAGTGAGTCGCTTGATAGAGTCTATGTTAAGTCCTTGTTCTGCAACGACTTCCGTTATTTTAGATATTTGTTTTGCGGTGATTCCTTTGCCGAGTATGGTAATAATGTGTCGGTCTTTTCCTTGCTTGCCTACCCATTCGTTGTATTGCTCAATTGAGATAGGAACAAATCTGACTTTTACGCCCAATTCGTAACCTTTGAAAAGAATATCTTTAAGTACCCCTCCGCCAACGTTTGTCTGACTTTTGCGGAAACGCACCAAAATTCCTAAAGAAAGCGACTGGTGAATATCTGCCTGACCAATGTCCAAAATCTCGGCGTTGTAGTTTGCCAAAATCTCGGTAATTTGAGATGTTACACCAGGTTTATCTTCTCCGTAAATGCTGACGAGTACAATCTCGTTTTCGTCTTCTGTAATCATTTTTTGATAAAATTATTTCTTCGATAAATGTAAATGTTTTTTGTCAAATACAAAAGACTTTTGTTTTTTTATTATTTTTGTGAAAAGAAATTGATGCAATTATGGATAAAAAAGAATTGAAGGTAGTCGCTTTGCGCAACGGAACGGTGATAGACCACATTCCATCTGACAAACTTTTCAAAGTAGTTTCTATTTTGCAACTCGACAAGGTAAGTAACCAAATTACAATCGGCAACAACCTTGAGAGCAAACAACTTGGTACAAAGGGAATTGTGAAGGTTTCTGATTTGTATCTCGACCAAAAATCTATCAACAAAATCGCACTACTTGCGCCTTTGGCAAATTTGAATATCATTCACGATTACACGGTGAAGGAGAAAATTCCCGTTCAGTTGCCCGAAATTGTTTCAGACATTGTTTGTTGCAACAATCCTAAATGTATTACCAACAATCAGCCTGTGCCAACAAAGTTTCGTGTTTTGCAAAAACAACCAATGCAAGTGCAGTGTTGCTACTGCGAACGGGTACTAAAAGAAGAAGAAATAAAATTTAAATAAATGTGAAAAATGCCGATTAAATCGGCATTTTTTGTGAAAACAAGCAATATGGCAGAACATAAAAAACAACAATGGCGTGCGGGAACAATGATTTATCCGTTGCCTGCAGTAATGGTGAGTTGTGGTGCGAATGAAAAAGAATACAATATTCTAACAGTTTCGTGGACTGGCACCATTTGTAGCGACCCCGCAATGTGTTATATCTCGGTGAGGAAAGAACGACATTCGTACGACATTATAAAACAAAACATGGCGTTCGTCATCAACCTTACAACCGAGCAATTGGCTCGTGCTACCGATTGGTGCGGTGTGCGTTCTGGTCGCGATTATGACAAGTTCAAAGAAATGCAACTTACGCCAGTGATGAGCAAAAATGTACCAGCACCACTCATTGCAGAATCGCCCGTAAACATTGAGTGCCGTGTGAAACAAATTATACCACTTGGCTCACACGATATGTTTTTGGCAGAAGTCGTAAGTGTTCAAGCCGACGAGCAATACCTCGACCCCGAAACAGGAACATTCCATTTAGACAAAGCAAATCTTCTTGCCTACAATCACGGTCATTATTACAAAATTGGCGATGAATTGGGCAAATTTGGTTGGAGCGTTCAGAAAAAGAAGTAAAACCCTACTTGTTGATAATGTCATCTACAACGTACTTGCTATATCCACGCCAAGGTAATGCGTTGTTGTATTCGTTGTAGTGCAGTTGATAGGTTTTTCCACTATTTAGCATCAGTTCGTTTGCCAAACTGTCGTTTTCTACAGAAAAAATGAACTCGTTGCTCTGCAAACTGCCGTTGCTACTTTTCAGTCCCGTTTGGATAAGTTTGCCCTCGTAGGTTTTGAAAATGACGCCTTTCTTTACCACGTAGTTCAAGTCGCCACTTTTGACGCCTTCGCCCAACACGAACCAATAGCGCCAATAAAGCCATCCCGTAAGAGCCAATGCAGGGATAAGGCATATCAAGAAAATAATAAATCCTTTTTTCATCTTTTTGCGTTTTAGTTTCTGCAAATGTAGTGAATTAAAAACAAAAGACGTACTTTTGACGTCGGAAAAAACTTTAGACTGATGATTCCCGAAAAACTTATTCAATATATTTGGCAAAACAAATTGTTCTGCAATCAGAATTTGCGCACTTGCAGTGGCGAAGAACTCGAAATTATTGACATTGGCAGATTGAATAATGATGCAGGTCCCGATTTTTTTAATGCTAAAGTTAAAATTTGCGATAAAATTTGGGCGGGAAATGTCGAGATTCACCAACGCAGTAGCGATTGGAAACGACATCACCACAGTGCCGACTCTGCTTACGACAATGTGATATTGCACGTTGTCATTGAAGCAGATGACCATATCTACCGAAAAAACGGTGAAGAAATTCCACAATTGGTACTGACATTTTCTAAAGAAATTATTGAGAATTGTTCGCAATTCATCGATGAAAATCGGCAATATCCGTGTGCTGAAAAATTAAGTTCTTTGTCTCCAATTTTTGTTTCATCGTGGATGTCGGCATTGCTCACCGAAAGATTGATGAACAAAAGCGAACATATTGATGAAATTTTGCAGAAAAACAAAAATAATTGGTCGGAATCGTTTTACATTGCTCTTGCACGCAGTTTTGGTTTCGGTGTGAACGGCGACGAATTTGAACGATTGGCAAAATCCGTTCCTTTGTCGGCATTGCAAAAGCACAAAAACAACCTTTTGCAAATAGAAGCAATGCTTTTTGGCGTGGCAGGATTATTGCCCGAAAATCCAAAAGACGAATATGCCGAAAAACTTTGTAACGAAGCACATTTTTTGATGACGAAATTCAACCTTGCTACGCCACAAAATTTGCATTGGAAAATGGCACGTATGCGACCACAAAATTTCCCGCAAGTACGTATTGCACAATTTGCAAAATTGATATTTCAATCGTCCAAGTTGTTTTCAAAAATTGTCGAAAATCCCACATACGCAAGCATTTATAACCTATTTGACAATGTTTGTGCCGATGGTTATTGGAGTACGCATTGCAACTTTTCAAATGTTTCGCCAGAATGCAAAAAATGCTTGGGGAAAACGGCAATTCATACCATTATGATTAACTGCGTTGTGCCGTTTTTATTTTCGTACGCAAAGCAGAAAAACGACGATGAATTGCGGGAAAAATCACTTTCGTTGCTCGAAGAAATTCCTGCAGAGAGCAATCGTATTGTTGAGAAGTGGCAACAATTTGGAATAGAACCACAAAATGCCTACGATTCGCAAGCCGTCATCGAATTGCAAAAAATGTATTGCGACAGAAAAGATTGTCTCCGTTGCCGTATAGCGCACAAAATTATTAGCACGAAAAAAGAATAAAAATCAAAAAGAAAACGGAAACAATTTCGTGAATTGAAAAATAATTTTCTACTTTTGAAAAAATAAGAGAAAAAAATGAAAAGGGTATCAATCGTAAAACAAATTAAAGAAGCATTGAAGCAGACAAGGTTTTCAATAGAAACTCGTTTGTTTGGATCTGAAGCGCGTGGAGAAGCTCGGCGAGATTCAGATATAGACTTGCTTATTTTAGTAGATGCTCCCAAAGTGTCGTTGCAAGACGAAATGGAAATTACGAAGCCTTTGTATCAAATAGAACTTTCAACTGGTGTCCCTATCAACTCTATTGTAATGTCAAAAAAAGAATGGGGGAAAAGAGTAACGCCATTTTATGACAACGTAATGACGGAAGGAGTAGTGTTATGATTACAAACGAAAATAGAAAAGAGATTGTAATATACAGAATGCAAAATGCAGAATCAACATTGGCAGAAGTTGAAAGTCATTGTAAAAATGGGTTTTATAATACTGCTGTAAATAGAATGTATTATGCGTGCTATTATGCTGCAAGTGCTTTGTTCGTAGCTAATAATATACAAGTTAAAACGCACGATGGAGTGAGGCAACAGTTGGGATTGCAATTTGTGCAAAAAGGGATTATTCCGCCAGAAATGGGTCATTTTTATGCAATTATGTTTGGAATGCGTTCTTCAGGAGATTACGAGGATTTTGTAAATCACGATTTGCAAAAAGTAAATGAACTTTTCCCACAAGCAAAATCTTTTGTGGAGACGATAAAAGGTCTAATAGATGTTTGGTTAAAACAAAATTGAGAAAAATGTCAGAAAAGACTTTGTGGAAAATACAATACATTTCAATGCCGTATGAATATCAAAAGGAATTGAATATTAACTAATTTTTGATGAGAAATAAAAACGCAATAAAAATATTGCTTGTCGCAATAATGTCGGTGGTTGTGGTGGCGTGTGCCAATAAAGGTCTTGGGCCACAAGGCGGACCCGAAGACGAAACGCCTCCCGCTATAAAAAAAGGTAAAGCCGTTGGGGTAACAAATTTCAATGACAAGAAAATAACGATTTTATTCGATGAAATCGTCAAAATTGACAATCCTTTTGAGAATGTGATTGTTTCGCCTACGCAAAAAAAACAACCCATTGTGAAAGTTACGGGTCCTAAAGTTTCGATAGAACTGAAAGATTCTTTGCGCAAAAATACCACTTACACTATTGATTTTGGCGATGCTCTATCTGACAACAACGAAGGAAATGTGTTGGAAAAATTTTCGGTGGCATTTTCTACAGGCGATCAAATAGATTCACTTATTTTGGGTGGAATTGTGCTCGATGCTAATACGCTAAATCCTGTAACAAATTGTATTGTAGGTGTTTATTCTACGATGGAAGATTCACTTTTTACTTCAACTGCACTCGAGCGCATTACAAAAACCAATAGCAAAGGTGAGTTTTTACTTAAAAATCTTGCCGATAAAGATTATATGCTTTTTGCTTTGCAAGACTTGAATCGCACAAATTTTTTCGATTCGCCCGAAGAGTCAATTTCTTTTTTGAACGAAGCACAACGTGCAACAAATTATGTTGAAGTGATTGATTCTATTTCAAAAGATAGCACGGTTTACTCGCATCTCGAAAATCCCAATAAAATTATTCTTCGTCAGTTCAAAGAGGAAACTTTGATACAATATTTGATAAAATCTGAACGAAAAACCGACGAACATTTTACCTTGTTTTTCAATACATCGGTAAGAGAAATGCCACGCATTGAGCCACTAAATTTTGAATTGAAAAAAGATTTTATCACCGAGGCAACGAAGAAAAAAGATACGCTTACTTATTGGATTGCAGATAGTTCTCTTATTATGCAAGACACGTTGCGTTTGGCTCTTCATTATGAAAAAACAGATTCGGCAGGCGTACTTGTTCCTGCGGTCGATACTTTGGATTTGAATTTTATTCATAAAGTTGAGGTGGATAAAAAAACTAAAAAAAGTGCCAAGTCATCGAATAAAAAGAGGAATCAAGAAACAGAAAAACCGAAACAAGTTTTCTTAAGTGTAAACTCAAATGTGAATGGTAAAAAAATGGAATGTTACGAAGATTTAATTCTAAAATTCCAGTACCCAATTGAAAATATCGAGAAAGATAGTTTGCATTTTTATTTGTTGAAAGATTCGGTACGCATTCCGCAGCCGTTCGAGATAAAACCAACCGACAATTTGCTTACGTATATTGTTTATAATGAATTGCTTGACATTGACCAGAAATACATTTTTGAGATTGATTCGGCAGGTTTTACCGACATTTATGGACACGTTTGCAAAAAGCAAGAAATTGAATTCGAGTTGCAGTCGTTCGAGCAATATGCCACGCTTATTTTGAACATTACGGGAGCAAAGCCTAATTCTGTTGTTCAATTGCTCTCAGCAAAAGAAGATGTGGTAGAACAAAAACCGATTGAAAGTGAGCAAATTACGTTCAAATTTTTGCATCCTGGGAAATATCGTGTAAGGATGTTTGTCGATGAAAATCAAAATAATCAGTGGGATACGGGAAAATACGCCGAAAAACGTCAACCCGAAGAAATTTATTATTTCAACAAAGAACTGAATTTGAGGGCAAATTGGGAAATTACCGAAACTTGGAGCGATTTCCTCTCTACGCCACTCGACGAGCAAAAGTCTAAATTGCCAACAGACAAAAAATAATTGCTTCTTGATTAAACTTTTCGACTTGCGCATTTGTCAAAGAGAGAAAATTTAGCAATTATGAAAAAAATTGGTGTTATCGTTTTTGCACTGATATTTTCTTTACAAAGTGCAAATGCTCAAGAATTTTCTTTCCAACCAGGCGAAAATATTCAGTATAATGTAAGTTTTACGCTTGGTTTTATTTCAGTAAAGGCGGCACAAGCAAATCTTATCACATCGAGTGCGCAATACGAAGGCAAAGATGCGCTAAAACTCGAATTGGCTGCCAAAACAATCAAGGCATTTAAGTCTTTCAATATACGCGACACTTTGCGTGCTGTGGTCGATGCTAATACGTTAGAAACATATTATGCGCAACAGCAAACGCACGAAGACGATTATTATTCATCTACGCAAACGCAATTTTCGCGTAACAATGGTAAACTGACGGCATCTGTTAAAAAATACAAACGAAGTGGTTTGGTGCGCGACACCGTAATGACTTTCAGCAAGAAATACTACGATGTGATAAGCATATTGTATAACATTAGAAATGTAAATATTGACAAGCTTACAGTAAACAAAAAATACCCAATGCCGTTTTTGTTCGCTTTCGAACCTTACGACCTTTATTGGCGTTATGCTGGCAAAGAAAAAGTAACGCTGAAAAATGGCGAAACGTATAACTGCATAAAAATTTGTCCAAATATGGTAGAAGGTTCTTTGTTTGGCAAGGGCGAAGTGATGACAATTTATATGACGGACGACGAAAATCATATTCCCATATATATCGAGGCAAAACTTAAAATTGGAAGTATAAAGGCCTATGCCGAAAGCATTAAAGGCAACAAATATCCACTGAAATCTTTTGTTGCGAAAACTAAGAAGTAGAATTTGCACGGAAAAATTAGTTTAGATAGGCAGAGTGCGTTACGATAACCTTTGTAGCGTATTCTGCGTTTTTTTGTTAAATAGTGCCAACATTTTTTGCGTTTTTTTAAGATTTTGCATATTTTTAGTGAAAAATTACGAAGTTATGGCAACACAAAATGTTTTCGTTTATTGTCGAAATAATGGCAACATCAAAAGTTATCCAATTGGCACTTCTTTGATAGAGATTATGCAAGACCAACAACTGCAACCAGATTATCCTTATTTGGCAGCATTGGTCAATAATCGTACAGTGAGTTTAGATTATTGCGTATATAAAAGCAAAAACGTAGAGTTTGTAAACTATACGTCGCTATTTGGTAAGCGTGTTTATGTTCATTCGCTTGTAACGGTTATTGGTAAGGCAGTTGATGATATTTTCGAAGGTGCTTTTTTGCGTGTAGAGCACCCCATTTCTAACGGATTTTTTTGCCGTGTTGTTTTTGCCGACAAGCATTATATCACTTTGCAAGAAATATCTCTTTTAAAATCGCGCGTACACGAGATTATTGATACAAATCTTCCATTTTTCTCCGAAGAAAGAGAAACCAATCAGGCAGTAGAGTCGTTTCGCAAGCGTGGTAAAAATGACGTGGCAGGTTTGTTGGAGTCTTGGGCAGAACCATATACTACATATTATCGCTTGGGCAATATGGTGGAATTTTGTACAAGCGATTTGGTGCCTTCTACGGGTTACCTTTCGCTGTTCGATATTTTGCCGTACGGCGATGGCATTTTGTTGCGTGTGCCAAATATGAAATGTCCCGAAAAGTTGTCGGAAATTTTGCCACAACCACAAATAATGGACATTTTCAATGAGTTTGACAAATGGAGTGATATTACGAATATCCGAACAATAAGCGACATCAACAAAATGTGTGCCGAGAAAGGAAAGGCAGGTTTGTTGATAAAGGTGTTTGAAGCACTTCACGAGAAAAAAGTGTCGCAAATTGCCGACCAAATAAAAGAACGCGAAGGTGTGCGATTGGTGCTTATTGCAGGTCCGTCGTCGTCAGGAAAAACAACGCTAAGCAAGCGACTTTCTATTCAAATGCTTGCGGCGGGAATTCTTCCGTTTGCAGTTTCAACCGACGATTATTTTGTTGATAGAGAACAAACACCTATTGGCGAAGATGGAAAGCCCGATTTTGAAACCATCGAAGCAATGGATTTGAAATTATTCAATAAACAGTTGAAACAATTGATGTCGGGCGAAGAAGTTTTATTGTCTAAATACGACTTTATAAAAGGTAAAAAAGTATTCACCGAAAAAGTGAAGTTGCCCCAAAATGCGGTTCTCGTAGTGGAAGGAATTCATGCTTTAAATCCAGAATTGACAAAGGAAATAGACGATGCTCTGAAGTTTAAGGTTTATGTTTCGGCACTCACTACCATTACGCTTGACAATCATAACTGGATTTCCACTGCCGACACTCGATTGTTGCGTCGTATTTTGCGCGACTCAAAATATCGTGGTTATTCGGCACAAAAAACAATTGCCCAATGGCCAAGCGTTCGAAACGGCGAGCGCAAGTGGATTTTCCCATTCGCATCTATGGCAGATGCTGTGTTTAATTCTGCTTTGCCTTTTGAATTTTCGGCATTGAAAAATTTGGTGGTTCCTGTACTTTTGCAAGTTCCAAAAAATTGCGATGAGTATGCCGAGTCGTATCGCTTACTGAAGTTTTTACGCTACATTTCGCCTATTGCCAACGAAGAAATCCCAAGTACATCGTTGCTTTGCGAGTTTATGGGTGGGAGCAGTTTTAATAATTAAAAAACACCAATGAAACAGCAACAAACACAAAAAATACAACAAAAAATTTTGCCACAGCAAATTTTGATAAACAAACTGCTGGAAATTCCCATAGTAGAGATGGAGGAACGCATACGCTCCGAAATTGAGGATAATCCAGCATTGGAAGAGTGCGATGCTGTTGTTGAACCTAACGATGAAATCGACTCAAATTTTGAAGAGGAAGAGATGAATACTTCAGATGACGAGCATTTTGAAGAAAACTATGACGATGACAATTTTGAAGACGACATACCAGATTATAAATTGAAAACGAATAATTTTTCAAATTCCGATGCGAGTGTCGAAATACCTTTTCAAAATGAAGTGTCGTTTCACGAGTATTTAATGGAGCAGATGGAACTTCTTGATTTTAATCAAGATGACTATAAAATTGCCGAATATATTGTAGGTAATATCGATGGCGATGGATATTTGCAGCGTTCGGTCGAAGATATTGCCGACGACATTGCTTTTCAAACATCGCAAGACTTTTCGGTGGAGAAAATTTCGCAAATTGTTGAAAAAATTCAAACTTTAGAACCTGCTGGAGTTGCGTCAAAAGATTTGCGCGAATGTCTGTTGTTGCAGTTGAAAAGAAAAAAACAATCGCCATCGGTAATTAGTGCCGAAAAGATTTTGTCCAATTTTTTCGAAGAATTTTCAAAACGTCAGTACGAAATCATTTCCAAAAATTCATCTTTGAGCGAAAATGATATAAAATCTGCGATTGACGAAATTAACAAACTAAATCCAAAACCAGGAAGTGCGTGGAACGATAGTGTGATTGAGCGTTCGTCTAATTATGTGGTGCCCGATTTTATTTTGGAAAATAACGATGGCGAATTGTCGCTTTCGTTGAACGAAAAAAATATGCCTTCGTTGCGCGTTGTTCCCAAGTACGACGAAATGCTGAAAAAATATTCCGTTCAAGAAAAACAAAACAAAAAAAGTAGAGAAGTTGCAGATTTCATCAAGAAAAGGATAGATGCGGCAAACAATTTTATGGAGGCAATTCATCAGCGACAAGTAACGTTGCTCACCACAATGAATGCAATTATCAACCGACAACGAGAATATTTCCTTTGTGGCGACGACAAGTTGCTTAAACCGATGATAATGAAAGATATAGCAAACGATACGGGTTTTGATATTTCTACAGTTTCGAGGGTGAGCAACAGCAAGTATATTCAAACAGAGTTCGGATTTTTTCCGTTGAAGTTTTTTTTCTCGCAAAAAGCAGACACGCAGAATGGCGAAGATGTTTCTGTAAAAGAAATAATACGAATTTTGCAAGAAGTAATAGATGCCGAAGACAAGAAAAAACCTTATTCCGACGAAGAATTGACGGGAATCTTCAAAGGGAAAGGATTCAATGTGGCTCGTAGAACAATTGCGAAATATCGCGAATTGAATAATATCCCAGCAGCACGAATGAGAAAAAAATTGTGAAAAATTTTGCAAAAATAGATTACACAGTTGTTGGTAAATAAAATTTTTGTATATTTGCTTTTGGTAGAGAAAATTATAGTTTTTTAACAAAGTAAAGGGTAATTGATATGAAAGAGAATTTTAAAATCTTAATGTGCGAAGATGACGAGAGTCTCGGTCAGTTGTTGAAGGAATATTTCCAAGACAAAGGTTATTCTGTTGATTTACTATATGATGGCGAAGCAGGATTTAAGGCCTTTATGAAAGGTGATTACGATTTTTGCTTGCTCGATGTAATGATGCCTAAAAAAGATGGTTTCTCTTTGGCGAAAGACATTCGCATTCAGAATCCTGAAATTCCTATAGTTTTCCTTACAGCCAAATGTTTGAAAGAAGATGTAATAAAAGGTTTTCAGTTGGGTGCGGATGATTATGTAACAAAACCTTTTTCGATGGAAGAACTTTATTATCGAGTTGAGGCCCTTATGCGAAGAGTGCTTGGTAAAAGGACTTCTGCAAATTCGACATACAAAATTGGAGATTATTCGTTCGATTCGCAAAAGCGTACGCTCGTGTTCACCGATGGAACAGAGTCTAAACTTACGACAAAAGAGTCCGATTTATTGCTATTGCTCGTGTCTCGTGCCAACGACCTTTTGGAAAGAAACGTTGCTTTGAAATCTATTTGGGTGGACGATAACTATTTCAATGCCAGAAGTATGGATGTGTACATTACACGTTTGCGACACGTATTAAGCAAAGACCCGAATGTAGAAATTATTAACATTCACGGGAAAGGTTATAAACTTGCGTTTAGTTGAGAAACGATAACGAAAAAATAAAAAGATGAAATGGCAAAAGTCATTTCATCTTTTTTTTATGCAAAATCCCACAACGATGGAATTTTAAGTTTTTCGCTTGTTTTGATTATTTTACTTTTTTGTTCATAAAAATGTGAACTAACAAACCTGCTACAAGTAAAATGATTACTGTGATCAGCATTCCGTTAGAACTAATAGCATTTCCACACAAAGCAGGAAAAATCAAAATTATTACCGCAATTAGGATAATAATTACGCCTAAATATTTTTTCAAATCGTTCATTTCAAAAAAAGTTTTTTATTTTTTCACAAAATAAACACAAATCTATGTGAAATAAAATTTTTCTGCAGAGTTTTTTCTTAAATTCGTCAAATTTTTCAAATTTATGATTCTAAAATTGTCAGAAACATCATCGACAAACACATTTGTTCAACAAATGCTTTTGCACGAAAAAGTTGAAAACGGTACGATAGTTTGGGCAGAAAAACAAACCGCAGGTCGTGGGCAAGTGGGCAATTCGTGGGAAAGCGAACCGCTTAAAAACATTACTTGCAGTGCTGTTTTCTATCCCGAAATTGATGTAAAAAATCAGTTTTTTATTTCGGAGGCAGTTGCATTGGCAGTGATAGATTTCTTCGATGAAATGGGCATAAATTGCGAAATTAAATGGCCGAATGACATCTATTTTGGCGAGAAAAAAATTGCAGGCATATTGATAGAACAAAATCTGTATGGCAAAGAAATTGAATCGTGTGTGGTAGGAATCGGCATCAACGTAAATCAAACGAAATTTTGCAGCGATGCGCCTAATCCAATTTCGCTAAAGCAAATAACATTAGTCGATTACGATGTAGAACAATTGATTTTGTTATTGCAAAAGAAATTGAAAATTCGTTTTGAACGATTGAAAACTGAAAATTTCCATCAAGAATATATGACCAAACTATTTCGACGTAATGGTTATTATTCGTTCGAAGATTCCGAAGGTGCGTTTGTGGCAAGAATTTCAGACATTGAATGCGACGGACATTTAATTCTTGAAAATACCGAAAAACAACATATTCGTTATGCTTTCAAAGAAGTAAAATTTTTGATTTGAAAATCGTCAAAAATTGTCCATTTCATCGAATAAAATTCGCTGTTTGTTTTTTACTTATTGTATGTTTGTTGCAGTTTTTTCGGTGCGAAACTGCATTTTTTCGTTTTTTTTGTTGTACATTTGATAGTTTATAGGTTGTTAGTACGCAAAAAATCAATATAAAAACATACAAAAAATGGAAACAGTAGAAAAATTAGTAGCAAAAAATTTGCTCGACATTAAGGCAATTAAACTTCAACCAGCAAATCCTTTTACTTGGGCTTCGGGTTGGCATTCTCCAATTTATTGCGACAATAGAAAAACGCTTTCTTATCCTGCGTCGAGAAATCTTATCAAAATAGAAATTGCTCGTTTGGTACGCGAGTGTTATCCTGATGTTGAGGTGATTGCTGGTGTGGCAACGGGCGCTATTGCACAAGGTGCAATGGTGGCAGAAGAACTTGGATTACCATTCGTTTATGTGCGCTCTGCTGCAAAAGACCACGGACTTGGAAACTTAATAGAAGGTGATTTGCAGTCGGACAAAAAAGTGCTTGTAATTGAGGATTTGATTTCGACGGGCGGAAGCAGTTTGAAAGCCGTTGAGGCAATTCGTGCAAATGGCAACGAAGTGTTGGGAATGATTGCTATTTTCACATACGGATTCCCTGTAGCAACCGAAGCATTCGAAAAAGCAGATGTCAAACTTATGACGCTTTCTAACTACAACGCTTTGTTGGAAGTGGCTTTGGGCTATGGATACATCAAAGATGAAGAATTGGCAGAACTTAAAGAATGGCGCAAAGACCCAGCCAATTGGCGCAAATAACTATAAACTATTTTTTAACTCTTCACTTTTCACTCTTAACTCTTAACTATGACAACTTACGAAAGCGAAGTAAAAATTATCGACAGTAGCGATAGCAAGGTGTACGCAATGTTGTCCGATTTGCGCAATGTGGAAAAAGTAAAAGACCGCATTCCATCGGACAAAGTGCAAGATTTGCAGTTCGACCAAGATACAGTTTCGGTTAATGTCAATCCCGTAGGCGACGTAGCCCTCAAAATTATTGAGCGAGAACCTTGCAAAACTATAAAATTCACAACAGACAAATCGCCGATTGATTCTTTTTTGTGGATACAAATTTTGCCTGTCGAAGAAAATAAATCGAAAATAAAAATTACGCTCAAAGCAGAATTGAACCCGATGGTGAAAATGATGCTTGGTTCTTATATGGAAAAGTTCGTCAATACATTTGCCGAAGCACTTACAAAAATTCCGTATTAAACGATTACACACAAACAACTAAACGATTACACATCAAATGAAACTTTGGGACAAAGGAAAACCGACAGATAAAGAAATTGAGACATTTACCGTAGGACGCGACCGCGAAATGGATCTTTATTTAGCAAAATACGATGTGCTTGGTTCTATGGCGCATATCACTATGCTCGAAAGTATAGGATTGCTAAAAAAGGACGAACTCATCGAACTTTTGGCGGAATTGAAAAATATTTATAAAATTGCCGACGAAGGTAATTTTGTGATAGAAGACGACGTGGAAGATGTTCACTCGCAAGTGGAATTGATGCTTACGCGAAAATTGGGCGATGTGGGTAAAAAAATTCATAGCGGTCGTTCGCGCAACGACCAAGTTTTGCTCGATTTGAAACTTTTCACCAGACAACGCATTCGCGACATCGTTGAAGGTGTTTCCAATTTGTTTGATGTGCTGATATCTCAAAGTGAGCGTTATAAAGATGTTTTGATACCTGGCTACACGCATTTGCAAGTGGCGATGCCTTCGTCGTTTGGACTTTGGTTTGGTGCTTATGCCGAAAGTTTGACAGACGACCTTCGTATGCTGAATGCTGCATTTCGTACTTGCAATCGAAATCCACTTGGCTCGGCTGCAGGTTATGGTTCGTCGTTCCCATTGAATAGAACAATGACGACCGAATTGCTTGGTTTCGATGGATTGAATTATAATGTGGTTTATGCCCAAATGGGACGAGGAAAAATGGAACGAAATGTTTCGTTTGCACTTTCGTCTATTGCTGGCACTTTGGCGAAATTGGCGTTTGATGCTTGTATGTTTACTTGTCAGAATTTTGCGTTTCTCAAATTGCCCGACGAATTCACTACAGGTTCAAGCATTATGCCACATAAGAAAAACCCTGATGTGTTTGAGTTGGTTCGTGCAAAGTGCAACAAAATTCAGGCATTGCCGCAACAAATTATTTTGATTTCTAATAATCTTCCAAGCGGATATTTCCGTGATTTGCAAATAATTAAAGAGGTGTTTTTGCCTGCTTTCGACGAGTTGGAAAGTTGCTTAAAATTGGCGGCACAAATGCTGAAAGAAGTAAAAATCCGTGAAGATATTATTGACGAAGACAAATATAAATACATTTTCAGTGTGGAAGAGGTGAATAGACGTGCTTTGGCAGGCGTCCCTTTCAGAGATGCTTACAAGCAAGTTGGCATTGAAATAGAACAAGGAAAGTTCGAACCGAACAAGCAAATTCATCACACACACGAAGGCAGTATCGGAAATCTTTGCAACAAAGAAATTGTGGCATTGATGGATGAAGTAATGAAACAATTTTCATTTGAAAAAATTGACAAGGCAACGGAGAAATTATTGAAATAATTTTTTTGTTGTATTGTGAAAAGATAAAATTAAAAAACTTTTAGAAAATGAAGAGGACGTGTTTTTGCAAAACTACTTTGTTGGTGCTTTTTTCGCTCTTTTCTTTGAGCGTATTTGCGGCACCCGAAGACATAACTGGCACAATTGAAGGCAAGGAAATTTGCAAAGGCGAAACGATGAACATCGTCGCTGATTTTCAGGAAATTGGCGTAACGTTAAAATTCCGCTTTTTGCTTGACGGTGCAGAAGTGCAAACCACTTCTACAGTTAACACTTTGACTTTGAATAATGTCAATAATGGTCAGGTGCTTTCGGTGGAAATTTTTGAGGAAGATGTTTTTGCAAAAATAGAAACTGCAACGTTGGTAGTAAATGAATTGCCAGTTGTTTCCATTCAAAAAGACAAAGTTCAGTTTACTTGCGACACGACTTCAATTTTGCTCACTG
>DCHK01000036.1:12995-13169 GCA_002315615.1 Bacteroidales bacterium UBA1754 | reverse complement strand
AAACTTTAGCAATTACATCGGCAGGTGATTATTCCGTTACCGTGAAAGATTTGACAAATGGTTGCGAAAATTCTGCAAACATAAGTTTGACCGAAGACAAAACACTTCCTACGGTTTTTATTACGAGCGACAAAGTTCAGTTTACTTGTGACACGACTTCAATTTTGCTCACTG
>DCHK01000036.1:0-12926 GCA_002315615.1 Bacteroidales bacterium UBA1754 | reverse complement strand
AAACTTTAGCAATTACATCGGCAGGCGATTATTCCGTTACCGTGAAAGATTTGACGAGCGGTTGCGAAAACACCGCTATACGAAGTGTGTTGGAAAATAAAATAGTTCCAACGATTTCAATTATTAGCGATAAAAAACAATTTACTTGCGACACGACTTCTATTTTGCTTACGGCAGTAGCGACAAACGTTTCGTATCATTGGAACAATCTTACTACTGCTTCTACTCTAACTGCTACGACGGCAGGAGAATATGCCGTTATGGTAAAGGATTTGTCAAATGGTTGCGAAAATAGGGCAAATATTACATTGGGCGAAAATTTGGTAAAACCTACACTCGTAAAACCAGCAGATTATACATTTTGCAAAGGAACAATCGGAGATATTACACATACGGAAGAAACGGGTTATGAATTTTTGTATTTTTTGTCGGATAGACATACCTCTGTAGTTCCAACAAATATTACCAAGGACGGTACTTATAACATAACAAAAAGAGATATAGCAAATGGTTGTTTTAGCGACACAATAGCATTTCAAGTAGAGTTCAAACCATTGTTGCCTTTGGCAGATTTTAGCGATGTTGAGGTTTGTTATCCGCAGACTGCGTCTATTGTTCAACCCGCAGAAACGGGATATACGTTCACCTATTATATGTCCGATGGCGCGTCAATTCTTTCTAATCCAGAATCAATTTCGAAAGCGGGTACATATTATATAATGAAAACAGAAACAGCGACGGGTTGTGTGAGCGAACGCAAACCGATAGTTGTTATTATAAACGAACAACCTGTGATGGGTGAGTTGTCGCCAATAGAGGTTTGTTACCCAAATACTGTGGACATTGAGCAACCAGCCGAAGTTGGTTTTAGTTTTACATATTATGATACCGATGGAATCAGCATACTTTCTAATGTATCGAAAATTTCGGTTTCGGGAACATATTATATCACAAAAACAAACAATGCTACAGGTTGTGTAAGCGAAAAAGAACCTATTAAAGTAACTATCAACCAGTTGCCTACTTTCACAATTCAAAATCCAGACTATGCTTGTACACCGAATACAGTAGATATTGAACAAGCAGAACTTGGTTATACATTTAGATATTACGACAAAAACAAAACTGAAATATTTAACGCAGGTGAACTTTCGGTTTCGGGAACTTATTACATTACTAAACAAGATAATATTACAACTTGCGTAAGTAATTTTGTGCCAGTAGAGGTAACTGTAGTAGAGTCGCCTGTGGCTTTCGCCGGCGAGGACAGAATAGTCTGCGAAAATAGTACAACTTCGTTGGGTCAGAAGGGCGTTGCCACACAAACATATCATTGGACACCTTCTGCAAATTTGACGAACGTGGATATAGCAAATCCTACTGCTACGGTGGTGGAAGATGTAGAATATACCCTCACGGTAACTTTGAAAAATTATCCTCGTTGTACCGACAAGGATATGGTGAAATTGACAAAGTCAAAATACCCAGTTTCATTGCCGATTACGGGTGGTGGTGCCTATTGCGAGGGAACTCCTCCGTACGACACGTACGTGCAAGTAGAAAACACACAACTACTAACAGAATATGCTCTTTTCCATAATGGAACACAATATGACCAGTGGCGTATTCCTGTAGATCCAGGTTTGGTTAAGTGGACAGAGTTGGAAGAGGGAAGTTATACCGTTCAAGCACGAAATATAGATGGATGTATTCAAAAAATGCAAAATTCGGTTTTTGTGCAAATGTATTCGCACCCAACAGCAAGTATTACATCTTCATCTGTAAACATTTGTTCGGGCGATAGCGTGACAATTACCATAAAGTTTTTTGGTTTGGCTCCTTATGCCGCAACCTACAAAGACCAATACGGCGTTACGTATAATATTACCTCGGAGTCGTCAATCTACACTTTTCAAATTTTGCCTACTTCAGGAGACGAATTTTCTATTATCAAGGTTTCTGATAGTCGTTGCCAACACATATACGAAGTCGGCGAACGCCCGACTGTGAAAATAGATGTTGCCGAGGAAATTTCTGCGAAAATTATTACTTCTGATGTAGATAATACAATCTGCTTTGGCGACGCTCTTACGCTCGAAGCGAAAGTAAAGAAAGAAACATTGCATTACAAATGGAGTACGGACGAAACTGATACTATTATTACGGTTTATCCTGTTAGGGATACGACGGTGTACTATTTGCAAGTGAGCGATGATAGGGGATGTACCTTGCGCGACAGTATTATAATTTATGTAAATCCTTTGCCTGAAGTTGATTTTACAGGTTTGGAAATTTTGGAAAAGGAGGAAGTTTGTTCAAACGATGAACCATTGAATATGACAGGAACACCTCCTGGTGGAACATTCTCTGGACCAAATGTTATTGGTTCTGTCTATTATCCAAATGCTTCGTATGCTCGGGGTTACGACTCTGTAATGTACACATATACAGATAATAAGGGTTGTACAAACAAAAAAGTTAGGTATTATTATGTAAACCCATCGCCAAACGTGAATTGGTATTGCCCTGTGGAACTTGGACCTCCTACAAAATACAAAAGTGAATATATATTCTGTCGCTTGATAAACGATAGTTTGAATGTGCAAGGAATTCCGTCTGGTGGATATTGGACATTGTACAAACAAGATGAAAGTCCTGCCACAGTAATAAAACTTGAAGGAGGAAATGCGTACATAAAAGATTGTTTGCCAGGAACATATCACTTGCGTTACACGTATGTAGATGATAAAGGTTGCGAAAATAGTATGATGAAACGAATCATCATCGGTTCGGAACCTCCATCAACGTTGCTCGATATGGGTAAAATTATGATACCCGAAGGCGATACTTTGTGTAGCCGCTCAGAGCGTGTACAGATTGTTTCAACCAGACAAGACGGACATTTTGAAACGAACGATCCAAAACTGATTATAGAACAAGATTCCCTCACAGGTCAATGTTGGATAAATCCGTCGCTCGTAAATTCTGGTAAATATCGTGTGATGTTCTTCAAAATGGATTACACCAATTGCCAGCATTATTCTTGGAAAGATTTTTATATTTTCTCTCCACGAAATGTCGAGGCGCTGAAAATCCCTAATGTTTATTGTGTAACCGACGAGCGTGTGAGCGTAAACTTTACTGCGGCTTTCGATATTGTTGGTCAAGCATACATTATTAAAGATAATAAAGATACTATTGTCAACCATTTCAATTGGCCAAATACCGATTCTCTTTATTTTGACCCTGCTTGGGGCGTGGGCAGATACGAAATTTTGTTAGAATTCAACGATGGTTATTGTCCTAATACTTATCGCTTTAATATCAAGGTTTTGCCTTTGCCTATACTCGATGTCAATCTGCCTGTGCGCGACTATTGTATGGGCGATACAATCGTGTTCAATTGTTTGCCAGAAGGTGGATTTTATTCGACCGAAAGTTTAGGTTTGGACAATAATTTGCTTGTTACCGATTCTGCTGGATTAGGTACGCATCATATTACATACACATTTACCGACACCGAAGGTGGTTGTGTTGATAGTATTAAATTTGATGTTTTTGTTCACGGACAGGCAAAAGGTTCAATGCGCATTTTAAACTTGAATGAAAAGTATTGCGAAAATGTTGGCTCAACAGAAATCTCAGGATTCCCTATTGGATTGGGTACGCCATATTTCACCGATACTACTTATGTGAAAGATTTAGGCAATGGTAAGGCGCAAATTCTTTTTGATAAGACAAATTATAACAGTTCAAATCCTGTAGAATTTAACATTCGTGAAGATTATATCGATTTCTACGGACAAATTGGTTCGTGTGTAAATTCTTACGAACAATATTTCAAAGTATTGAGCAAAACGGTAGATTTCTTTGGTTATGCCGATGGCGAAGAAATTTGTGGTACAATTGATTCGTTGCTAATTATTGGAAGCAGTAAAGTAAATTCTCATTTTGAAATTGATGTGGCAGAGGCGCAGTCTGCTTTAGAAAATATAGAAGATGGCAAGGCATATATCTACCCAAGTCAAATGAAAGAGGGCTGGTATTCCGTTACCTATTTTGTTGATTATTACGAAGAAGAAAGCGACGAGGTATTTTGCACGGTTCAAAAATCGAAACGCTTTTATGTAAAACCGTTGCGCGAATTCAATCCTTATGTAGTTTGCGTTGATAACAATAATTCTTTTGCAATAGACAATTCCGAAGCAGGTGTTCAGTATGATATGTGGGTGAACGGAGTTTTATTCCAATCGCTGATTGGCGATGGTGGAACAATTATTTTCAACCCTATTACAGAAATGGCATATTGCCATTTTTATGCTTCGCGTGGCGAGTGCCGTCGCACAAATCCTGAGGAATTTTATGTAAAACCACTCAAAGTTTCATCTTTGACAAAATCAGTTTCTTGTTTTGGCAAGTCCGATGGTGAAATTGAGGTTACGGCTACAGGTGGTTTTAATCCTATTTCGTTTGTTTGGACAGATGGTGGTAGTTTCTCTGCTGCCGAAACGAACATAAAAAATTTGGATGCTGCCACATATATGGTACTTGCTACCGATAGCATTGGTTGTACGGCTGCAGATACTATTCAAATCACCGAACCTACATTATTAAATGTAGATGTAACGGAACAAAAAGAACTTTCGTGCTTCGATTCGCGTGACGCATCTGTAACTGTTGCGGCAAATGGTGGAACTGCTCCTTATACATATCAGTGGACAAATGCTGGCAAAACAGAAATTGTTGCGGTTGGCGGAACTCTCGCAAATGTGGAAGCGGGCATTTACGAAGCGCACGCAACTGATTATAATGGTTGCGAAGCCACAAAAATCGTTACCATTTCCGATAAGTCGCCAATGCAACTTACATTACTCTCGTTGCAAAATGTTTTGGCGTATGGCGATAGTACTGGATCTATCGAAATTGCAATGAATGGTGGCATCGAGCCTTTGAGTTTTGAATGGAGTGGACAAGGAGTTCCTACGGAACACGCTACCGACCAAAATTTGCAAAACTTGCCTGCGGGTAATTATTTCCTTAAAGTAACCGACGCAAATGGTTGCCGTTTAGACACAATGTTTGTAATAACGCAACCAGAAAAGTTGGAAGTGAAATACGAAGTGAAAGATGTTACTTGTTTCGGATATAGCAACGGCTCTGTTTCGTTAGAAATTTCGGGCGGAACAATTCCTTATTCATACACTTGGTACGACGAAAATGACATTGTCATTTCTACCGAACGAGATGCTGTCCGCTTGTCTGCTGGCATTTATTCGGTCGAGGTGGTCGATGCCGTAGGTGTTATTTACAGAAATTCATTCAAGGTAGAAGAACCTGACGAATTGACTTTGATTACTTCTGGACGTACCGAAACTGAGTTGCTTTGCTTTGGCGATAGCACCGCAGTGCTTTCAGTCGAACCTCGTGGTGGCGTTTTGCCTTATGCTTACGAGTGGACGGGAATTGCAGTAAAAGACGAATTTAAACACGACGCTTCGCTTTACGATTTACCTGCAGGTTCGTACAGCGTTTTGGTTACCGATAAAAATAATTGTACAATTCAAAATAATTATATTGTAACACAACCCGACAAATTATCTATTCGTATTGATATAGTTAATCAACCATCTTGCTATAGCAAAGCCGATGGTTCTATAGAACTTACGGTTTCGGGCGGTACGGCTCCTGTGCAATATCTTTGGAGGGGCGATGGTATAGAAACTGCTCATTCTACCGATTTGAATCAATATAACTTGATGACGGGAGTTTATGATTTCACTGCTACCGACTCTCATAATTGCAGTGCGAATATGAATTTCTCTTTGGAAGATAATTATCTTGAAATTTCTTTGATTGGTGAAACTGATATTTGCGAAGGCGAATCAGTCGATTTGGATTTCTCAATGAATACAAAAACCGATTGGACAATAGAATTTACCGATGGTACAAATAATTATTCGGTAAATACAGATCAAGCAATGTACACGTATATTGCAACGCCAACCGAAAACACAACGTATCAAATTACCAGAGCATACGATACTAACGATTGTAACGCCAGAATTATAAATGACCAATTGTCTGTTAAAGTTCACGATGTGCCTACAATCACTTTGCCCGAAACAAAATTTGCAGTTTGCGAAGGCGAATCTGTCGAACTTGAGTATCGTTTGACGGGCGAAGTTCCTTGGACAATAATGATGTCAAAAGGCGAATGGATGTATCGTAAGTCTGATATTTTAGAAAGATATGGTTACATTACAATAAATCCCGATGAAACTTCAACTTATGTAGTTAATAAGGTATCAACTCCATATTGTACATCAGAAGTAAGCAATGTGGTAGAAGTTGATGTGCAACCTCGTGCTACTTTGGCTGCTAAAGCAATCAATCAAATATTGTGTAAAGGCGAAAAAACTCAAATAGAACTTACGCTCACAGGCAAAGCGCCTTGGCACGTTTATTATTCGCAAAATGGTGTCGAAAAAATCGTTACTGTACAGCAGTCGCCTTATTTGTTGCCAGTAGATATTGACGAAACAACACGATATTTGTTCAAAAAAGTTGAATCGGATGGTGGTTGCTCAACGCCAGTTGTCGGCGATGTTCAAATTGCCGTGCTTAATTTGCCCGAAGCGGCGCAAGTCATTACGGGTAATGCCGAAGTTTGTACAGGAACTAAAGAACGCTATTTTGTGCCAACCATAGCCAATGCTACAAAATACAGATGGTCGGTTCCCGAAGGCACTCGAATTGTGAATGGTTTTGAATCAAATCAAATTCTTTTGGAATTTTCTGAAAATGCAAAAGCAGGATTTATCACTGTTTACGCCGAAAACGATTGTGGTGTGGGCGAATCTACTTCTCTTTTCGTGTCACCAAAATACGCTGTGGAAGTGCCAACGCAAATCATTGCTCCCGACGAAATTTGTGTGTCGGGCGAATTGCAGTATATAGGAACGGTAAGCATTCCTAATGCTGAAAAATATGAATGGTCGTTGCCATACGGTTTTGTGATAGAAGATGGCGACGAAAGTGCTGATATTTGGGTTTCGCTCAATCACGATGCCGTAAGTGGAACAATCACCGTGATGGGTAAAAACCGTTGCAATATAGGTCCTGCACTCTCAAAAGAAATTAAAATTCGCCAAATGCCAAAAGTGGAAGCGGGTGCAAATATTTATACAAATTGCAAAAGCAATACGCAATTGAATGCCACTCCTGTAACTCCGTATGTCGGAACTTGGCGCGTCGCTGCGGGCAAAGGAAAAGCAACATTCGCAAATCCAAACAATCCGCAAACAGAAGTTTCAGATCTCGGTTTGGGCGAAAATTATTTGATTTGGGAAGTAAACAACGGACTTTGTACAAAATCAGATACGGTGATGGTTTATAACAATAGTGCCGACAAAGCCGAAGTTGAAATTACCGACCAACACATTACTTGCGAAAACGAAATCCTTCTTCGTGCTACTGAACCAATGATTGGTACTGGTACGTGGGAGTGTGTAGTTGGAAATGCCGAAATTGAAGATGCCAACAATAATATTACAATGGCAACAAACTTAGATTTTGGCAAAAATGTATTCCGTTGGACAACCAAAAACGGATTTTGCGAAGATTATACATTTGTAACAATTCAATCAAGTTCGCCACGTAAATTTGCTTTCGCTGGTCGCAACGACACGATTTTCGTTACCGATTATCGTTTGAATGCTTCAATGCCAGTCGAAGGAATTACGGGTAAATGGTCGGTTGTTTATGGCGATGCCAAAATTGCCGATAAGTCATCGTATGGCACCGACGTCTCAAATCTTTCTGTTGGACGAAATATTTTCCGTTGGACGGTTTCGTCTAACCAGTGTACTGCATATTCCGAAGTTACTATTTTGTATGTCAAAGAACCTGTCGCATTGTTTGTTACCGATGCCGATAGTGGTTGCCAACCATTTGATATAAATATTACAAATAGTACTGTTGGCAAAGCCGATTTTGAATGGGATTTTGGCGATGGCACTACATCTACGCTTTTCAATCCTCGCCATATTTATCAAAATGCAGGAAATTACGAAATTACACTTACTGCAAAAGGCGATTTGAAAACTGATGTTTACAAAAAGAAAATTACAGTAATTGCTCCACCTAAAATTGATATCACGATAATGCAAGATACTTTGTATTTGCCACAAGCCTCGTTGCTTTTGATTAACAATTCAGACGAAGGTGCAAAATATTTCTGGGATTTCGGCAATGGCGATACTTCTACCGAGCGTGTGCCTACATATACGTATCCTGCCGAAGGCGTTTTTGATATTTTCTACAGAATGGAAGATGCCAATTCTTGTTCAGATTCTATCAAAATTCCAAATGCTGTTTTGGTAAAAATGGAAGGTTTCATCACGTTCCCTAATGCGTTTATTCCAAATAAATCGGAGGCAAACGGTGGCAAATTCTCGCTCGACGATAGAAATAACGATGTGTTCTATCCAGTTTCTCAAGGTGTGGTGGAATATTCTTTGCAAATTTTCAACCGTTGGGGCGAGGAAATTTTCAGTACCAACGATATCAATGTTGGTTGGGATGGTTATCTTGATGGAAAACTCTGTCAATCAGGAGTATATGTGTATAAATCGACAGGAAAATTCATCGACGGACGTGATTTTACACGAAAAGGTGAAGTTCTTTTAATACAATAATCGGATTGTTAGATACGTTAAAAAAGAAAAAAATAGTAATTTCGTAAATTGAATCGTTTGTATAATGACTGCGATAAAGAAAATATCAATGATTTTTGTACTTCTTGCAATGTGTCATTTGGCACAAGCGCAAGATGTGCTGTTGTCGCAGTCGTACAACAATACACAAACTATTGCGCCTTCTTTTGCGGGAATGTTCAATGGTAGCAAAGTTACTTTGGCGTATCGCAATCAGTGGACGAGTGTCAGTCGTGGCAAAACATATTCTACTTTTTCAGCGTCCGCCGATTATTTCGTCGATCGTTATAATAGTGCATTTGGTGCCATTTTCCTTGGTGATGTGCAAGGTGGTGGTTTGGTGCGTGCCTACGAGGGCGCTTTTCAGTACAACTATCGTGTGCAAATAAATAAAAAATTATTCTTCCGTCCTGGCGTACAAGTCAAGTTTATTTCAAAGTCAATCGACCCCGATAAACTCGTTTTTAGTGAGAATATTGCCGCCGATGGTAAAATTATCAGCAATTCCACTTATAATTATCTCGAAAAAGATTCATACAAAAAAGTGGATGTCGATGTTTCTGCTATGTTGTACAATAAATATTTTTGGACAACCGTCAATCTCGACCATTTAGTGCGCAACAATGTCTCATTTTTGGGTGGCTCAGAAAAAATCCCAATGAGACTTTCGTTGGCTGCAGGTGGAAACTGGATTTATAAAGAAAAAGGAAATTGGCGAAATCCGTCTGCCGAAATGCTCACATTTGCTATGTTGGCACAACATCAAGGTAAATACAATCAGTTAGATTTGGGCGTTACGTGGACAAAAAATCCTATGCAGTTTGGCATTTGGTATCGAAACTTTTTCGTACCTACTGCTACAAAAACAAGCAACGATGCTTTAATTCTTGTTGTCGGACTTGGTGGCGAAACATTCAAAGTGGCATATAGTTACGATATTTCTCTTTCTGGCTTGTCCGATACTTCTGGCGGTAGTCACGAGTTGACGCTTAATTTCTACATTAAGAAAAAAGAAAAATCACCTATTTATTTCTTCTGCCACTAAAATTTTTGAATTTATGTATAAGAAGAACGTGCCTACAAGTGCGTTCTTCTTTTGTTTTTTAGCAACTTAGAAAAATTGTAATATTTTGTTTTGCAATGAAAAATCAATTGTTTTTTTACAATATTTTCACTACATTTGTAAGTTTGAAAACAGAAAGATTATTAAAATGAGCGAAAATCAAGGACAATCTAATTATGGTGCAAGCAGCATTCAAGTATTAGAAGGTTTGGAAGCAGTGCGCAAACGCCCTGCAATGTATATTGGCGATATCAGCGAAAAAGGTCTTCACCATCTTGTTTACGAAACGGTCGACAACTCTATCGACGAAGCCCTTGCTGGATATTGTACTCATATCGAAGTTACTATAAACGAAGATAATTCTATTACTGTGCTCGACAATGGTCGTGGTATTCCTGTCGATATGCACGAAAAAGAGCATAAATCAGCACTCGAAGTTGTTATGACTGTGCTCCACGCAGGTGGTAAGTTCGACAAAGGTTCTTACAAAGTGTCTGGTGGTTTGCACGGCGTAGGTGTTTCTTGCGTTAACGCACTTTCTACACGTATGATGTCGCAGGTTTTCCGCGATGGCAAAATCTATCAACAAGAATATGAAAAAGGAAAACCTTTGTATGCGGTAAAGGTAGTTGGCGAAACTAATTTGCGTGGTACTCGTCAGCAATTTTGGCCTGATGATTCTATTTTCACTACTACGATTTATAAGTACGAAATTCTTGCAAATCGTATGCGCGAATTGGCATTTTTGAATGCGGGCATTACAATCATCCTCAAAGATTTGCGTCCCGACGAAGATGGCAAAACAAAAGAAGAAACTTTCTATTCAAAAGATGGTTTGCAAGAATTTGTCCGTTACATCGATGCAACTCGTAAACATCTTTTCGATGATGTCATTTATTTGAATACCGAAAAACAAGGTACTCCTATCGAAATTGCAGTGATGTACAACGATGGTTATTCAGAAAATATTCACTCTTATGTGAATAATATCAATACCATCGAAGGTGGTACGCACTTGGCTGGTTTCCGTATGGCGCTCACTCGTACGCTTAAAGCGTATGCTGATGTTAATTGCAAAAAAGAACTCGAAAAACTCGAAAAAAATAAAATTGAAATTTCTGGCGAAGATTTCCGCGAAGGTCTTACTGCAGTAATTTCCATAAAGGTTGCCGAACCGCAATTTGAAGGACAGACAAAAACAAAACTCGGTAACAGCGAAGTTCAAGGTGCTGTTCAACAGGCTGTAGGCGAAGCACTTTCAAACTATTTGGAAGAACATCCAACCGAAGCAAAAATTATTGTTGATAAGGTTATTTTGGCTGCAAACGCTCGTGTTGCGGCTCGCAAGGCTCGCGAAAGCGTTCAACGTAAATCTCCACTTTCTGGTGCTGGAATGCCTGATAAGTTGGCAGATTGCTCAAGCAAAGATCCTGCTATAAGCGAGTTGTTCCTTGTCGAGGGTGATTCTGCGGGTGGTTCTGCAAAATCTGGTCGCGATCGTAAATTTCAAGCCATTCTTCCTTTGCGTGGTAAAATTCTTAATGTAGAGAAAGTAATGACAAGTCGTGCTTATGAAAGTGAGTCTATACGTAATATTTACACGGCGTTAGGCGTTACTATTGGTACCGAAGAAGATCCTAAAGCGTTAAATCTTACAAAATTGCGCTATCATAAGGTAATTATTATGACCGATGCCGATGTCGATGGTGCGCACATTGCAACTTTGATTCTTACTTTCTTCTTCCGTTATATGAAAGAACTTATCGAAAACGGATATGTATATATCGCAACGCCACCTCTTTATTTGTGTAAAAAAGGTAAGGTTGCCGAATATTGTTGGACGGAAGAACAACGCCTCAAGTTTATTGATACTTATGGTGGAGGTAACGAAGGTGGTATTATTCAACAACGTTACAAAGGTCTTGGTGAAATGAACCCCGAACAGCTTTGGGATACAACAATGAATCCCGAAAATCGTACATTGCGCCAAATTACTATCGAAAATGCTGCCGAAGCAGATGCAATTTTCTCAATGTTGATGGGTGACGAAGTTGAGCCTCGTCGCGATTTCATCGAGAAAAATGCAACCTATGCGAATATTGACGCATAATAAAGTTTTGTAATTATTATATGTAATAGCCGCAATATTTCGTTGTGGCTATTATTATTTTGAAAAAATAATGAAGAAAATCGTCTGTATATTTTTAGTCTTACTTTTTTCGCTCGGTTTGTATGCAAATCAAAGCGACGAACTTGTTGCTTATGCTCAAACTTTCATCGGTCGCCCATATCGCTCGGGTGGCAATGGACCAAATTCGTTCGATTGCTCTGGGTTTACAAAATACGTTTTTTCTCAATTTGGTTATACATTAAATAGAAGTAGTGCATCGCAAGTTTACAACGGTACATCAGTTAAAAGAAAAAATGCTCAAAAAGGTGATTTGATTTTTTTCAAAGGTTCGCGCGTGTCATCAAACACTATTGGTCACGTAGGAATTGTTATCAGCGAAAAAGGCGAAACACCTATTCGTTTCGTTCACGCATCTGTTTCGGGCGGTGTGCGTATCGATGATGTTGAGAGTGATTACTATAGTCGTCGTTTTGTAAGTGTGGCGCGCGTATTGCCGAAAGATGATAAAAAGTCCGACAAAGAAATTGAAATAGATGAACAAATTGAAGAAAATAAAGAAACGGAAATACCCGCTATTCAAGATACTAATGTCTATATTGTAAAAAAAGGTGATACAATGTACAGCCTTTCCAAACTTTTTGGTTGTACAGTCGAAGATTTAAAATCAGCAAATAATATGACGAGTAGTAATTTGAGTATCGGACAAAAATTAAAGCGTCCACAAAAGGATGTTGTCTTGAATAATTCCAATATTTCAGAGCAAAAAAAAGAAGAAAATATTGAAAAAATCAACGTAGAACAAGAAGAAATTGCTATTCCAGATACAATTGTACACGTAGTTCAAAAAGGCGAAACGCTCTATCGAATATCAAAAAAATACGATTGTACTACTGACGAATTGCGTGGTTGGAACAATCTTCACAGCAATATCATTAGCATTGGGCAGAAAATTCAAATAGTAAAGTAAAAAATCTTTATTTGTAACGCCCACTATTTCAGCGTATTGTAAAATATTTCA
>DCHK01000002.1 GCA_002315615.1 Bacteroidales bacterium UBA1754 | reverse complement strand
CCTTTTCTAACTAATTGTTGAATTGTTGGCATTTTTGTTTATTTTTTTACTAATTATAAAATATATTCTATTTTGGGCTACAAAGGTACGGACTATTTTTTTAACTACCAAATACTTTAATTTATTTTTCTCACAAAAAAAATGAAGCGAATTTCTAATACAGAAACCCGCTTCATTTTGAGACTTTTATATTATCAATCGAGTATAACTAACTTACTAATTGAAGTTAATGCAGTTTGTACTTTCACAACAACCACTCCGTTATGTTGCAATTCTATCTCAAAATTTTGTCTTTTAACAGAATAGGCAGAATACAAGACAGAACCATTAACTGAAATAATTTCAACATTTTCTATTTCATCTCCATCGGCAGTACTGATAGTAATTAAACCATCATTAGAAACTATTTCAACTGAGTTGGCATCTTCTGCATCGTCAATTGCAGTACGATAGTGAGGAATTGGTTCTGACTGACCAGCACAAGATGAAATGTCGTTCAAAAGTGTACCAAAAGAATTTGTATCAATATTTGAATCAAGCCAACTTAATCTATTTTCAATCCATTTTTTCATATTAGGAATTTCTTGACTACTCAAACTTGTAGTTTTTCCTGTAGATGGATAACCACTTGGCCACGAAACAATATGCCAAGGACAGTCATAACCTCCACAGCTATTAATAGTTTCCCAAGGCCAACGAGCCTTATTGCGAGAACTTGGACTTGTTCCACCAACGCCATTTAGATCAACACCGATTAGGTTGTACATATTATCTATGCGAACCATTATCTCGCTATTAGATAATACATTTTGACGCAATTCGTGCCATCGTGTACGAACTATATTATTGAAGCAAG
Organism: Bacteroidales bacterium UBA1754; assembly: GCA_002315615.1. Lineage (GTDB taxonomy): Bacteria > Bacteroidota > Bacteroidia > Bacteroidales > Paludibacteraceae > UBA1754. Next base: position 8,466 of record DCHK01000002.1, on the reverse strand, counting down.
AGTTTGTACGTAATTTATTCCACCAAAAAGGAATTGGGAAATATGCCTCATTCACAGCACTATTGCCATTGTATTGCCATTTATCTACATCGAATGCCCCATGAGTTGTGGAATTTCCGAATCCCATATCGTAATCCCACATTGGTGTTAGTCTAATCTTTCCGCCAACATCCTTTGTAAAGAACACACTCACACGATATTCATCGGAACATTTTGCCAACTCTGAAATGATAAAATAATCTGCGAAAGAAATCACATCAATGTAGTTGTTATAGATATAATTAAAATCATTGTCGCTCGAAGCAGCGTTCAATGCCTTCTCGAATGTGCTAACTGCATTTTTTATATAATCTTTTTTTGCGCTATAATTTGCAGCATCTTCATCTGGATAAACCAATTCATATCTCTGAGGCTGATAATAACTTTGGTCGCCGCAACCTCCTACTCCACAATCGCCTCCACAATTTGAAGTGGTTCTTGCCCAAGTAGCATTTCCGCCATCGGTTTTATCCAATTTCCAAATATAACCACAAGTAGCGGGGTCGGTATTAGTATCTTCGTCTTTTGCAACACTCACACGATTCTTGTCGCGCGTAATTTTTTCCATCATCAAATACACGCCGCGATAATTATTGTCAATAAACAACTCAACAAATTTCAAATCGGTCTGCCAATAACCCATAGCGTAATACAAATCCATAGCCAATTTATTACGCATCAAAGATTTATCGCCATAGGAAGCATACAAAATCCAATCTTTTTCTTCTGGCATATTCAACAATGCAAAATTTCCTTTTTTTGCTGCTCCATTTTCAAGATTTTTCTTACAAGTACGGAAAGCGAAAGGTTTTTTCACCATATCGGCAGAAGTACTACCTCGATGGTTCATAATCGCTTTACGATCATAATGGATAGCAGAAGTATCTGCAGTATTCTGAACACGATTGAGTGAACCATCTTCATTCCACAAAATTTTTACATCAACAATTCTTTTATCTTTAATAGAAGGTCCTATTCCCGCTTGTTGTTTACAATCACCAGGGAAACCTTGTCCATTTGTATTAACGAGAACGATAGGCAAATACGACTCAAAAGTTTTATCTGGACACACATCGGTACCTGAAGTTACCGTAATTGAATTTGATGTATAAGGAACACCATCAACATCGACCACGCAAGTGTATGTACCTGCGACAGACGGACGAATATTATTCCAATTCAATCCTTTTCCTGTAGAATAATCGGCACCATCTTTTTTCCAAGTGTATGAAATAGCATCGCCTACCAAAGCAGACTCAACACTTAAAGAAACGAAAGAACCACCAGTAGAACAAACTTTTGTTTTTCCATTTTCTGCAGTTATCACTGGCTTGGTAGGGTCAATCAAAGTAACTTGCGAATATGAACCTGTGTCATGATAATGCTGATCCGAACTATTCCAAGTAGCCACTTGCGTAGCACGAGCAGTATGACTAGAGTTAGATAAATCAACTCCTAATTCCATATAAAAACTACCATCGGTAGTCAAACTACCAAAACCAAGTTGAGATTTTAATAGTCTTACTTCTACATTATAACCAGCAGTACCCTTGTAAGATGTTGTGACGGTAGTCATTTTTGCAGTCAAGTTATCATAGGTGTTACAAATGTTTGGCGTCACATTTGTACCACTTTTATATGCTAACACATACTGCACTGCATTGCCAGATGAATTCTTAAAATACAATTCAACGGCATCGCCGTTCCAACACTGATTAGTATTTCCCCAAGGATTAGAAGCTACCACTTCCACAAAGAAATAGAAGTAATCGTTATCATAAACTGCGCGCCAACGACCAACTTCTTTAGATTCATCACCAACCGCTGTTTTTTCTACTTTATAAACGGTAGAATTGTTATAACAATTGTCCATTGTTCCGTCAATAGTCGGAGCAGTAGTAGTTTTCGCTATGTTCGCCGCCGAGGCAGACGAGACTAACAATAGTGCCAACGCACTTAAAAAAAGTTTTTTTATTTTCACGATATATAAGATTTAAGTTTTTTTTGCGAAAAAATCGGTTAAAGGTATAAACAATATTTTTGAAAAACAAAGGAAATTTAATTTTTCAGTTTATGTTTGAACACGTTTACTAAAAAACAAATTCAACCACGCCAAAACACATTACTAATAACAACAAAAATTTGCTAAAGTTCAAAAGTGTTTTTACATTTGTTACGACATAATAAACTTATAAATAATGTATATATGACAAAAATTGGAACTCCATTTTCGCCCACAGCAACAAAGGTTTTGCTCTGCGGCTCGGGAGAATTAGGAAAAGAAGTTGTTATAGAATTGCAACGCTACGGCATTGAAGTAATAGCACTTGACCGCTACGAAAATGCTCCTGCTATGCAAGTAGCCGACCGTTCGTACACACTTTCGATGCTTGATGGCAAAAAACTACGCGAGATTATCGAAAAAGAAAAGCCAGACTACATTGTGCCTGAAATTGAAGCCATAGCTACACCTACATTAGTAGAATTGGAGAAAGAAGGTTACAATGTAATTCCTACTGCAAAGGCAGCATTACTTACAATGAATCGCGAAGGAATTAGAAGACTTGCTGCAGAAGAACTTGGTTTGCCTACATCGAAATATGTTTTTGCCGCAACATTTGACGAATTCAAAGAAGGTATTAAAAAAATCGGTATTCCTTGCGTCATCAAACCCATTATGAGTTCTTCTGGCCACGGACAAAGTATGTGCAAAAAAGAGGAAGACATTGAAAAATGTTGGAAAATAGCACAAGAAGGTGGTCGTGCAGGAGCAGGCAAAGTAATTATTGAGGAATTTATTCCTTTTGATTATGAAATTACGCAACTCACAGTTCGCCATTGCAACGGAACCTCGTTCCTTGAACCAATTGGACATATTCAAATAGACGGCGACTATCGCGAATCGTGGCAACCACAAGCGATGAGCTACATTACCAAGAAAAAAGCACAAGACATTGCAAAGAAAATTACCGATGCACTTGGCGGTAGAGGTATTTTCGGTGTAGAACTTTTCATCAAAGGCGATGACGTTATTTTCAGCGAAGTTTCTCCACGACCACACGACACAGGATTGGTAACACTTATTTCGCAAGACTTGTCAGAATTCTCACTTCACGCAAGAGCAATACTTGGTTTGCCTATTCCAAACATCGCATTTCACGGAGCAAGTGCTTCGCGCGCAGTAGTAGTAGAAGGCGAAACATCACAGTTGGCGTTTGAAAACCTTGAAAAAGTATTAGAAGAAACAGATACTCAAATACGTCTTTTTGGTAAGCCTTGCACAAATGGTCATAGACGTATGGCAGTAATTTTGGCGAGAGCAGAAAATACAGATGCCGCACGCGAAAAAACTAAACGCGCAATAGATAAACTGAAATTGATATTATAAGAAGCGAGATACGAGATAAAAGATAAAAAAAATTTTGGTTTCTTAATACGAAAGAAGGGTTGCCCGATGTGAGCAACCCTTCTTTTGTACTATTCGTTGTCGCTTATTACATAAAGCGCACGAATTTAGTTTTAGAATGATCTTTTTGTTTCTTGTTAATGTTCAACGAAAGCATAATTTCGTGAGTGCTACGTTTTAGGTTTCCAAGTTCACCACAAGCCAAATCGTAGCTATAACCTATACGCAAGAATTTCCATTGAGCACCAATCATCGCATTGAAAGTATTAGCATTCAAACGATAGCCGACACCTAACCAATACAATTTTTGATAGAAAGCAGTAACATTCAATTCGTAGCAATTCAAGTATTTTGAATTTGTATAAACGAATGCTGGAGCCAAGTCAAATTTTTGGCACAAAGGAATATTACCACGAACATAAGCATAAACAGAACGTGGGAAATCATTTTGAGTTTCCAAATCGGCGTGTTTTTTAGCTGTTACGTGAGTGCAAGAAACGCCAGCCATTACGTAAGGCATAGAATACTCAATACCCAAATCCATATCGAAATCGGTAGCACTTTCTGCCTCAGTATAGTTATATTCACTCAACGATTTACCATCGTTGTAAGTCAACTTACTTGGGTCGAAGTATTTGTTGACAATACCCGCAGACACACCAAAAGACAACAACATATTATTTGAAATATTCAAATGATAAGCGTACGCCAATTTAGCATTGATATTTCTACCTGCTGACACACCACCAGGACGGTCGAACGAGAAAGTAAGTCCAAGACCAGAACTGATACCCTCGAAGAAAGTATGCGCATTAAGCAAGTTAGTAGATGGAGCATCTTTATATCCAACCCATTGCTGACGGTTCATATAGAACAAGTTAATATCGTCGGTATTACCAGTAGCGGCAGGGTTTTTATTGACACGCGAGAACCATTGTTCTGTGAGCATAAAATCGCTTTGTGCGTAAGCAAACGCACTTGTCAAAAGCAATATTGATAATATTATTTTTTTCATAATTATTTCTCGTTAGATTGTTGTTCACTATAAAAATTAACTTCTACACGACGGTTTTGTGCGTGTTCCTCTTCTGTTTGAGCATTTGGCACAACAAGTTGACTTTCGCCATAGGCTTTTACAACTAACTTGTTTTTGTCAATACCTTTTTTAACCAAAACGTCTCTAACCGTAGTTGCACGACGCAATGACAATTTTTCGTTGTACTTTTCAGTTCCGCGTTCGTCGGTATGACCAGCAATTACGAAACGACGATCGGGGAACATTTGCATTTGATTGAACAACAATTCAATGTCAGCATCAGTATCTTTCTGCATATTTGATTTGTCGAAATCAAAGTGGAAGAGAACATATTTGAATGGAGGTTCAGTTTCAACTTGAGGTGCAACAACAGGTTCTATTGATGCAAATGTAATTTCCTCTGGTTGTGGCAAAGCAAACAAATGAACAATATCTTCTTTTTGTTCATCAATTCTTTGAGAAATGAAATAAACTTCGTCAGCACAATTTACCAAGTTGAAATCATTGTTTGAAGTATTGAACAATTCGCCCAAAGATTCTGATTCACGATACGAATAGGTTTCGTTAGTTGTTGTATCGATTGCTTCTTTTGGAGTCAATCGAGCCACACGCAAGTCGAACCCACCTTCGTCGTTATCGCCTGTAGTAGCATAATAAAGAATAGAATCGCCCAATACAAATGGATATTGTTCTTTACCTTTTGTATTGATTGAGTCGCCAAGATTTATAGGTTCGCCCCAATCTTCGCCTTCTTTTTCGATGTACCAAATATCAGTTTTTCCTTTTGAACCTTTTTTAAGATTAGAAGCAAAATACAAACGATTTCCTTCGTTAGCCAAAACTGGTTGAACGATTGAAGCACCTGCATCCAAATAATCCCAACTTGCATTTTCGATAGCAATCATTCCCATACGAGTTGGGGTAAGATTTTTGATGAACACGATTTGAGGCGCACTCCATTGACCGTCAGCATAAGTACTTTCGTAAAGTTGATAAACTTTTTTCAACTTGTTGTAACGAGCATAATAGATTTTGTCTGCATTTTTGTCGTATGCAAAACTACCACAAATGCCAAGACCATTCAACTCGTCGCAAGCAACAGGTTCTGAAAGTTCGCCCGAAGGAAGAATTGCAGTTTTCAAAATCTCGACATTTTCCAATCCGTTTTTTGAAGTGGTATCTGTACGGAAATAAACCAGCGAATTGTTTCTGAAAGCAGAAAGTCCAAATTCATCAGAATTCAAATTTATCTTTACAGGAAGCGCTTCGTACAAATTCGCATCATATTTTGGTCCAATGGCAAAAACCGAAGTTGCCATTGCCAATGCCACAATTTCTAAAAATATCTTTTTCATTTTCATTGATTTTTTATCTGTTAGTTATTTGCGTTTGATGACTTCGATTGCACCACGAGCAGTTTCATCGTCAAGTTTCAACACATAGAAATAAACACCTGGATCGACTGGTTTGCTTGTATTGTTGTTCCAGCAACCATTCCACCATTTAGCATCATCGTAAGCACCTTCCCAATCATAAATTTCAACACCCATACGATTGAAAATGTGGAGTTCAACATTTGTTGGTTTTCCATATTGACCATTATTGTTATCATCGTATGGTTTAAAAATACTATATTCTTCTATATCCAAATTTATTGCAGTAGGGATAGAAATTTTATCCGCTTTTACTACTATAGTACGTTGCAAAGTTTCTGAACATCCTTGATATGTAGATAATGAAATATCAAAAACATTTTCGCCTGCAGTTTCACCTTTGAAATTATACTCTGATACAAGTTTATCTTTCTCTTTCAATAAATCTGCACCATTTAATTTCCAAGACCACTCTGGTTCATAAGATTCAGTCTCTTCTGAAGCAGTTGCAACAAGTTTTACAGAAGAGCCTATTGCAATAGGAGCAATATCTTCTGGTGTTACAGTAAACGAAGGTTTGTAAATGCTATCAACACCATAAGATGTACAAGCCACAATGCCGTCGGCATCTATTGCACGATATTTAGTATTGTATGTTGGGACATAAAGGTCGCCTTCTTTTGTAGCCTCAACCCAAGCACCTGTTACATCTGCTTGCTCAACTTTTGCAATTGTCATACCTTCGGCACTAACAGTGTAACCGCATCGATCGAGCAAAGATTCTGTTTTAGGTGCATTATTGATAACCAATTTTTGCATTTTTGCAATTGCAGCTTGTTGAGCAGCCTCGTCTTGCAACATAGTGCTCCAATTATACTCCCAACGTTGCCAAGTAAAGATTTGACCTAAACGACAACCACAACCACCAGTTACCATATCTATAGCCAATTCCGCTTTAATATTTGGAGTTGTTTCATCAAGTCCAACTAATTTGCTATCGGCATTAGAAGCTATAACGAATTCTACCATCCAATAACCTTGTCCTTCGGACTGTTTCAAATTCACTATCTTATCGTAGCTTCCATAATGACCTACGGCTGTCAATTCATTATAACGAATAAAATATTGGTTGATTTTTTGTTTACCGCCCTCTTCTACCAAAAGGTAAAGTTCAATAGCATCAGAAATCCAAGAATTTTGAGGATCGAGGAATGGATCGTTGTCGTACACTTTCACCAAGAAATATACAGAGTCTACATCGGCACCCTCGTTTATTCCTTTTTTTACAACTTGCCATTCTGCAATTTTGTCATTTCGTTTAAGGTTTCCTTCGCAACCTGGAGCCAACTGTTGACCATTAAGACAGTTATTGTCATTTGTCTGTATTTCTCCAAGTGGGTTGCCCTCATTAGTATAGCGACTTGCCATTGTACTATCTTGCGCTGTAATAACAAACTTTGGAGCAAATTTAGCAGAATTCCAAATTGCATCATTCGCATTTCCGTCAATTATAATATCGTTACAAGTAGCATAAACGTCAACTGGATCAGATTTAGTTTCTGTAAATTCCAAAACTGCCATTTTATAGTTATCAGCATTTGCATAATTTTGAGAAGAATTAGAGAATGAGTTAACTAAAGAACGACGGCCAAAAGTTCCTCCTCTTTCACAAGATGGAGTGTTTTGAATACCTTCTTGTGCAATAGAAACTTCTAATGTCAATTTATTATTTGTTTCTGTCACGCTATAATTAGCCAAAGAAATCATAACTTCAAGAATCCAACCAGCCTTATCACCATTAGCACCAAGACCAGTCGTATAAGTCTTTATACCCATACTTTTGGCAGCAATTTTTTCACCACCATAATTTTTTGAAGCAGCAGTTTCGGTATCTGCAGTATATCCTATACCATATTGTTTATGTTTAGAAAGACTACGAGTGCTTGTTGACAAATAAATTTCAACGGCATCGCCAGCATAATAAGGCAAACACGTAGCAGGAGCATCACAACCTTCTGCCCAAGCATCTTTTACACCATGATTGGAAGGAGTTTGCTTGTAAACCTCAATGTAAAAATAAATACTATCTCTAGTATTGAAAGAAGTCCAACGACCTACGGCTGTTCCTGTCGCCAATGTAGTAGTGCCATCATAGGTGATTGTAGGAGTAGCACCTGCAGCCCATTTATCAGCGCTTTGATTATCAGGACATCCCTCAGGCAAAGTAGCAGCAACAATGGCAACATCTTGCCAATTTGCACTTTTCGCAAAAAGAGCCGATTCTGTCGCATCTTTTACTCCGTCTGGGATTACCACCGACCGACCTTGATCATTTAATGCGGTTGGCACGATAATATCAGATGCTGCATACGCACTACCGACACCTGCCATCGCAAACAAAAATAATAGTAGTTTCTTTTTCATAAATAAAAAGTATTAAATAGTTAAAATTCAATCAATTATATAATATTCTAACAATATCTTTGGGGCATACAAACCCAAATATCTTTCAAATATAAAGATATTTTACGAAAAAAATGTACTTAAACAAAAAAAAATGCAAACCTTGGTGAAGATTTGCATTTTTGCGGAAGCGACGAGATTCGAACTCG
>DCHK01000028.1:27223-38035 GCA_002315615.1 Bacteroidales bacterium UBA1754 | reverse complement strand
GGGTGACGCATTGACGAAGTCAGGAAATTCTTCTTCGGCGCTTATGATAATGTGACGCATTGATATCAAAGGTTTACTCTTGTATTACGCTCTTTGTGCTATCCATTCTCTAAAGAAAGGATCTTCTATTTCGTAATGGGTTGAGTAGATTACAACGCCTTTTTTTTGTAAGTTTTTGAGTGCGCTATAAATTGTGCTTGTCGGTAATTCTGCTGCTTGTAAAGTTAAATTAAGCGCTAATCGTTGTAAAATGAATTTGTTAGTTCTGTTAAAGTTAATCCACAATCGCTCGTAATCGAGGTTGTGAGTGTCGATAATCTGTTGTATGGCTATAGGTAGTACATCTTCGGTTTCGGGCTGCATAATAAGTGTTTGCCAAACTGTTGCCGCTAACTGTTGTGTGTAATAAGGGTGGCAATCGGTGTATTTTAATATACTCTCTGCTATCTCGTTAAATTTTTCGGGGCAACAGTCCTTTAGTCTTTCCGACAAATAATTTGCGAAATCGTTTCGAGGAATTTTGTTCAACCTCATCAATTGCCCGAAATGGTAAAATGGAGATTTCTTTTTCTCAAAAATTTCAGTCATCATTGACTCTTGACTACCCAACAAGATATAGTTTATGTTTTGTTGTTGCTGCATTATAGAGCGAAGTTGTTTTGGCAGAGAATTTGAGATGTCTGCTATTTCTTGAAATTCATCGAGTATCAATACTATTCTATTTTCAGGTGTAGAAGCGGTGTCTATCAAGTTCATAACATCTTCTAACGGGTCAATTGGTGAAGAACTTGGTTGGAAAGCAACCTCAATAGCACCTGTTATGGCATTGGTGTTTAATGTGGGAATAATGCGGAAATGCGTAATTAGTTGTCTAACCTTTTCCAAAGGATGTATTTTGAAGAATTCTCGCAGTAATTTTGCTGAAAAATCAGCAATAGAAGTGATGTTTTGCAGGTTCAAACTGATATATTGTCGTTGGGTTTGTTTAATAGCTCGCATTACGACGCTACTTTTGCCAAAACGCCGAGGACTTATTAGTATCAAGTGGTTTGGACTATCTATAAATTGTTTGATGTATGCCACTTCTTCTGTGCGGTCGGTGAAGTATTTTCCATCCACTATTGTGCCGAATTTAAAAGGGTTTTCCATATTACGATATTTTTCGTTACGATATTTTTCGTAAAGTTATTTATTTTTTTTATTATGTGCAAAAAGAGATGTAGAAAAGTGAATAGCATAAAGTATATATAGAGAAAAGACTTTAGACAAAATCATCAAATAAACAAATCAACAATCACTTACAATGCGACATTTTTTATTGAAAAAATGATGTGAATTTTTTTGTTTATATTAAACGATTTTACAATTAAATTTTTGGAAAAAAAATATTACTTTTGCAAAAATGTACAATTTCGAAAAAATGGCTGATATTAAAAAGATTAAAACCGCTTTGGTTTCGGTTTTCAACAAAGAAAATCTCGACAAAATTATTCTAAAACTCAATGCTGAAGGCGTAAAACTTATTTCGACTGGTGGTACACAAAAGTTCATCGAAAGTTTGAATGTACCTTGCGAGGCAGTAGAAAATTTAACAGGCTATCCGTCAATTTTAGGTGGTCGTGTGAAAACATTGCATCCTAAAATTTTTGGTGGCATTCTTGGTCGTCGTGATAACGAAGGCGACTGCGACCAAATGAAACAATACGAAATACCTGAAATCGACTTGGTGATAGTTGATTTGTACCCATTTGAAAAAACAGTTGCTTCGGGTGCTTCTGAAGCAGATATTATCGAAAAAATTGATATAGGTGGCATTTCGCTTATTCGTGCTACTGCAAAAAACTTTAACGATACTGTAATCGTTGCATCTCAAGACCAATACGAACCTTTGTTCAATATCTTGAACGAAAAAGGTGCCGAAACTACTTTGGCTGAACGCCGTTGGTTTGCAAAAGAAGCGTTCAATGTTTCGTCGCATTACGATTCTGCTATTTTCAACTACTTTAATGCTGGCGACGAAAGTGCCGAAAAAATTAGTTTGACAAATGGTAAAGTTCTCCGTTATGGCGAAAATCCTCATCAAAAAGCAGTTTTCTATCCATTTGCCAATACAAAATTGGAACACACTTTGGCTGGTTCGCCTTGTTTGCAAGGAAAGGAAATTTCTTACAACAATATGCTTGATGCCGATGCTGCTTGGAAGGCTGCAAGCGATGCCTACAATGCCGTTACGACCATCAAAAACAAAGTGGCTGTTTCGGTAGTGAAACACCTCAATCCTTGTGGTTTGGCAGTTGCAGAAACTCCAATGAAAGCGTTGGAACTCGCTTGGGCGGGCGACCCTGTGAGTGCTTACGGCGGAATTGTATGTTTCACTTGCGAAGTTGACAAAGAAATTGCTGAATGGTTTGCTGGTAAATTTATCGAAATCATTATTGCGCCTTCATACTCTGCCGAAGCAAAAGAAGTTTTGGCAAAGAAGAAAAATTTGCGTGTGCTTGTAACACCAATCAAACCTACAATTACGGGCGAGAAAATGTATCGTTCGGTAAATGGTGGTTTGCTTGTGCAAGACGAAGACGAAGGAATGGATACAGAATACAAACCAATGACGAAATGCACTTTCACCGAAAAGCAAATCGACTTGGCAAAATTCGGAACACAAGCGTGCAAATACCTTAAGAGCAATTCGATGGCACTCGTTTCGCAATATGCCGATGGCTCTTATTGGTTGACTGGTGCTGGTATGGGACAACCAAACCGCATTGATAGTTTGCAACGCCTTACAATTCCTCGTTTCAACTTGAAACAAGGATGCGAAATAAGCGAATCGGTTTTGATTTCTGACGCATTCTTCCCATTCAAAGATAGTGTGGAAGCGTGCAACGAATTTGGAATAAAATACATTGTTCAACCAGGTGGCAGCATTCGCGACGAAGAAGTTATAGAAGCCTGCAACGAGTTTGGCATTGCAATGGTATTCACCGGCAGAAGACATTTTAAACATTAAACACAATAAGACAATTATGAATTATGAATGAAGAATTTTGAATTATAAGTCAATAAATTCTTAATTCATAATTAAAAATTCAAAATTAGAAAGTATGGGATTATTTTCATTTACAGAGGAGATTGCTATTGACTTGGGAACAGCCAATACCATCATAATTCAAGGCGATAAAGTGGTGCTCGACGAGCCTTCGGTAGTTGCACTCAACCAGCACGAAGGCAAAGTAAAAGCGGTAGGAAAAAAAGCGGCAATGATGCGTGGTCGTGAAAGCGAAGGAATACGTACTGTACGTCCGTTGCGCGATGGTGTGATAGCCGATTTCGGTGCTTGCGAAGCAATGATTCGTGAGTTTATCAAAATGTTGCCATCGCACAATAAATGGTTCACACCAACATTGAAAATGGTAGTTTGCATTCCATCGGGCAGTACCGAGGTGGAGATTCGTGCCGTGCGCGACTCTTCGGAACACGCTGGTGGTCGAGATGTATATATGATTTACGAACCAATGGCTGCTGCACTTGGTATAGGTATCGATGTGGAAGCACCAGAAGGTTGTATGATTGTGGACATAGGTGGTGGTACTACCGAAATTGCTGTCATTTCTTTGGGGGGCATTGTTACAAATAAATCTATCAATGTGGCAGGCGACATTTTCAACGAAGACATTATCGATTATATGGGTCGTATGCACAATATGCGCATCAGCGAGCCTACAGCCGAAAGAATTAAGATAAACGTGGGTGCTGCATTGACCGATTTGGAAGACGCACCAGAAGATTACATTGTTCACGGTCCTAACCGAATGACAGCATTGCCAATGGAAATTCCTGTTTCTTATCAAGAAATTGCACATTGCCTTGATAAAACTATTATGAAGATTGAGAATGCGGTTTTGAGTGCATTGGAAAATACGCCTTCGGAATTGTACAGCGATATTGTGAAAAAAGGTATTTACTTGTCTGGTGGTGGTGCTTTGCTTCGTGGACTTGACAAACGTTTGTACGACAAGATAAACATTCCGTTTCACGTGGCTGAAGACCCACTTCGTGCAGTGGCTCGTGGTACGGGTATAGCATTGAAGAACGCCGCAAACTTCTCGTTCTTGATGAGATAATATCTAATTAGGAATTAGTAGTGAGGAATTAGAAATTAGAATTAAGAATTAAGGAGATTACATATTTGATTTTCTTAATTCTTTATTTGTTTTAATAATACCTATTTGGTTGCTTTAATTTTACGTAGCGTTGCAGAAACTTATTGCGTTCATAGTAAAGAATTTGTATGTTTTCATATTCTTGTTTTTGGAAATTTTGAGTTTGATACTGGTTTCCAAATACAATGAGTATCCAAGCAGTGTGATGCTTTCGTCGGCGAATGCTATTTCTGGCTCGTTTTACGAAAAGGTAAGCAATGTGACGAATTATTTTGGGTTGCAACATCAAAACGACCTCTTGTCTCAAGAAAATGCCGATTTACGTCGTGAAATACTGATGTATCAAAGCCTTTTGGACAAAAAAGAATTGTCGGTAAAAGATACGTTGCTCGATTCTATTTTGCCCGACAAAGACTATACGCTTATTCCTGCCAAAGTAATTGACAACAACACCAACAAGTTGCGAAACTTTATGACACTAAATAAAGGTAGCAAAGACGGCATAGCCGTAGATATGGGTGTACTGACAACCGACGGCGTAGCAGGAATTGTTTGTGCTGTTTCCGACCATTTTTCAGTAGTTATTTCGTTACTGAATCCGCAAATAAAAGTGAGTTGCCTTTTGCAAAAAAGCGAATATGTAGGCTCACTTGTGTGGGATGGTGATGATATTACGACAGCGAAACTCGAAGACATTTCAGCACATTTGGAAGTGGCAGATGGCGATACGGTGGTGACGAGTGGATTTTCATCAATATTCCCAAGAAACATACCGGTTGGTGTGATAGAACATCACGAGAAAGATAAAACCAACAGTTATCACGATATTGACGTGAGACTTTTTACGAATTTCAAAACTATTTCGCACGTAAAAGTGCTCGATTTCAAGCATCGAGACGAATACAAAACAATGCAAGATACAATACAGTAAGAGAGATATGCAAGTATTGAAATACATATTTAGTTTTATATTGCTTGTATTGATTCAGGTTTTCGTACTGAACAATATACAATTTTCGGGTTACGTGAATCCGTATCTCTACATATTGTTCATTATTACATTGCCGATGAGCGTAAAAGTGGAGTGGTCAATGTTATTGGCATTTTTGCTCGGACTAAGTGTAGATATTTTTTCAAATACAATTGGAATGCACGCTTTTGCTTGTGTGCTGATAGCATTTTTGCGACCTATCATTATTAAGTTTTTTTGCAGTGCCGACACATTGAAAAATCTTGGCGAAGTGAATGTGCGTTCCATTGGCACAAGTTCGTTTGTAAAATATGTGGTGGCAATGACGCTTGTTCATCATATAGCATTGTTTATAATTGACACGCTTTCGTTTGGCAGTTTTTGGTTCCTATTTTTCAGAATATTGTATAGTTCCATCTTTACAATTTTGTTGATATTAGGAATTGAGATGTTCAAAAAATCGAGATAAATAATTGAAAAACAACGGCGAAAAATACCTTAACAGGAAATATGTAATCGGTGTTTTGATGGCACTGGTTGCTTTTGCATACGTTATTCAGTTGTTCTTGCTTCAGATAGTAAATCACGATAAATACTTGACGGTTTCGGAAAATAACTCGTTGCTGAAAAAAGTAGATTTCCCTACGCGTGGCAACATTTCCGACAGAAACGGCAATTTGATAGTGTATAACCGTGCGGCCTACGATGTGCTGGTTACGATGAAAGACGTTACGCCATTCGATTCTCTTGACTTCTGCCAAACGATTAACATCACCCTCGAGCAATTGCGTGAGCGTTTTGCCGATATTAAAGACCGCAAGAAAAACAAAGGTTATTCGCCTTATACACCGCAAGTACTTATTACGCAACTTTCGGTAAAGGAAAATGGAATGTTGCAAGAAAAACTGCACAAATTCCCAGGATTTGAACTTCGTAGCCACACGCTTAGAGAATATTCTACAAAATCGGGCGCTCATTTCTTAGGCTCAATTGGCGAGGTGTCTCAAACCGATATTGACAACGATCCGTACTACTCGAGTGGCGACTTTATGGGCAAAAGTGGTATTGAAAAATACTATGAAAAAACGCTTCGAGGCGAGAAAGGCGTTACCATTTATTTGCGCGATTTTCGTGGACGAATACAAGAACATTTTCGTAACGGAGAATATGACGTAACAGCAAAGGCAGGCGAAGATTTGACACTTGGCATTGACCTTTTGCTACAAGAATACGGCGAAAAACTGATGGCAGGAAAACGAGGCGGCATTGTGGCAATAGAACCAAAAACAGGCGAGATATTGGCAATGATAAGTGCTCCGAGTTTCGACCCCGCTTTGTTGGTAGGACGCGAACGCTCCAAAAACTACAAAATGTTGGTAAACGACAAAGAAAAACCTTTGCTCAACCGTGCTACTTCGGCAGAATATTCGCCAGGTTCTACTTTCAAAACATTGCAAGCATTGGTGTGTCAACAGATGGGTGGAATTACGCAAAGTACTTATTTCCCTTGTAGTGGAAAAGGCTCGCACCCGATAAAGTGTACACACTCGCACGGTTCGCCCGTAAGTTTCCTTGGAGCGATAGAGCAGAGTTGTAACCCGTATTTTTGGAACACATTCAGAACAACACTCGAAAAAGATGGCTACGGAGCAAAGAATGTTACGTTTAAGAAAACATACAACACTTGGCGCGACTATGTTTTGAGTTTTGGTTATGGTGGAAAATTTGAAGATAGCGATGTGAACGAACAACGTCGTGGAAACATCCCGACGGAAAAATATTTCAATAAAGTTTTTGGCGAAACGGGTTGGCGTGCCATCACTATTCGTTCGTTGGCAATTGGTCAGGGCGAGATTTTGGTAACGCCATTACAGTTGGCAAATTTGGGTGCAATTATAGCCAATCACGGTTATTACATTACGCCACACTTAGCACGTACTGCCGATTTTGGCGAGAAAATTTATACTAAAGTTGATGCCAAATATTTCGATGGAGTGGTGCAAGGTATGTGGCAAGTTACAGACATTGGCAGTTGCAGATGGTACAAAATTCCCGATATTCCTATTTGTGGAAAAACGGGAACAACGCAAAACAGTCACGGAAAAGACCACTCGCTTTTTATGGGTTTTGCGCCCAAAGACGACCCGAAAATTGCCATTGCTGTGATAGTAGAGAACTGTGGTTTCGGTGCTACTTGGGCTTGGCCAATAGCAAGTTTGATGACCGAAATGTATTTGAAGCGCGAAATCGCTCCGAATAGGGCTTATATTGAAGAAAAAATAGTAAACGCAAAATTTATCAACGATGCTGTACTACAATCTGAGTGAAACGAGGAAATCGGCCGATTGGATTGCCATTTTGCTCTATGCGCTTTTGGTGTTGATGGGCGAAGTGAGCATTATAGGTGCGTGTGGTAATGTGTCGTCTTTTACCGATATATTTTCATTTTCCCAGTTTTATGGCAAACAGTTGGTTTGGATAGGTTGTGCCTCTGCCATAGCCTTTGCAATGCTTAAAATAGATGCCAAAATATTTTTGGTGTTTTCCTATTTCATCTATGCGTGTGCCGTGGCATTGTTGGTGGTAACCATAGCCGTGGCTACCGAGATAAAAGGTTCGCGTTCGTGGTTGGTATTGGGTCCAGTGAGTCTTCAGCCTGCCGAATTTGCTAAATTTGCCACGGCTTTAGCATTGGCACGCTATATGAGTCGTTACGATTTCAATATTTTGAAACTGAAGCACTTCTCAATGGTGTGCTTTATATTATTTCTGCCAGTTGTTTGCATTTTGTTACAAAATGAGACAGGTTCTGCATTGGTTTATAGCATTTTCATTTTAGTGTTTTATCGTGAGGGATTGCCCGATTTCTTCCTTTTCTTATTTTGTTGGGTGATATTTCTCTTTATTCTTATTTTGCGAAATGCGTCGGTTTCTTTCGACTCGGGCGAGCAACTTGGAAACGTGTTGGCATACGGTGCGATAATTGTGGCAGAGGTGGTAATGACTATGCTGAAAGAACCGAACAAACGGATGTGGCGCATTATGTTTTTGTGCGAATTTGTCGTGATGTTTTTAGTGTGGGTATTCAATCAATTTGAGTGGTACCACATCAACTACGAGTATGCTTTGATGTTTTTGATTGGTGCAGGTGCGTTGTTTCATTTGGGATGCTTTTTGTTGTATATGGCAAAGCGAAAAATTCACTTGCTCATTTCGGGTATTTTGATTTTTTCTGTTGCATACAGTTTCTCGGTGAATCATATTTTTACCGAGATTTTGCAACCACACCAGCAAATGCGTATAAAGGTAACGCTTGGTATAGAAGACGACCCATACGGTGCTGGATATAACGTAAATCAATCGAAAATTGCTATTGGCTCGGGTGGATTTTTTGGTAAGGGTTTTTTGAATGGTACGCAAACAAAACTTCGTTACGTGCCCGAGCAACATACCGATTTTATTTTCTGTACGGTGTGCGAAGAATTTGGCTTTCTTGGTGCGTTGAGTGTAGTGCTGTTATATTTGGCACTCATTTATAGGATATTGTATCTTGCTGAGCATCAGAAAACGGAATTTAGTCGAATTTACGGCTATTGTGTGGCGTGTATATTCTTTTTCCATTTGCTGATAAACATTGGAATGGTGATTGGTTTGATGCCGGTCATTGGTATTCCGTTGCCATTTTTCAGTTATGGCGGTTCTTCGTTGTGGAGTTTCACCATATTGTTGTTTATTTTCCTTTGTTTGGACAAAAACAACAAATAAAAATTGTCGGGATGACAAGATTCGAACTTGCGACCACACGCCCCCCAGACGTGTACTCTAACCGGGCTGAGCTACATCCCGCTCATTTTCTTTGCACACAAAGGTAATGTTTTTTTACGAAAAATAGCATAAAAAAGTCCGCTAACATTCGCTAACGGACTTTTATCATATTTACCGAGATATTACATACAAGTGTAACCACCATCGACAGGAAGCATAACGCCTGTAACGTACGATGATGCTTGGCTCGAAAGGAACAAAGTAGCAGAGTCTAACTCGCCTTCGTTGCCGTAGCGTTCCATTGGGATTGCACCTTTTGCATAATCTTGAAACCATTGACTATCAAGAGTTTCTTTTGTCAGTGGTGTAACAAAATATCCTGGGCAGATGGCATTGACTGTGATGCCGTATTTACCCCATTCTGACGCTAATGCGCGTGTCATATTCACTACGCCACCTTTGGCTGCGTGATATGGAGACGCAGGTGCTATTTTGTTACCTACAAGTCCGTACATTGACGCAATGTTGATAATACGTCCGTATTTGGCTGGAATCATTGCTTGTTTTGCAACTGCACGTGCTACTTTGAACGAACCGAAAAGGTCGATGTTCATTTCGTTGGCGAACTGTTCGTCGGTGATGTCTTCGGCTGGCGCAACAGCACCTGTTCCCGCATTATTGATAAGTATATCAATGTGTCCGAAATGGTCGAGTGCTTGTTTCACTGTTGCATTGACTGTTTCTGTATCCGTAATGTCGCAACGGATAGGCAAAACTTCCACACCGAATTCTTTGCGAATGTCGGCTGCAACTTCTTCAAGTTTTTCCATTCGTCGTGCGATAGGAATGATGTTGCAACCTTGGCTTGCAAGTGCGCGAGCCATTTGAACTCCGAGTCCTGTAGAGCAACCTGTAACGAGTGCTACGCGACCAGTAAAATCAAAATAATTATTCATCTTAATAAAATTTTATTTGCAATTACAATTTCTTGGTTTTAGTTGTTTGAAGAAGTCGTTTCCTTTGTCATCGACAAGAATGAAAGCAGGGAAATCTTCCACTTCAATTTTCCAAATGGCTTCCATACCAAGTTCTGGATATTCCACGCATTCGATGCTCTTGATGTTGTTTTGAGCAAGAATAGCAGCAGGACCACCAATAGAACCAAGGTAGAAACCTCCGTGTTTTTGACAAGCGTCGGTAACTGCCTGACTGCGATTGCCTTTTGCCAACATAATCATACTGCCTCCGTGGTCTTGAAATTCATCGACGTATGGGTCCATACGACCAGCGGTAGTTGGTCCCATCGAACCGCAAGCCATTCCTGCAGGAGTTTTGGCAGGACCAGCATAGTAAATAGGGTGATTTTTAAGATATTCAGGCATTGGTTCGCCAGCATCGAGGCGTGCTTTGATTTTTGCGTGTGCAATATCGCGTCCTACAATGATTGTTCCGTTCAAACTCAAACGAGTGGCAACGGGATATTTGCTCAATTCTTTGAGGATATTTGCCATTGGTTGGTTGAGGTTGATTTTTACAGCATCACCTTCGCCCGCTTCGCGCAACGATGCAGGAATCAAACTTCCAGGATTGTCATCCATTTTCTCAATCCAAATACCATCTTTGTTGATTTTACATTTAATGTTGCGGTCGGCAGAGCAACTTACGCCAAGACCGATAGGACAACTTGCGCCGTGGCGTGGCAAACGTACTACGCGAACATCGTGTGCCATATATTTACCACCAAACTGAGCGCCAAGACCGATATTATGTGCCTCTTCGAGCAAACGTTTTTCCAATTCTACATCGCGAAACGCACGTCCGTATTCGTTGCCAGAAGTTGGCAAAGAATCATAATAATGAGTAGAAGCCAATTTCACCGTCAGAAGATTTTTTTCGGCAGAAGTTCCACCTATT
>DCHK01000028.1:0-27203 GCA_002315615.1 Bacteroidales bacterium UBA1754 | reverse complement strand
CGATGGCAATGTGGTACGGAGGACACGCAGCAGTACCGAGCGATTTCATTTTTTCTACCAAAAAAGGAATCAAAGTATCGGGGTTTTGTATGCGTGCTTTTGTTTCTTGATAGAGATATGTTTTGTTGGCAGAACCACCACCTTTTGTAACGCAAAGAAAGCGATATTCCATACCTTCGGTTGCTTCCAAATCGATTTGTGCTGGGAGGTTGCATTTTGTATTCACCTCGTCGTACATATTAAGTGGTGCATTTTGCGAATAACGCAAATTTTCTTCGGTGTAGGTTTTGAAAACGCCCAAAGAAAGTGCTTCTTCGTCGCAGAAACCTGTCCAAACTTGTTGACCTTTTTCACCGTGAATGATGGCAGTACCCGTATCTTGGCACAAAGGTAGTTTTCCTTTGGCTGCCACTTCGGCATTGCGTAGGAAAGTGAGTGCCACATATTTATCGTTGTCGCTTGCTTCGGGGTCGTTCAGTATTTTTGCTACTTGCTCGTTGTGCGAACGGCGAAGAAGGAAAGATACATCACGAAAAGCGGCATTCGCCATTTTTGTTAAACCTTCTTTTTCTACTTTCAAAATAGGTTTTCCTTCAAATTCAGAAACCGAAACATAATCTTTTGTGAGTAAATAGTACTCTGTTTCGTCTTTGCCAAGAGGGAACATTGGCTGGTAATGAAATTCTGCCATAGTGATATGTGTAAAAATTAGTTTTTAAGTTATCTACAAATGTAACAAAAAGAAATAAGAATCAAGAAATAAGAATCAAGAAATAAGAAACGAGAAAAAGAAAAAGATAAAGCGTGAGTTTTAAAGACACAAAAAAAGCGTATCCCAAGTAGGACACGCTTTTCGTTCGAATCGGTTTGTTATGACCGATTATTTTGACAATTTTTTAGAAAGAGCGTCAGCTGCTTTTGATGCACCTGCTTTTGCTGCGTCTTTAGCTGCTGCTTCAACTTTTTCTTTTACGCAATCGTTGTAAGTTTTGTTCATTTCGTCGATGAACTTTTGGTTGTCTTTGTAAGAAGCATCAATGCCAGCGAAAATAGCGTCAACGCAATCATCGTTGATAGATTTTGTTTCAGCATTGTAGCAATTACATTTTGCCAAACCTGCTTTTTGTGCTGCAGAAAGCATTGCTGCCTCGTCAACAACAACTTCAGCTGGTTCTACTGCTACAACTTCTTCTGTTGCAACTTCTTCTTCAACAACTGTGCTGTCTGCTACTTCCTCGTTTGCTGCTTGTTTGCTTCCGCAAGATACAGCCATAAGTGCTGCGAATACAACACCACTTACAAGAACTAATGTCTTTTTCATTTTGATAAAATTTTAAAGTTATTTTGAATAAAAAATCTGTTTTCAAAAATCAGTCCGCAAAGGTAATGTTTTTTTGCATTAAGGTGTTCTCCGAAATGCCCCAAATTTTTTCAATCATTTTATGATTTTTTGCATATCGGGGGAAAGGTACATTTTTTGTTCCTCGAAATATTCTGCCTGATAGACTAGATTTCAACGCACGCATAGTAACTTCTGCGGCATCTTCGGGTCGTTTGATGAAAGGACGAAAAACTATGTCGGTAATGGGGTCGAACCATCGTTGCATAGAAATCATACCTGTATTTACTACGCCAGGGTCGATGCCACAAACACGAATGTTCTTTTCGCATAAGCGTTTTTCTAATTCGATGGTAAAAAGCAGAAGTACCAATTTAGAGTCGCTGTATCGTGCCAAACGAAAATAATTTTTTGCACCTTTCGCAAGGAAGTTTTCTTTTACCGAGCCGAGTGTGGTTGTAACCGAAACGGTGTTGAGTACGCAAGCACCTTCGGCAAGAAACGGAATCATTTTTCGGGTAAAAGTGTAAACGCCAAGGAAATTTACGCCCATTGTCATTTCAAAACCGTCGGTTGTTTCGGTGTAATGTTTGCTCATAACGCCCGCGTTGTTGATGAGTGCCTCAATTTTCAGATTTTCAGTTTTCGCTTTCGCTGCAAATGTTTCGATAGATGTAAGATTGCCCAAGTCCAATTGCCAAAGTTGCAGTTCTGCCGACGGAAATTCGGACTTCAGTTGTTCGAAAATGGGCATTGCTTTCGTTAAATTTCGGCAAGCCATCAGCACGCTTTTGTCTTGTTGCAAAAGTTTTCTTGTAATTTCTGTTCCTATTCCGCCATTGGCACCTGTTACGAGATACATTCTAATTAAGAATTTTGAATTAAGAATGGTTAATTTTAGTTTTATTTCTGAAAGCATTTAATGCGTTTCATTGCGAAGAAAACAACCCAATCTGGTAGGTGTTTGATGAGTGGAACAAAGAAAATGTTAATTGTTCCGGGCATCGATTGCTTTTTGCCTTTGAACATTTTTTTGAGCGCTATGCGCACCAATTTTTCTGGTGGCATTGATACGTGTATGGCAACTGCCAATTTGCGTAAGTTAGGTGCAAGTCCGTAAAGTCCTGTATCTACTGCGCCAGGACAAATGGCAGTTACGGTTACACCGAAAGGTTTTAACTCGTACCACATCGAGCGACTGAAATTCAAAATGTATGCTTTTGTGGCATTGTAACATTGTATGCCAGGCATTGCCATCCACGCACTCATCGAACTCATATTCAGGATATGACCGTGTCCACGCTCTTTCATATCGGTAGCAAAAAGTCGGCACATATTCGTTACGGTGCGAATATGTAAGTGGAGCATTAAGTTTACTCGGTTTTCGCTTGTATTTACAAGGTCGTTGAAGAAAAAAACGCCCGCATTGTTTACGAGCACTTCTACTTCCAAATTATTTGCTTTGCAAAAGTCGTACAACTCTTGTGGCGCTTCGAGTGCCGACAAATCTTTGTAAAGAGCAATTGTTTTTACACCATATTTCGTGGCAATGTCGTCTGCCGTATCTTTTATTTCTTTTTCTTGATTGCTCACCAAAAGCAAATCGTAATGATAATAAGACGCTAAACGGTGGGCGTACATCAACCCGATTCCTGAACTTGCGCCAGTAACTAATGCTAACATATTTTTTTGTAATTTATTTGGCAAAATTAGCAAAAAGAATAGTACATTTGCTCATAATCATTTCAAAAACATTATTAGTATGAAAAACTTAAAAATCGAAGCCGTCATTATTGCTCTCGGACTTCTCGGAATGGGAGTTTGCTTGTATTCGGGCATTAACAAATTTGTGAACAAAGATCGTGTGGTGAATGTAAAAGGTCTTGCCGAAATGGAAGTGAAAGCCAACAAAGTAACTTGGCCGATGCAGTTCAAAGAAACGGGCAACGATTTGCCTGCTATCTACGAGCGAATGGACAAAACTATCAATACGATAAAAGAATTTCTCACTTCGGAAGGAATTGCCGAAAACGAAATAAATATTGGTGCGCCAAAAGTTACAGATAAGTTTGCCAATGAGTACAATAATAATTTTTCGGGCGACCGCTACATAGTTACGTTTATCGTTACTGTTTCGACTGACAAAGTTGATACCGTTCAAATGCTTATTAGCAAACAAGGAGAACTGCTTAAACAAGGTGTGGCAATGATGGGCGACACTTGGGACAATCCTACTACGTACGAGTTTACGGGACTCAACGAAATTAAACCTCAAATGATAGAAGAGGCAACTAAAAATGCGCGCGTTGCAGCCGAAAAATTTGCCAAAGATTCTAATAGCAAACTTGGCGATATTACAAGTGCCAACCAAGGTCAATTCTCTATCAGCGACCGAGATAATTACACGCCATACATCAAAAATATACGCGTTGTAACAACCGTAAGTTACAAGTTGGAGTAAAAAACATTTTTTTGCAAAAATACAATCTCCCCCGTTAGGCATTGCCTGGCGAGGGAGAGTTTTTTGTTATACGGATTAAAATGTAAAAAATGATTATAGCATTAGCATTGCAGTAGGAGAAATTTTGAGCCTTATTTTTGCTTCAATTTTTCTAAATAACATAAATTGCTGATATTGTGTATGTTTGGTTGCAAATATACACTTTTTCTTAAAAAATCAAGCAAAAAATTACACTTTTTCCGACAAAATTCATTCAGATTCTACACTTTTTCTCGCATTCGCTTCCAATTCTGCAATTTCTTTTTGCAAACTGTTGGGTATTTTTTCGCCGTCGCGAAGAACGCATTCGTGGCACTTCATATCAAGGGTGTACATTCTGCCTACGCAGTAGTTCGAACGTCCACAACCTGCGTGGTAATGTGCATTTTCTTGTATGTGTTTCACAAAATCGGGGTCTTTTATCAGCACGTGCGCCACTTGAAAAAGTTCAAAACCTTCGTCCATAATGCGTTGGCAGTTGTCGCCAGATTGCACGCCACCCACGTATATGAGGGTAGTGTTGCCCAATTCGTTTTTCAGTTCGCGTTGAAAAATTTTGGCTTGCTCCATAAAGTATAGTTCTTTGAACGGAACTGTGGGAATCATCATTTTGCCTGCGCCAAGTCGTAAAGCACCTTTCAACCACCAAAATGTTTTCATCGGCATATAGTGCGATAAAGTTTTAATAGGCATTGCACCACCCAAAATGGTCATCGGCGATGCGCTTACCGTACCGCCTGAAAGCACTATTCCGTGTACTTTGTGTTTCAGAATTTCCCTCGCTACTTCAAGTCCTTCTTCTATGGTTGTACCTCGCCAACAGTCGTCCCACATATTGGTTTTTACCACTACTGCCATATCGTTGCCTGCGTGTAGCATCACCTCATCGAGTACTTCGTTCATAAATCGCACACGGTTTTCGAACGAACCTCCGTACTCATCGTGTCGGTGGTTGGTGCGTTTTGATATGAATTGCGAAATAAGGTAGGCGTGTCCTGCGTGTATTTCTACACAGTCGAAACCGCACTCGCGACAAAAATCTACTGCTTCGCCAAAATTTTTCACTAATGTTTTTATTTCGTTCACTTTCAAACGACGATGCAAAGTTGGTGAATACAGATTGAACCCCGTACTTGCCGAAACGGGCATACAATGACAAGTATAAAAATGCGTCATATTGCCACAATGCCCAAGTTGGATAGATGCCTTTGCCCCCTCGGCGTGTACGGCATCGGTAAGTTTTTTGAGAGATTCTCTCGATTTTTCACTTATCACCAACTGACCATTGAAAGATACCCCCGACTGCGATACTGCACAATATGCTATGGTGGTCATACCTACGCCACCACGTGCTACAGATACGTGGTAGTCTTCCAATTGTTGTGTAACCTTGTTGTCTTTGCCCATATTTTCGAAAGCGGCAGAGCGAATAATGCGGTTGCGAAGGGTAATTGGTCCAAGTTGATAGGGAGTGAAAAGTTTCATAAAAATGCTGATGAATAGATGTTAATTAAAAACATTTGTAAAGTTAAGAAGTTGTTTTGAAATATGACTATCTTTGCAAAAATTTTAAGAAATCAGTAATAGTCAAGGCAAGAGAGACTTAATTACCAAACTTTCAATCGTTTATATTAAAAAATCAAATTTATGAAAATCAATAAATTTATTCTTTTTATAATGGCGTTAGCCACATTCGTTTCAATTTCGGCACAAACGCCGAGCGCAGATAGCATTGCGACGAAAACCGACAGTGTGGAGCAAAAAAAGTTGAAGCAGTTAGTCGAAACATTTGCCGATAGATTTGAGTTTCACGGATATGCGCAGGCGGGCTACACCTATCGCGATGCTGAACCCACTACAACCAATACTTTCGACATTAAGCGTGTGCTATTTTGGGCAAAGGTGAAAGTTACAGACCGCTGGTCGTTCCTTTTTATGCACGATTTTTCGAGTGTAGTGCAAGAATTTTATACCGACTATCGTGTGCACGAAGCATTTAACGTGCGTTTCGGTCAGTTCAAAAATAGTTATTCTCTCGAAAATCCGTTGTCGCCAACAAAATTGGAACTTATAGAATGTTATTCGCAAGCGGTATTGTTTCTCTCAGGTTGTGGCACCGACCCTTTGTATGGCGTTCAATATGGTCGAGACCTTGGTTTGATGTTCTACGGAACTTGCCTCGATAATCATTTCTACTACGAATTGGCTTTGATGAATGGTCAAGGTATCAATCGTAAGGACGGAAACAAACAAAAAGACATTATTGCTCGTTTGGATTATCGTCCGATAGAAGGTTTGCGATTTGTTGCTACGGCACAGCGTGGCGAGGGACACGCCATAGATTCTTCTGCTTACAACCCCGAAATTAAAAAAGGCGACAATTATCGTCGAGACCGTCTTTCTATTGGTGCCGAATACATCAATCCGAAGTTCAGAGTGCGTACCGAGTATCTTTCAGGAAAAGACGGCAAGGTAAATCTTTGGGGCTATTATTGTACCGTAGGTTTGCCTTTGTATAAAAAACTCGAAGCCATTGCATCGTTCGATTATTTTGAACGCAATGTAAGTAAGGATATGGACCAAACTAATTACACTGCTGGATTGCAGTATTGGTTCTTTAATAAATGTCGTGCGCAAGTGCAGTACACACGTTGTTGCCCATTCAACATAAAGGACTACAACCACGTGCAAGTGCAAATGCAAGTGGCATTCTAAACCTGTTTTAGTACACAAATGGGAAAACCCTTTTTAGCGGTCGTTGTCTAAATTCGTCGGCAAATTCCTTCTCGTATTTGTGATAAATAGAGTTGGCACGTGGTACAAGATTTGCCATTGTCCAAATAAGGAAAACTGTTCCTGCAAACGACCACGTGAGGATGGCAAAACCAGCCCACTCGGTTATCTCGCCGAAATAATTGGCAGATGTTACATATTTGTACATTCCTTTTTTTGGCAAATAATGATTGGTGTCGCCAGGTTTGCGCAAATGACGAATCACGTAATCGGAGTGCCAATTGATTATCAATCCCATAAAAAAGATGATTGTACCGATGACAAATTGTGGCGTGCAAAGCCATTCTGCCGAATACATATCACCCGAAAGTCGAAACAACCACATTCCTTGAATATATCCGTTCAAGCAGTTGAAAATAATACCCATTAGCATTATGGCAACGGGCATTTTGCTTTTTCCTTTCAGTAGAAATGGGAAAATAAAAGAGCGTTGAAAATAGTGAAGTTCGAAAAGCAAAAACATTGCAAGTGGCGCCACTGCCCACATATTTTCTGCCGTGAGCCAAAAATAGAGCATCACGAAAAATACGGGCGCTTCCATTAGTATCCAAGCCACTTTGTTGTTGATAGCCCAACCCCATTTCGGAGAAATCATCTTGCCATAGCCAGCATCTACAAAATAGAGCGACACGAACACAACCACTGCCGTAGCCACCATTGCCCAAAGTAAAATATTAAATTGTATCATCGTAAAATTGTTATTTCAAATTCATAAAAACTCACCTCAACCACTATATTTGCCAAAGATAATGTTTTTGTAGATACGAAATGAATGAACCATAAATAAAACTTTTTTGTAATTTTAATGTAAAATATTTGCACAAATCAATAAAAGTGTGCAATTTTGCATTGATAATAATTTGATATGACAAAAGCAGAAGAAAATTTGCAAAAACTTGGCGAGGTTCAAACGCAATGTTTGAAGGCGTTGTTCGGCAGTGTGCAGAATTTTTACGACTGCATTTACTTGGTTACGCAAACCGAGCATTTGTTGCACGAAAACAAGCCCGAAAACTGGGAACAAAAATTGGAATCTGCTCAATTTTATCGCAAACTGATTGACAAACGTGTGTTGCGCGACTGCGAAATAACCGAAGATTTGATTGCAGATATTCGTAGCGATTATTTCGAGGATTATGCCAATTTTTGTGAGCGAAAAATTGCTTTGGCACAAGAAGAATTTGTCAGCATTATTCAAAAATTAGTAAAATAGCGGACTTTTGTTCGAGGAAAATATTTTTCAGTATGGAAGCGAAAACAAAACATTTTTTGGACTATTTGGAATCGTCAATCAACAAGAATTGGGATTGCCCAGCAATGAGCGACTTCGACGGCGACACCAATTACACCTATGGCGAAATGGCGAAAGAAATTGCACGACTTCATATCCTTTTTGCTGAAAGTGGCATTGAGCAAGGCGACAAAATTGCCATTTGCAGTCGTAACTGTACTCGTTGGGCAGTAGCATTCCTTTCGGCTGTGAGTTATGGTGCGGTAGTAGTTTCCATTCTGCCCGATTTCAAAGCCGATAGTGTTCACGCTTTGGTAAATCATTCCGATGCAAAAATGCTTTTTGTGAGCCAAAATATCTGGAAAAATCTTACGGTTGCAGAAATGCCACAACTTATTGGTGTCATCTCGACAGGAAATTTTGAAATTTTGCATTCTGCATCAGAAAAACTGACTGACGCATACGCTAATTTAGACGAAAAATTCACTGCTAAATTTCCCGAAGGTTTTGGTAAAAATGATGCCCGTTACGAACGTTTTGATATGGAATCGCCCGTACTTATCAACTATACTTCTGGTACTACAAGTGCACCGAAAGGCGTGGTACTTCCGTGGCGTAGTTTGAGTGGAAATGTGCAGTATGGTCAAGAAAAAATTCCTAACAAGGCGGGTTGGAGTATGGTTTCAATGTTGCCTTTGGCTCATATGTTTGGATTGGCTTTTGAGTTTGTCTATCAATTGGCTGGTGGTTGCCACGTGTATTTCTTGAGCAAAACGCCTTCGCCTGCCGTGCTGATGAAAGCATTTGCCGAAGTTCATCCTTATATGATACTTACCGTTCCGTTGGTAATTGAAAAAATTTTCAAGTCGAAAATATTCCCTGCATTGGAAAAACCTATGGTTAAACTAATGTGGAACACGCCTATTTTGAATATAATCGTTCGCAAGAAAATTCACGACCAGTTGATGAACTCTTTTGGTGGTCAGGTGCAACACCTTATTGTGGGTGGCGCTGCGCTCAATGGCGAAGTAGAGAGATGTCTTAGAAAAATTAAATTCCCTTACACCATTGGTTATGGAATGACCGAATGTGGACCAATTCTTGGTTACGAAGATTGGCGATTGTTCAAAAAAGGTTCGTGCGGAAAAGCGGTGTATCGAAATGAGGTGAAGATAGATTCTGAAAACCCACAAAAAGTGGTGGGCGAAATTTTGGTTCGCGGTCAACACGTAATGCTGGGTTACTACAAAAACGAAGAAGCAACAAAAGCCATTTTTACCGACGACGGTTGGATGCGTACAGGCGACCTTGGTGTGATAGACGCTCAAGGAAATATTTTCATCAAAGGTCGTAGCAAAAATATGATTCTTGGTCCTTCGGGTCAAAATATTTATCCCGAAGAAATTGAGGATAAAGTGAACAATATGCCTTATGTGGTGGAATCTTTAGTGGTGAATCGCGACAATAAACTTGTAGCACTTGTTTTTGCCGACACTGATGCCATTAAAAAATCGCAACCAGACAAAACCGTAGAAGAAATAATGGAACAAAACCGATTGGCAGTGAACAAACTTGTGCCTGGTTATTGTAGTATTTCTGCTTTTGAATTGGTGAAAGAAGAATTCGAGAAAACCCCGAAGCGTAGCATCAAGCGATTCTTGTATAAGTAAGAATAAGGAGAATTAGCAAATTAGCATATTTGGCAATGAGAAAATTGTGATTTGTTTTCAAATTAACAATTAACAATTGAAAATCACTGACCGAAGGGAAGTAATTAAACAAATCACCAAATAAACATTAAACATTAAACGCCCTTCACTCTTAACTCTTCACTTTTAACTCTTCACTCCTTTCCCCATTTTTTCGAAAGTTTGTATCCAAAACCTGAAAAAAGCACTTCGAGCAATAGTTCTACCAATGCTGCGGTGAGCGAGCAGAAAAATGTTTGTCGCATATTCCAACCGAAAAGTGGAATGCTCACGACGAGTGCAAAAGTGAAGTTATCAATGAATTGCGCAACTGCCGTTGAGGTGAAACTACGGATGGCAAATTCGCAATAACCATCCATTTTCAGTAGTTTCGCTACCGAAATATTCACTACTGCGTTCACTGAAGACGATACCAACATAGCAAAAGCCGAACCAAGCACAATCCACGCCGAACCGCCAATAGTGGCATTCAGCGCATCGTTTACTTCGTAAATTCCAGTACTATAATATTCTCCCCAATTTCCAGGCGTGAGGGTAACAAGTTTGAAAAGACAGAAAAATGCCAAATTGATGGCAATAGCCAAAATCGACACTTTTGCGGCTGCTTTTCCACCAAATGCTTTGCACATTCCGTCCATAATGATGAAAGGAATCCACGAGAAAGCAAAACCACAGTCGAGTGCAATCCATTCGTTACGGAAAATTTCCTTGTTTGCCAACAAGTTCATCGATACAACCGACAGCACAAAAACCGAAAGTGATACGGGTGGAACTTTACGCAATAAGGTTTGATAGTCACGCAGTTCCTTTTTTAGGAAGTTCATTATCATTGCTCTTTATGTTTTAATTTGTATTATAGAGCGGAGGATGACAAGCGTAGAACTTCGCTCTGTATTTTGGCACAAAGGTACAAAATAAAACATTGTAAGCAATTTTTTTGTACCTTTGCACTTTCTTTTTTCAAAGAGTTAAATTTTTGGTATTACTAAAAGAATTATGACAGAACATTTTAATTTTCATTTTTCCCCTCGCTTTTTTTCAAGCATTAAAAATTATTCAAAAGAGAAGTTAGTGGCAGATTCAATGGCTGGTATCATTGTAGGTATTGTTGCTATTCCGTTGGCCATTGCGTTTGGTATTGCTTCGGGCGTAGGTCCTACCGAAGGACTTATTACTGCTATTATTGCAGGTTTTATCGTTTCTTTCTTGGGTGGAACGAAAGTACAGATTGGTGGTCCTACGGGTGCTTTCATCGTAATTATTTACGGCATCATTCAGCAATATGGTTTGGGTGGTTTGATGATTGCCACCATTATGGCGGGTATTTTGCTCGTTTTTATGGGTGTGGTTAAGTTGGGCAGTGTTATCAAATTTATTCCATATCCTATCATTATTGGTTTTACGAGTGGTATTGCGCTCACCATTTTCTCTACTCAAATGAACGATTTTTTCGGTTTGGGAATAGAAAAAACGCCAGCCGATTTCATTCATAAATGGATATGCTACTTTCAAAATTTTACACACATCAATTGGTGGGCTTTTGGTGTAGGTTTTGTTAGTTTGCTCATCATTATTTTTGCTCCGAAATTGTCTAAAAAAATCCCGGGTTCGCTCATCGCCATTATTATTGCCACATTTGGCGTGTGGGCTCTGAAGACATTTGGTGTGTGGGAAGGCGTAACGAGCATCAAGACTATTGGCGACCTATACGAATTGCCTTCGGGAATTCCTACACCACATTTGCCGAGTTTCGAGTTGGCAGAGGGACAGACATTCCTTAGTTTGATACAAACACTTTTCCCTGCTGCGTTTACCATTGCTATGTTGGGTGCAATAGAATCATTACTCTCGGCTATGGTGGCTGATGGTGCTATTGGCGACCGCCACGATTCTAATACCGAACTTGTGGCACAAGGTGTGGCAAATATTTGTACTCCGTTTTTTGGTGGTATTCCTGCTACAGGTGCCATTGCACGAACAATGACGAATATCAACAACGGTGGAAAAACGCCAGTTGCAGGTATCGTACACGTTTTTGTGTTGTTGCTTGTGCTGTTGTTTTTAGGAAATTTGGTGGGATATATTCCAATGCCTTGTTTGGCGGCTGTGCTCATTATGGTTTCGTATAATATGAGTGGTTGGCGCACCGTGAAAATGCTTTTGCACAATCCAAAATCTGATGTTTTGGTGTTGGTTACCACGTTTTTGCTTACTGTGGTTTTCGACCTTACTATTGCCATCGAAATTGGACTTTTGCTTGCCATTTTGTTATTTATGAAACGTATGATGGAAACAACAAGCGTTTCGGTTATCGAAAACGAAATTGTAAACAACGAGCAAGAAGAAGAGTTGCACGCCGACGATACCGAGTGCTTGCATATTCCTGATGGCGTTGAGGTGTACGAGATAAATGGTCCGTTCTTCTTTGGCGTGGCAAGTAAGTTCGACGAACTTATTAGTCAAGTTGGCGAGAAACCAAAAGTACGTATTATCCGTATGCGTAAAGTGGCTTTTATCGATTCCACAGGATTGCACAACTTGCAAAATGTTTGTAATATGTCCAAGCGCGAAGATATTCACGTGATACTTTCGGGTGTGAACGAAAAAGTACATACTACAATACGCAAATCAGGTTTCAGCAAAGAAATTGGCGAAGAAAACATTTGCCCCAACATTTATGCCGCTCTTGATAGAACAAAGCAGTTCCTCGAAAAAGGGGAGTAAAAAAAGCGGAAATATGATTTTTTTCCTAACTTTGTGGTCTTGTAACAAGAAATTTGGTAAATGAATTTGCTCTATAATTTTGGAATAATGATTTATCGGTGCGCAGTGTTTATTGCTTCGCTTTTCGATAAAAAAATATCCTTGATGTGGACGGGTCAGCGCAATGGATTGCGTGTGCTGAAAGCAAAAATCGACCCCGAAGCCTCGTACATTTGGGTGCACGCCGCCTCGCTTGGCGAGTTTGAGCAAGGTCGTCCAATTATAGAAAAAATAAAAGCCCAACATCCTGAATACAAAATTCTGCTTACATTTTTCTCGCCTTCGGGCTACGAGGTTCGCAAGAGTTACCCTATGGCAGACATTGTTTGCTACCTCCCGATGGATACGCTCATAAATGCCCATCGCTTCATTAAGATGGCAAAGCCTAAGATGGCAATCTTTATAAAATACGAGTTTTGGGCAAATTACCTTAGAGAATTACATCACAATAACATACCAACATACGTGGTTTCTGCCATTTTCCGTAAGGAACAAGCGTTCTTCAAATGGTACGGACATTGGTATCGTGGCTTGTTGCGAAACTTTACTATAATTTTTGTGCAAGACCAAAATTCAAAAGATTTGTTGGCGAAATATAACATCAACAATGTGCTCATTTCGGGCGATACGCGTTTCGACCGTGTGAATGAAATTGCGCAAAATCCTAAAAATATTCCTTATTTGCCTGAATTTGTCGATGATAGAAAAGTGCTGATTGCTGGCAGTTCGTGGGAAAAAGACGAAGACCTTTTCATCGAATATTTCAACCAACGAAAAGATTTGAAACTCATTATTGCACCACACATCATCAGCGACGAGCATATATTTGAGATTTGCAACAAACTTCAACGTCCGTTTATGCGTTATTCCGAAGTGAATGCATCTACCGATATGAAAAAACTCGACTGTGTAGTGATTGATGCCATCGGTTTCTTGTCGTCGGTCTATCGCTACGGACACATTGCCTATATTGGTGGCGGTTTTGGCGTGGGAATTCACAATACTTTGGAGGCTGCCGTGTACGGAATGCCAGTGATTTTCGGCCCGAACTACGAGCGCTTTCGCGAAGCGGTGAGTTTGATTGACGAAGACGGTGGTTATTCTATCGACAATTATGCAGGACTGAAACACATTCTCGATAAACTTATTTCCGACGATTTTTTCTTGAAACAAAAAGGCAAAAATGCCGCTCATTACGTTTCGAGCAATTGTGGCGGAACAAAAATTATTATGGAAGAATTGTTTAAATCGTAAATTATTCATTGTTTATTGTAAATTTTTGAAAAGAATGGCTCAAAAACCTTCTATACCAAAAGGAACGCGTGACTTTGCACCCGAAGAAATGGTGCGTCGCAACTATATTTTCGACACCATAAAATCGGTGTATAAACTTTATGGTTTTCAGCAGATTGAAACGCCAGCAGTAGAAAATCTTTCGACATTGATGGGAAAATATGGCGAAGAGGGCGATAAATTGCTTTTCAAAATATTGAACTCAGGCGATTTTTTGTCGGATGTAACGGCTTCAGAAGTGGCAGAACACCATTTAGGAAAACTTACTAACAAAATGTGCGAAAAGGGTTTGCGTTACGATTTGACTGTTCCTTTTGCGCGTTTTGTAACGATGAATCGCGAGAAAATAACATTTCCTTTCAAGCGTTATCAAATTCAACCAGTATGGCGTGCCGACCGTCCGCAAAAAGGCCGTTACCGCGAGTTCTATCAGTGCGATGCCGATGTGATAGGAAGCGATTCTTTGCTGAACGAGGTAGAACTTGTACAAATTATCGACGAAGTGTTCCGTCGCTTTGGCATAAATGTTTGCATCAAGATTAACAACCGAAAAATTCTTTCGGGAATTGCTGAAATCATTGGCGAACCAGAAAAGATTGTTGATATAACCGTTGCTATTGATAAACTCGAAAAAATTGGTTTGGAAAATGTAAACGAAGAACTTTGTAGCAAAGGCATCGGCGAAGATGCGTTGACTAAATTGCAACCAATTATTTTGCTGAAAGGTAGCAACGAAGAGAAACTTGTTAAACTCAACGAAATTCTTGCTACTTCGGAAACGGGTTTGGCTGGTGTGAAAGAGTTGGAAACTGTTTTCTCTTATATTAAAAGTCTCAATATAAAAACACAAACGGAACTCGACCTTACACTTGCGCGTGGTTTGAACTATTACACTGGTTGCATTTTCGAGGTAAAAGCACTCGATGTTGAAATTGGTAGCATTACGGGTGGCGGTCGTTACGACAATCTTACGGGTGTTTTTGGTATGCCCGATGTTTCGGGTGTGGGCATCTCTTTTGGTGCCGACCGCATCTACGATGTGCTGAATGCTCTCGACCTTTATCCTGCCGAAGTGGCACAAACTACAAAGGTGATGTTTGCAAATTTTGGCGAAACGGAAACACTTTATCTTTTGCCGTTGCTCAAAGAGTTGCGTCAAGCAGGCATAAGTGCCGAAATTTATCCCGAAAGCGCTAAAATGAAAAAGCAGTTTGGTTATGCCGATTCGCGTCATATTCCTTTTGTTGTGATAGCAGGCGAAACTGAAATTGCAGAAAATAAGGTAACGCTTAAAAATATGACTACGGGCGAACAAACACTTATTGCGAAAGAAGAAATTATCAATCATATAAAATAGAATCCAAAAATGAAAGAATTTAGTTATGCGTTAGGCATAAATATTGCTGCAAATTTGAAAGAAGCAGGAATCGAAGAAATTGATGTAGAACAATTTGCAAAAGCGGTGAAAGATGCTTTGAGCAATGGAAAAACAGAAATGACACAAGATATGGCACAAAACAAAATCCAAGAATTTTTTGCCAAACTACAAGCAGAAAAAGGCAAAAAGAATATTGAAGAAGGAAAGAAATTCCTCGAAGAAAACGCAAAACGCGAAGGTGTGGTAACACTTCCAAGTGGTTTGCAGTACGAAGTTCTTACAAGTGCAATAGGCAAAAAACCTACAGCAAAAGATTCGGTTAAATGTCATTACCACGGCACATTGATAGACGGAACAGTATTCGATAGTTCTGTTCGTCGCGGACAACCTGCTACTTTTGGAGTAACGCAAGTTATTCAAGGTTGGGTAGAGGCATTGCAATTGATGTCGGTAGGCTCAAAATGGCGTTTGTATTTGCCTTATAATTTGGCTTACGGCGAACGTGGTGCTGGCAGTATTCCTCCATTTGCTACTCTAATTTTCGATGTAGAATTGCTCGAAATTGTTTGATTATTATACAAATAAATAAAATATAGCCCGAGAGTTGAGATTTTTTTCATAACTTTCGGGCTGTTAATTTCTAATCACAATAATATGAAAAAAATCTTCACATTACCTCTGCTACTCTTGGGCGTTGTTATGTCAATGCAGGCTGGCTTGAATTTCCCTACGCCAGTTGCATATTACAATTTTTCAAACAATACAAGTCAGTCGGCTTCGTATGTGCAAAATTCTAATCCGAGCGACGAACCTTATACCGAGGCTGCCAATATTGGTGGCTCTGCTTGTCGCAAAATTCCTTCGGGCAAGTTTATGTATGTAAAATTCGACCGCAGTGCTGTGCCTCAGTCGCAACGACAAATAATGATAAAAATCACTTATTTTGGCAATAATTCAAATGCTTTGTGGTTCAATTATAATGGTACTTCAGGCGATTATGCGGGTGCTGATTTTACAAAAGTGAATTCTAATGGTTGGGTAACGACCATTATTACACTTACCGATGCAAATTTCCACGGAACAATGAATTCTGGTGCCGACATTCGTTTGGGTTATAGCGGAAGCGACAACTACATTAAGGAAATTTCGCTTGCGTTCGGTACGTTGAATCCTGATGGCGAGCCTATTCCTGCTAAGCATAATCTGCCATCAAACCAGTTCAAAGGACGCTCATTTGGTGGTTATCAAATTTGGCACGAGGCTGGTCCAAACGATTCCGATTGGGTGCACTGGACATACGGACACAAGCCTGGTCCTGGTTTTCATATGTACAATGGTGTAGATGTTTCTTCATATCCTGATGTGTCGGAATATGATGACAGTTATATGTATGCTACAAATTTTGACAATTTGGGTAATGGCAAACCAGCCAAACTTTACAACTCGAAAGATGCTTATATCATCAGTAAACAAATGGAATGGCTGAAAACTGCGGGTTTCGATGGTGTTGCTATTCAGCGTTTTGTTGGTGGCATTGGTAAATCTGTTACCGAGTCGGATAAATCGCATCTTACCAATGTAAAAAATGCTTGCGAAGCAACTGGTCGTTTGTTCTATATTTGTTACGATTTGAATGGCTCTGATGCGACTATCGTTCAACGAATGAAAATGGACTGGGTGTATGAGATTGAGCAAATTCGCGCCCTCACTTCGTCAGACAATTATGCTACGGTTGATGGTAAGCCAGTTGTTGAGTTGTGGGGTGTAGGTTACGATATGGCAACACCACAACAAGACAATGATATTATCGCTTTCCTTCAATCTCGTGGTTGCTATGTGATAGGTGGAACACCTAACGGATGGACTGGCGGTGGCAATTATACCGAGACTTACAAGAAACTCGACTGCGTTTCTCCTTGGACAGTCGGCGTGTATGGCGGCGACATCGAGGGCGCAAGAAATTACAAAAATACTATGATCAGCGACAAGGCATATTGCGACCAATATGGTATGGATTACTTACCTGTAGTTTTTGCGGGAAGTGCCAACTGGTTGACCGACGATTTGCGTTTGTTACAAAATTTCCGTCGTGGTGGCGAGTTGCTTTGGGCGCAAATTACCAATGCTCACGAAATGGGACTGAATTCTGTTTATTTCGCAATGGTTGACGAGTTCGAAGAAAGTACCAACTTGATAAAAGGTGCTGTGGATTATTTCGACATTCCTAAAAATCAATATTTCGAGACATTCTCTCGTGATGGTATTTGGGTTTCGAGCGATTTCTATTTGCGTTTGGCTTCGTATGCGGCACAAGTGCTTCGTGGCGAAAAAACGTTTACAACAAATGTTCCAGTTCCGTATTCTGAAGGACCAATTTATTTCCGTAATAGTTTCGAGAGCAAACTTACTTCTATCAACAAAAACGGAAGCGGTAAGGGACAAGGCGAGCAAGCCGACTACACAACAACTCTTCCTGTCGATCCTTGTTTTTATAATAACAAAGAGGTGAAGAAAGAAAATATCTCAAGTGCGTCTTGCTCGATAGTGAAAGATGCTCAACGAAAAAGTGGAGATTACAGCGTTTATTTGAATGGTACTGCCAATGCAAATGCCAATTATGCATATAAGACAAACGAAACGAAAATTGTTGTAAAAGACAATATGAAAGTAAGTTATTACAAATATGCATCAAACGAAAATGGCAAGAGTGCGTTTGTCGATTTGCTTTTCAGCGACAATACTCGTTTGAGCGAACTGAGCGGCTCTCCTGTAAAGAAAACTTCTACCAAAACAAACGAACAAGAATTGGTGGAATTTTCGTTAGGAAAATCGTTTACTGGTAAAACAATTTCTGGCATTTTAATTGCATATAGCGGAAATTCAGGAAATTTCTCTGCTTATTTTGATGATGTGATAATTCAAGATGGTGAAGAAACTCCCGAACCAGGTTTGCCAGATTTGGTCATTACAGATTTCTTCTGGACTCCAGCAAATCCTACTAATGGCGACCACGTAACGTTCTACGCAACCATCAAAAACCAAGGAACTGCTGCCACACCAAACAATGTAAAACACGGCATTAGTTTCCATATTACGGGCGATGCAGGTAGCACTTGGTGCGATACGCATTATGCTTCAATTCCTGTCAATGGCACTGTAGATTTAACTGTAAATGGTGGAACGCCTAATGCGTATTGGACTTGTGGAAATGCGCAAACTTACGAAGTAATGGCTTGGGTGAACGACAATGAAGGTACTTTCACCGAAAGCAATATGAATAACAACAAAATGACAAAAACCATCTACGCAAATGGAATGGTTGGTGTGGAAAATATTTCGGCAGAAGAGCAAGATAAAGTCCAAAAGGTTGTTCGTAACGGACAAGTAATCATTTTGAAAGACGGAGAAGAATATACTATTCTTGGCACAAAATTGAAATAAAAAAGTAAAAAAGATTGTATCTTTGCACACCAAAAATAATGTTTGTACGTTATTATGGTAGAGGTTGAAATTATTTATAAATATTCAAAATAAGAAATGAAAAAAAATCTTTTAATCGGTCTTGTTGCTGTATCGGCACTTGGACTTGTGGCTTGCGGTGGCAAGAAAATGAAATCTGTAGAATTGAAATCTGACGTCGATTCTGTAAGTTATGCAATTGGTTCTCAAAATGCCGACCAAATGCTTACATATTTGCCTATGCAAGGTCGTTTGGATACTACTAAAATTGATCAATTCGTAAAAGGTATTCTCGATGGAATTTATGAAAACGATGCCGAAGATGCTGAATATGCTTTCGGTAAGCAAATCGGTAGCGAATTGAAAGGAAGTCTTAAAGATGCAGAACTCGTTCCTGGCGATTCTACTTTGAAAGTTAATAAAGACGCTTTCGTAAATGGTTTGGTCGAAACTTTGAAAAAAGAAGGTAAATTTACAAGTGACGATGCTGCAGAATATGTTAAAAATTTCTTTGCAGATTATCAGAAAAAATCGCACGCCGATTACATAGCAAAACAAGAAGCATTCTTGATAGAAAATGCTAAAAATGATAGCGTAAAAGTAACCGAAAGTGGTTTACAATACAAAGTCATTACCGTAGGTAACGGCGAAATCGCAGGCGAAAATACGACAGTAAAAGTAAACTATCGCGGAACATTGATTGATGGTACAGAATTCGACAGTTCGTATAGCCGTAACGAACCATTTGAATTTAATACTTCTGGTGGTGTAATTCCTGCTTGGCTCGAAGCATCAAAAATGATGCCTATTGGCTCAAAATGGATTATCTATTGCCCTGCAGAATTGGCATACGGCGAAAGAGAAACAGGAAAAATCCCAGCATTTTCTACTTTGATTTTCGAAATCGAAATGCTCGAAATTGTAAAATAATTATTAGCGAAAACCTTAAGTTGGCAGATTGGACACGTTTCTAATCTGCTAATTTTATAAAAACAAAATACAATGAAAAAAATATTTTTAGCAGTAGCATTGGTTTTGCCATTGTGCTCAATCTCTGCAAAAAAAGCAAAACCTATTGTTTTGGAAAATGAATTAGACAGTGTAAGTTATGCTCTTGGTGTAAATGTGTCAACTATGTTCAGTCAGCAAATGGAACAATTGCCAGGTGTAAAAGACATCAATAAAGAACTGTTTATAAAGGCATTTACAGAAGTTTTCAATGGTGGCGAAACTCTTATAAAAGCAGAAGATACGAATATGTTGCTCGAAAGTTATTTTGTAAAAATTGAAGAAGCAAAATTTCGTGAGAACAAAGAAGCGGGCGAAAAATTCCTTGCCAACAATGCAAAATGTGGCGATGTGGTAACACTTCCAAGTGGTTTGCAATATCAAATTATTACTAAAGGTACTGGTGCAATTCCTACCGCAACCGACAAAGTGAAAGTGAATTACGTTGGAACTTTGGTAGATGGTACCGAGTTCGATAGTTCGTACAAACGTGGCGTTCCTGCCGAGTTTGGCGTTACGCAAGTAATAAAAGGTTGGACAGAAGCGCTCCAATTGATGCCTGTTGGTTCAAAGTGGCGTTTGTTCATTCCTTACGACTTGGCTTACGGCGATCGTCAGATGCCAGGCAGTCCTATTCAACCATATTCTTGCTTGATTTTCGATGTAGAATTGCTCGATATTGTAGAGTAATAAAACGTATTTTTTAAGAGACTATCCTTCTTCGGTTGGGATAGTCTTTTTTTTGTTTTGTAAAAACTGTGGTTTTCATTACCTTTGCAAAAAATAAATAAACTCAATATGAAAATTGATTTTGAAAAAATGGGCGGATTAGTTCCTGCCATCATTCAAGACGCTCAAACATCTAAAGTGTTGATGCTTGGTTATATGAACGAAGAAGCATACAACAAAACTTTAGAAACTAAACTCGTAACATTTTTCAGCCGCAGCCGTCAGTGCCTTTGGACAAAAGGCGAAACAAGTGGCAATTTCCTAAAATTTGTTTCTGCTGCTGTAGATTGCGACAATGATGCACTTCTTATAAAAGCAAATCCTGTTGGTCCAGTTTGCCACACAGGTGCCGATACTTGTTGGAACGAAAAGAACGAAACAAATATTCAGTTCTTGACATATTTGCAAGATTTTATCGAAACGCGCTACAAAGAAATGCCCGAAGGTTCATACACTACTTCGTTGTTCAAAAAAGGCGTAAATCGTATGGCACAAAAAGTTGGCGAAGAAGCGGTAGAAACTGTTATTGAAGCGACAAATGGCACAAACGACGGACTTATTTACGAAGCATCTGATATGATTTATCACCTTATCGTTTTGCTCACATCAAAAGGTTTGCGCATCGACGATTTGGCAAAAGAATTAAAAACAAGACATAAATGTTAATTTAGATTTTCTGTTTTAAGAAAAGTTTTTTACATTTGCTTGATTTAACCTTAAAAACAAATTAAAAATGAACTTAAAAGTAATACTTAATATCTTATTAGTTATTG
Source organism: Bacteroidales bacterium UBA1754 (assembly GCA_002315615.1). GTDB lineage: Bacteria > Bacteroidota > Bacteroidia > Bacteroidales > Paludibacteraceae > UBA1754. The sequence goes on along the minus strand of DCHK01000028.1, from coordinate 6,228 downwards.
CAGTTTTCGTATTGGCTTGGTTGTGTGTAAAATCTATCACTACTCCTATCAAGTTCGACGAGCAAAAAATAGCGCGCGAAGAAGTTGTTATTAGCCGTTTGTGTGATATTCGTAAAGCGCAAGTTGAATACAAAAAACAAAATAACAAATACACTGGAAGTCTTGATACTTTGGTGTCTTTCTTGAAAGATGGCAAGGTAGCAACAATATACAAAGAAGGTGAACTTACCGACCAACAATTGGAAGAAGGTTGGACAGAAAAGAAAGCAGTTGAGGCTGGTATTATTCGTCGTGATACTACATACATCAACGCTGCTAAATTTTTGTTTGGCGAAGGTTTTTGTGCCGATTCAATTGTTTATGTTCCTTTTGGCGAAGGTGCAAAATTCGAAATGGCTGCTGCAATTCTTACATCTTCATCAGGTGTTGAAGTGCCAGTTTTCGAAGCAAAAACTCCATACAACGTGTATTTGCAAGGTTTGGATAAACAAGAACTTATCAATATCAACGATGTTGCTCGCAAATTGGAACGTTACGCTGGACTTCGTGTAGGTAATGTTGAAGAAGCGAACAACAACGCAGGAAACTGGGAATAATATGTCGTTAAAAGACAATTCGCAACATAAAATATTATCCATTCGTATTTCTACGGATGGATTTTATTTTTCTACGCATTTGTGTAATGTCCGTAAGGAATTTATCAACACCGACCATTTTATGCAATTGCGTACTGAACTCGAAAATTTCTTAAAGCAACAAACCGATGTAGAATCGTTGGAGGTTGATTTCGAAACGCCGAAATTTGCATTATTTCCGCCCGATTATGCTTCGGCAGAAGCGGATTTTGCGCAACTTTTTGAAGTTTCTGCTGACGAAAAAATATTGCAATGTGTGTTGCCACAAAATATTTTGATGCTTTTTGCAGTGAACGAACAAATGTGGTCGTATTTTTTATCTCATTTCAAAAATATTAAATTTCGTCATTCGTTGACATCGGTGTTTGAAAAAATTGATGCCGTTGCCGAACCGAAAAAACTTTATTTGGACGTTTATTCCGATAAATTGTATGCTGTAATATCAGAAAATGGTAAAGTGATTTTTGCGAATTCTTTCGCCTACGATAGCGATGAAATGTTTGTTTATCAAGTGGCGAATATTTTTGTTCAGTTTTCGCTGAATCAGCAAGAAATGGAAGTAAATTATACAGATTTTGATATTGCTAAAGCCAAAAAGAAACTATTGCAGAAGTATGTTAAACGTTTAATCTTTTAGCGTTTAATTGTTTAACTGAATATTGTTATTTGCTTATTCGCTTCTTTTTACTCTTTACTCTTAACTCTTCACTATATGCTATATGCTCTAAACTCTAAATTATCTCGCTTCGCTCAATGATTTTCAATTCTTAATTCATAATTCTTAATTCATAATTACCCTATGCGTATCGTCAGTGGAAAATTCAAGGGACGTCGTTTTGAGCCGCCACGTAATATAACAGCACGTCCGACAACGGATTTTGCAAAAGAAAGTCTTTTCAATGTGTTGAATAATTTGATAGATTTTGAAGAGATTTCTGCGCTCGATTTGTTTTCGGGCACAGGCTCCATTAGTATGGAGTTAGCATCGCGTGGTTGCCCCCAAATTGTTTCTATTGAGCAGAGCGAGCGTCATTTGGCATTTATTAAGAAAATGATGACAGAGTTGAAAATAACGGAAATTATGCCCTTAAAAGCCGATGTTTTTCATTATATAGCTTCCACCGACCGCAAGTTCGACTTTATTTTTGCCGATCCGCCATACGCTTTGCCAGAATTAAAGACGTTACCCGATTTGATTTTTGAAAAACAATTGCTTTCCGAAGGTGGTCTTTTTGTGTTGGAACATCCCAAAAATTACGACTTTTCTTCGCATCCTCATTTCTCGCAACATCGCAATTACGGCAATGTGAATTTTACTTTTTTTGAGTAAATTGCACTATGTATTGTGCAAAATATTGTAAAATTGCACACTTAAATGTGCAAAAATTAAAAATATTGCACATTCTATTGTGCAAATCTGTATTTTTTTGTTTAATATTGCAATAAATTTCTAAATTGTAGAAAAATATGGAAAGTCTTATATCTACTTCTAACGAACTGATAAAGCGTGTAAATACAACATACGTCAGAGATATTCACGACCAAATACACTGGGGAAGTCGGTTAATAGCAATTGTAGGAGCAAGGGGTGTAGGAAAAACAACGCTTTTGCTTCAACATATCAAATTATATGATAATAATCCTCAGTCTATTTATGTGGTTGCCGATGACTTTTATTTTTCTATGCATCGTTTGGAGGATTTTGCACGACAGTTTATGTTGAATGGTGGCAAACATATTTATATTGATGAAATTCATAAATATAAAGGTTGGTCAACAGAAATAAAGAACATCTATGACAAAATGCCCGATTTACAAGTTGTGTATAGTGGTTCTTCTATTTTGGAATTAGAAAAAGGAGGTGCCGATTTGTCTCGTCGTAAGTTGGAGTATAAATTGCCAGGCTTGAGTTTTCGTGAGTATGTTAATATTACGCAAGGTTGGCATTTGCCATCTTATTCGCTTAAAGAGATTCTTGCAGGTAAAGTTGAGTTTCCTATAGAAAAGGTGCGTCCTTTGCAACTTTTTAACGAATATATGCGTTGTGGGTATTATCCGTTTTTTCAAGAGGGAGAGTACGCAATGCGTCTTGTAGGAGTAATAAAACAAATTGTAGAGGAGGATATCCCAAAATTTGCAGATATGGAAATTGCTTCATCTCAAAAATTGAAAAAGTTATTGTATGTTCTTGCTCAAAGTGTGCCATTCAAACCGAATAACACCAAATTAGAGCGAGATTTAGATATTTCGAGAAATGCGCTTCCAAAGTATATGTATTTTTTAGAAAAAGCAGGTTTGATAGGTGTGTTGCGCGAAAAGGCGGAAGGTGTTAAACTACTTGAAAAAATTGAAAAAATTTATTTACAGAATCCCAATCAAGCATTTGTGCTTTCCGACACGCAACCTAATATGGGAAATTTACGCGAAACGATATTTTTTACTTGGTTGCAAGTAACTCATTTCGTTTCTGCGTCTCCTGTTTCAGATTTTGAAGTAGATGGATATACTTTTGAGGTTGGCGGTCGTAAAAAAGGTAAAAAACAAATTTCTTCAATTCCAGTAGGAAAGGGGTTTGTGGTAAAAGATGATACGGAATATGTTTATCAGAATTCAATTCCGTTGTGGATGTTTGGCTTTGTTTACTAACTTTTCAGTGTTTGTTAATAACTTTATGTGTAATTGAAACAGTGATTTTGATAAAAAAATTACCTTTGTTATGTAAAAATAATTTATCTCTGCCATAGTGTGTCAGTGCGTACATTTATCTTTGCAGAGTAAAAGTTAAGAAATAATTATTAAAGATATAAAAATGGCAAAAGAACAAGAACAAAAAATGTCGCCATCGCCAGAAAAACTGAAAGCACTTCAGTTGGCGATAGAAAAAATTGAGAAAGACCACGGTAAGGGAACAATTATGCGTTTGGGCGAGAACAAGGTGGAAAATGTAGCGGTAATTCCTACAGGTTCTATCAGTTTAAATATGGCTTTGGGCGTGGGTGGTTATCCTAAAGGTCGTGTGATAGAAATTTTCGGTCCAGAATCGTCTGGTAAAACTACATTGGCAATTCACGCTATTGCAAATGTGCAAAAAGCGGGTGGTATTGCTGCTATTATTGACGCGGAACACGCTTTCGATAAATTTTATGCCGAAAAATTAGGCGTAGTTGTCGATGATTTGTTTATCTCGCAACCCGATAGTGGCGAACAAGCGCTCGAAGTGGCTGACCAACTTATTCGCTCTTCTGCTGTCGATTTGGTGGTGATAGACTCTGTGGCTGCACTTACTCCAAAAGCCGAACTCGAAGGCGATATGGGCGACTCTAAAATGGGTCTTCAAGCAAGACTGATGTCGCAAGCGTTGCGTAAACTCACGGGAAGCATCAACAAAACTAATACTTGTTGTATTTTCATCAACCAATTGCGCGAAAAAATTGGTGTAATGTTCGGTAATCCCGAAACTACTACTGGTGGTAATGCATTGAAATTTTACGCTTCTGTCCGTTTGGATATTCGTCGTATTTCACAAATTAAAGATGGCGATGAAATTATCGGTAATCAAACTCGTGTGAAAGTTGTTAAAAATAAAGTTGCACCTCCATTCCGTAAAGCAGAATTCGACATTATGTTTGGTGAAGGAATTTCTCGTGCAAGCGAAATTCTTGATTTGGGTGTTGATTTGGAAATTATCAAGAAAAGCGGTTCTTGGTTTAGTTATAACGACTCTAAATTGGCACAAGGTCGTGAGGCTGCAAAAGATTTAATTCGCGACAATCAAGAGCTGGCAGACGAATTGGAAGCAAAAATTAAACAAGCCCTGAATGAGAAAAACAATTAACATTTATTCTTGAAATAATCAAAGAAGCCCAATCCTATTCGGACTGGGCTTCTTTTTGCAATATAAGAAATGTTTTTTTTATTGAATTGCGTTCAAAACACTGCTTATGCTGTTCAATACCGATGTTGAGGTAGAAACCGCAGAACTGTTTTTGATGTCGCTCAAACCAGCAATAGAAGTAACTGAAGAAATAATATCATCTACGTTAGAAGTAGTGATAAGTCCAGTTCCTGCAACTATTGCACCTTTTGCAAAATCTTTGTAGGTTGTAGTTCCTTTTGTTTGATTTTTTACAGTTGTACAAGAGTTTGCCAAAGTGGCGATGTTCAATAAGTTTGTAGTGTTGTTCACATCCAATTTTCCTGCCGATTTGTAGCTTGAATACAAAGATTTGAGAGATGTTCCAAATGTTTGTCCAGCTGTGTAAGCAGCAGAAGTTGTTGAGGTTGTACTTGTTGTACTCAACGACGAACAAGAAAATAATACTGCTGTCATCATAAATACAGCGATAAGTTTTAATGTTTTCATGATATTTATTATTTAAAGATTAAAGAATTCAATTAGTTAAAAACAACGGTTTTGTTCTGATATACAAGCACTTTTCGCTCTACGTGTTTCTCTACTGCACGCGAAAGAACGATTTTTTCCAAATCTTGTCCTTTGTGAATGAAAGAATGTACCGTGTCTTTGTGATTAACACGTGCCACATCTTGCTCAATAATTGGACCCGCATCCAATTCGGTAGTAACGTAATGACCTGTAGCACCTATGATTTTTACACCACGTGCATACGCTGCGTGATATGGTTTTGCACCAATAAATGCAGGCAAAAATGAATGGTGAATATTGATTATTTTGTTAGGATACGAAGCAATCATATTTTCCGAAATCACTTGCATATAGCGTGCCAATACAATGAATGTAACACCTTTTTCTTCCATCAAAGCCATTTCTTTTGCTTCTTGTTCCTCTTTGTTTTCTTTGGTAATATTGAAAACGTGATATTCGATGCCAAACTTGTCTGCCACCCAACGTAAGTCTTCGTGGTTACTGATAATCAGTGGAATATCAACATCAAGTTCGCCAGAAGTGTATCGTGCCAAAATGTCAAAAAGGCAATGCGACATTTTTGAAACAAACAATGCCATACGTGGTTTTTGGTCGCCAAAGTAGAGCGAGAACTCCATTTGATAGCGCTCTGCAAACAAAGTATTGAAATATTCTTTTATTTTATCGCGCGGAATTAAGAAATTAGTTAAATCCCATTCGGTGCGCATAAAGAATACGTTCTGCTCGTAATCTACGTGTTGGTCGAGATATACGATGTTACCTTTATTTTGATTGATAAATTCGGTTACCGATGCCAAAATTCCTGGCTTATCGGGGCAGTGCATCAAAAGTATTGCAGTGTTTCGTTGAATGTTCATTGCTAAAAATCCTTTCAAATAAAAAATGCTGATAATCAAGACGACTAACAGCATTTGGTTTTTAGTACCCAGAGCCGGGATCGAACCGGCATGGAAGTGAATCCACTGGTGTTTGAGACCAGCGCGTCTACCAATTCCGCCATCTGGGCATTGCGTTTGCAAAGGTAGATAATTTTTTCTATCGTGCAAACAATTTTCGGATTTTTTTAAGAAAAGCAAATTTTACAAATTTACTTTTGGGTTCCGTAGTCGCTAATAAAAATGGATTTTAGTGACCTATTTATTTTCGAGTTCGTTTCTTATTTCATTTCACTAGTGTCCACTAAAAATT
>DCHK01000013.1:1033-5057 GCA_002315615.1 Bacteroidales bacterium UBA1754 | reverse complement strand
GATATGCTGTAGAATCTGTAGATTTATTGCGCACTGCGTTCATAAAGGCATATTCAGCGCGTTGGTTATTGGTGCGCCAATAGCAATCGCCCATTTTCATAGCCACTTCGGCACGCAAGGGTTTATTTTTGGCAGGAACTCGTTTGTAACAGCGTTTGTATGCAATGCCAGCAGCGTAATACTCGCCAACCTCATATTTTTTATCGGCTTTTGCAATGGCAGATTTCACGCCACACGAGGTGCAAAGTACTGACAATAAGGTAATTAGAACAATATACGGAACTGTGTATTTTATTTTCATTCTTATCAAGAAACTTATTTTACAAAGATACAAGAAATTTCCGATTTGAAAGTTTAATACACAACAAAATCAACTTTCCCTTTTTAGGAAAGAACACAATACTTTACATTCAAATACGTTTATACAAAAAAAAGATAACTATCATGAATAAAGAAAAAAGCACGTTGGTTGCCATTGTAAGTGCTCTAATGATTACTGTTTTGTTTTATAAACAAACACTCGGATTAAACTTATTGATTGCAGAAGCAGTTCTATTTCTATGGTTAATAATTTCCAAACAGTTTTTATTCAAAGGATTATACCCCATCACATTAAGTTTGGGACTTTTAGCCTCTTCTTTGTTTACAGTATTTACGCACTCCACATTCTCATACACCATCAACTTTTTCGTGTTGTTTGTTTTTGTTGGATTAATGATTTATCCCAATACAAAGTCACTCATAAGCGCCATCAAATTATCATTCGTCAATATTATTGACTCGCAGATACAATTCCTCAAAAACATACTAGGCGCAAAGTTCAAAGGAAGAAAAATCGGAAGCATTTTATATCAGTTCAAAACATTCATCATACCAATATTCATCATTGTTTTATTCATTGTAATTTACAGAAATTCAAATCCGTTTTTTGACAATATGGTCAATAGCATCACATCGTTTTTTCAAGACAATTTAGGCATCATATTTGAAACGTTTGACATCTCCATCATCTCAACCTTTCTAATTGCTCTGGTTGTCAGCGTTTTTATTTTTGTCAGAAGTTCAAATCAACAAATTATAGAATCAGACGCGAACGCCGATGAGAACCTAAACAGAAAGAAAAATGTCACTCACAAAAAAATCCACAATATGGCATTGTTGAATGAGTACAAAACCGGTGTATTTTTGTTTGCATTTCTGAACCTAATAATATTGACATTAAACATCATTGACATAAAATGGGTTTGGTTCGGTTTTGAATGGGAGGGGCAATATTTGAAACAATTTGTTCACGAGGGAACTTACCTGCTGATTCTTTCCATAATCATCTCCATCGTTTTAGTATTGTATTACTTTCGAGGGAACTTAAATTTCTACAAAAACAACAAATTACTAAAGTTTTTAAGTTTCATTTGGATATTTCAAAATGGAATACTCACCATTTCTGTGGCAATACGCAACTTTTGGTATATTCACTATTTCGCACTTGCATACAAAAGAATTGGTGTAATAATCTTTTTGATTTTAACACTTTATGGACTATACACCGTTTATCGCAAGGTAGAGAAAAGGAAATCCGTTTTTTACCTCCTCAAAACAAACGTATATGCGCTTCTACTGACACTAATTATCAGTTCTTCTGTCAATTGGGACACACTCATCGCAAAATATAATTTTAAAGAATCTGACAAGTCGTTCCTACACTTAAACTACCTTGTCACCCTTTCTGATGCATCATTGCCATATCTGGACAAACCGATTCTCGAACTCAAACGAATTGACACCACACAAAAAGAGAAATTCCCATTTGAAGAGGAATATATGACACCCGAAGAATATCACCACATCATAGAAGACAGAAAAAGAACATTCATTACAAGATGGGAGAAAAAAGGAATTCTTTCTTGGAATTTACCAGAGTATTTGGCGTACAAAAAACTAACTACAGACTAAAATTATTCCTTTGTTGCCTTCTGTAATCACTTCACTACCTTCATCATACAATTTTGGCAGTCGAATTGCAGTTGCAGCGAAAGGTTGCCGTGGCGCAGTGTGAGTGGTTCTTTCACGCGTGGCGCATTGGGGAAGTTCTTCGGGCAAAGTCCTAAACTGTATTTGATACAATACTTTGTGAACATTACGGGCACATTTTCAACAGGTTTTGCCTCGTAGGCGGGTGCAATATCTTTCACTCCGTGACGGCGATAAAATGCTTCAGCCTTTTGGTTGAATACATTGCCTGTATAAGTCAAATGGTCTGTAACAAACGGGTGGTTTGTCGGCACGATTTTCACTTCTGGTACAACGTACGATTTTTCGCGCTTTTCTGCCAACTCATCGAACGAAATGCGTCGCCACTCTGCCAACTGCGACATTGGGAAGAAATACGACTTCCCCGTTTTTATCTGCAAATTACGAATATAGAAATAGGTGTTGCCAATTTTTTCAAGTTGCGTACGTAAATTTTCGTCGGCTCGCTCGGTATTTTTTGCCAAAGCCTTTTCGGCAAAAAACTCTTTCTGCACACAAACGCCATCTTCATCGGTAAGTTGCAAAAGAAATCCTGTATCAGTTTCATCGAACAACACATCGACCGCCACACGACGCTCTGCCGTTTTGCCCGAAAGAATTTTAAGAAACTCGGTATCTGAGTTGCGGAAAATCTGCGTGCCACGAGCCACATTTATTTTTTCATTAGGAAATAATCTGGCACCCTCTGCCCTATTTACCCTGAAACCGCACATTTCGCCATCATTATCAGCAAAATAACAGCCATCGCCATTGTGGCAAACCACATCTTTTGCCACTTCGAGCGAGAATCCATCGGGAAAAATCTGCTTTACGCTACCAAGCAGTTCACCCTGCGACTTTGGCGTGCTATGCGTAGAATAAACCGTATTTTTATCTCTTCCATAAAGGAAATAAGTAGTTTCGCCACGCGAGAATGTCTTTTGCGGATTAGGTGCAAAGAAAAACGACACACGACCCGAAGAATCGTGTTTGTATTGGGTATGATGTTCGAGAATGGCATCAATTTTTTGGCGATAGAACGAAGTGATGTTTTTTACATAATTTTCATCTTTCAGCCTACCCTCAATTTTGAACGAAGAAACGCCAGCGTCCATCAGTTCGAGCAAATGCTCGGACAAGTTCAAATCGTTGAGCGACAACAGGTATTTGCTTTTTTGAAGCATTTGTCCATCGGCATCAATCAGGTCGTACGGCAAACGGCAATACTGCGCACACTCGCCACGATTGGCACTCCGTCCACAAGCGGCAGCACTCAAATAGCACTGCCCATTGTAACTCACACACAAAGCACCGTGTACAAAATACTCGAGTGCCACATTTGTTTGCGCCGAAATTTCCTTCACTATTTGTAATGGCGTTTCGCGAGCCAGCACCACCTGACGAAAACCACATTTTTCGAGAAACTGCACTTTCTCTACCGTACGATTATCCATCTGCGTACTGGCGTGCAGTGCAACGGGCGGCATATCCACCTCGAGCAACCCGAGGTCTTGAATAATGAAGGCATCTACACCTACCTCGTAGAGTTGCCACGCCAACCGGCGAGCCAGTTCCAACTCGTCGTCGCGCAAAATAGTATTTAATGTAACGTAAATTTTACTCCGAAAACGGTGAGCATATTCTACCAATTTAGCAATATCTGCCACAGAATTACCCGCCGAGCGACGTGCACCAAAGTCCGACGCACCAATGTACACCGCATCGGCACCGTGATTTACGGCAGCAATGCCACAAACTATATCTTTGGCAGGCGAAAGTAATTCCATTGTTCAATGAGTTTCATCGCAAAGATAGCAACATTTAGAAAGACAACATTTTGTTACTTGAAAAAAATGCCTATCCGTGCCGATTTTCATATTTTTTTCACTTCGCAAGCAAAAAAAGTTAAAATAAATTTGCAATATCAAGAAATATATCTACCTTTGCACTCACAAAACAACCGAATGGTGCCATAGCTCAGTCGGTAGAGCAAAGGACTGAAAATCCTTGTGTC
>DCHK01000013.1:0-1013 GCA_002315615.1 Bacteroidales bacterium UBA1754 | reverse complement strand
CTGGTTCGATTCCCGGTGGCACCACAAAAAAAAAGCGACTTTCTTGGTCGCTTTTTTTTATTTCCAATCTTTATACGGGCAAACGGCAATGTGGGAGTTATAGTACCAAGGGTCGCCAGTTACCTCTTTGCCAACCCAGTCGGGCAACGAAACTTGCTCGTCTTCAGACCGCAGTTCCACCTCAACGACAACAAGACCTTTATTTACACCTTCGAAAACATCGACTTCGAAAATGTGTCCCTCAAACGGAATCTTGTAGCGTTTTTTTATAATGGGTGGATACACGCAAAGTTCAAGCAACTTTTCGGCATCGTCAATAGGAATTTCATACTCAAATTCCATTTTGGAGATATTGTTCGTTCTGCCTTTCACGCAAAAATATGCGTGACTATTGGTTATGCGCACACGAATAGTTCTATTTGGATTATTATTCAAATAACCTTGTTTTATATCAAAAATCTTTCCTGCTTTCTCTTTTGGGAAATGACCGTCTTTGAGCAAAAACTTCCTTTCAATTTCTATATTCATACTAAAAACAACATCTCGCCACAAAATTTATGGCAATTTTATTTATTCTTGATTTCTTCTTATTTTTGCAGTAAAATTAAACAATATGACTTTACAAAACAAGAGAAAAATAATAAATGACCCCGTTTTTGGTTTCATTCACATTCCATCTACGCTACTATACGACATTATTCAACACCCATATTTTCAACGGCTTAACAGAATTAAGCAACTTGGACTATCGTACTTGGTATATCCAGGCGCACAACACACACGACTGCAACACTCCATAGGTGCAATGCACCTTACGGTAGAGGCCGTGAAACACCTTCAATTTCAAGGACACGACATAAGCAACGAAGAAGCCGAAAGCGTTTATGCGGCAGTACTGATGCACGACATAGGTCACGCACCATTTTCGCACATAATGGAAAATGTATTCATCAAAAACATTTCTCACGAAGAGATAACTTTGTTGATGATGCAAAAAATAAACGAAGAAATGG
>DCHK01000016.1 GCA_002315615.1 Bacteroidales bacterium UBA1754 | reverse complement strand
GTGGACAAAGTCTTGTACTCCTTCCGAATGCCACTGTAAGAATCGGAAAGTTCCGCGTAGGTTATGCCTTCAACCTCGACTTGAACAAACTTGTGAGCCACAACTACGGCACGCACGAAATAATGCTTGGCTATAGTTTCTGCCACACAAGCAAGTTCTGCCGATAAAATCAATAAACCAATTATCAATAAACCAATTAGTCAATAACTGAATAACCAAATAATCAAATAACCAACAAGAACAATACAAGCAAAATGATACTTTCGGTGCATAGACGCAAAACGCGTTTTGTGCACCGATTTTTTATGTGTGTGCGTGTATGACTCTCGTATCTTCTTGCTTCTCGTTTCTTGTTAAAATTTTTCTTTAATTCTTAATCCATAATTCAAAATTCATAATTATCTTTGTGTTTGTCTTAACAAAACGGAAAGATTAATCTATTAAACTTATATTATTATGTCTAAAGTAACAGTTGTAGGTGCAGGTAACGTAGGTGCTACTTGTGCAAATGTACTCGCTTTTAACGAGGTTGCAGATGAAGTTGTAATGCTTGATATCAAAGAAGGCGTTTCTGAAGGAAAAGCAATGGATATGATGCAAACCGCTCAATTGCTTGGTTTTGATACTCGTGTCATTGGTTGTACTAACGATTATGCAAAAACTGCAAATTCTGATGTTGTTGTTATTACTTCAGGTATTCCTCGTAAACCAGGTATGACTCGCGAAGAATTGCTTGGCGTTAATGCTGGCATTGTTAAAGGTGTCGCTCAAAACATTTTGAAATATTCTCCAAACGCTATTCTTGTTTGTATTTCAAACCCTATGGATACAATGACATATTTGGCTCTTAAATCTCTTGGATTGCCTAAAAATCGTGTTATCGGTATGGGTGGTGCTTTGGATAGTTCACGTTTCAAATATTTCTTGTCTCAAGCATTGAACTGCAACGCTAATGAAGTTGAAGGATTTGTAATTGGTGGACACGGCGACACTACAATGATTCCTATGGCTCGTTTTGCTACATACAAAGGTATGCCTGTTTCTAACATCTTGAGTGCAGAAAAAATCGACGAAGTTGTAAAATCAACTATGGTTGGTGGCGCAACTCTTACAGGATTGCTCGGTACTTCTGCTTGGTATGCACCAGGCGCAGCAGGAGCTTTCGTAGTAGAATCAATTATTCACGACCAAAAGAAAATGATTCCTTGCTCAGTACTTTTGGAAGGCGAATATGGCGAATCTGATCTTTGCATTGGTGTTCCTGTAATTTTGGGTAAAAACGGTATCGAAAAAATCGTTGAACTCGATTTGAATGCCGAAGAAAAAGAAAAATTCGCAGCAAGTGCAAAATCAGTTAAAGGCAATGTTGCTACATTGAAAGAATTGAATTTGATTTAATCCTTAATTTTTAGTTGTAAATAGGAAAAAGTTGCTCGGTTTGGGCAACTTTTTCTTTTTTTTATTTTTTGTAATCAGAAAAAGCATATATCTTTGCAGTGCATTTGCGGCTGTGGTGTAATTGGTAGCCACGTCAGACTTAGGATCTGATGCTGCGAGGCGTGGGGGTTCGAGTCCCTTCAGCCGCACAAAGCGAAGTTCAATCTAGTTTGGGTTGAATTTCGTTTTTTTTATTATTTTGTATAGGTATTTCTTTTACTGGGTGTTTTTTGTAAGGTTGCTACCTTCTCGCACTCTTTTTTCGACAGTCTGCACGTATTATCAAATAAAAATTACTACATTTGCTTGTTATTAGTAATTTCGATAGCAGAAATAGAAATAAACGTATGCCGATATTTTAGTAAGTATGCTCCATAACGTAATTTTGCATTGTAAAAATTAAAACAGTTCTAATTATGGAAGCAATTATGATTATCGTAGCAAGTGTAGCACTCGCAATGACATTGGCAGTTATTGAACATTTCACAACAGTAAAACAAGTGAATAGTGCAGTGAAAACAACCAAAAATTTTGCGGGCAATTCTATTATCGAAACTGGCGAAGATAAATTCTTGAAAAAAGGACTTGAACACTATAGCTATTTAGACGAATAAAAAATGGAACTAAGGCAACTAAAATATTTTGTTGCAACAGCAGAAACTTTAAATTTTTCGGAAGCGGCAAGAAATCTATGTGTTACTCAAAGTACATTGTCTCAGCAAATTAAGCAATTGGAAAACGAACTTGGTGTAGAACTTTTCCAAAGAGACAGTCATAATGTACGACTCACCGAAAGCGGCGAATACATATTGCCAAGTGCAAAAAAAACGTTGTTCGACGCCGATACGTGTTTCACACAAATTAGAGATTTGCGACAAATGCTCGCTGGCGAATTGCGCGTGGGCATAACCTATTCTTTTGCACCCATTATATCAGATGTGCTGAAAGACTACACGAAAGAGTATCCAGGAATTAAACTGAATATTGTGTATCGCAATATGGAAGTGATTTTGGAGATGCTGAAAAAACGCGACCTCGATTGCGTTTTGAGTTTTCGCCCTAACAAGTGCGACAGCGAAATTGAGTCTCACCGACTTTTCGACGACCAACTTTGTGCCGTGATGAAGGCAGACCATCCGCTTGCCGGGAAAAAGATACTTACTTTTGATGATATTAAAACGCAACGGTTGGCAATGCCATCGGCAGATACGCAAGCAAGAAATGTGTTTGAATCTTGTTTCCCTGGAAAGGTGGCAGAACTAAATGTACAGGTAGAAATGAACGCCGTGTATGGTTTGCTCGATTTGGTAAACACTACGCAGATGATAAGTTTTCTTTCGGAAGCGGCAACTAGCAAAGCAAAAGGTGTGAAAACTGTTCCTTTAGATTCTCCTTTCGTAAAAATGGAGGGTTGCGTACATTTACTTAAAAATACATACCGCAAACGTGCAATTGATGAGTTTATTCGCATATTAAATCAATCAAATGCACTAATTTTGCGCGCAAATAATTGGTTAAAATGACAATAGCTTTATCAATGATAATACTCAGTTGTGTAATTGCATTAGGCAAGTTGCTGGGTAGATTTAAAATTTGGGGTGTTTCTTTTGGCGTAACGTGGGTACTTTTCATAGGCATAGTTTTTGCCCACTTTGGTTATAATCTCAACCCCGAGATTCTTCATTTTATGAAAGAGTTTGGACTTATTCTGTTTGTGTATTCTATTGGTATGCAAGTAGGTCCGAGTTTTTTCTCAAGTTTTATGTCGGGTGGTATTAGGTTGAATTGCCTTGCCACACTTGTGGTTATTTTAGGAGCCGTAGTCACTTTGGCACTAATAGAAATAACGGGCATAGATGCGCCGACTATGATAGGTGTGATGTCTGGTGCAGTTACCAATACGCCTGGTTTGGGTGCTGCGCAACAAACTTTCACCGATGTAACTGGTCTCGATTCTTCAAACATAGCATTGGGATATGCGGTGGCTTATCCGCTCGGCGTGGTAGGTTGCATTGCTTCTTTTATTCTTCTTAAATTTATTTTATTCAAAAAAGAGGATGCCGTAGTGCCACAAAGTACTGCGCCTTCGCAAGATGCGGCAGAAGTGCATACGGGAGCAGTGATACAAAAAAAGATTATTGTTTCTAAACGAAAAATAAATGGTTTGCAACTTGCAAAGTTGGAATTCGATAAATATCTTGGTGCCAATGTGGTGAAAATTCGTAGAGCAGGTGTAGAAATTTCGGTGAGCCCCGAAACGCGTTTGCAGTTGGGAGATGTGGTTACTGTATCTGGAACTAAAAGTTCGGCAGAGGCAATGGAAAAAGTTTTGGGCAACTCGCTCAAAAAACTCGACCATCCTAACCTTTTCGCTATTTTTGCGGGCATTGCTTTTGGTTGTTTTCTTGGTAGTATTCCGTTTCATATACCAGGAATTCCACAACCAATAAAACTTGGTCTTGCAGGTGGTCCGCTCATCGTTTCTATACTTATCAGTTATTTTGGTCCTCGTTTCAAAATGATAACTTATTCTACTACGAGTGCAAACTTGATGATAAGAGAAATCGGTATTTCGCTATTTTTGGCGTGCGTCGGTTTGCAAGCAGGCGATGGTTTTGTCGATAGCATCGTAAACAAAGGCGGTTGTATGTGGATACTTTATGGTGCAATTATCACCATAATTCCTTTGCTGCTTTCGGGTGCAGTAGGCAAATTGTTGATGCGAATGAAATATACTACGCTGATAGGTGTTCTTGCTGGTGCAACTACCAATCCACCTGCGCTTGCATACGCCAGCGACCAAGACAAAAACAACGATGCGGCAGCAGTAGGTTATGCCACTGTTTATCCTTTGACTATGTTTCTGAGGGTGCTGGTCGCACAGTTGCTGATATTGTTTGTGATTTAGTGGAATTTATACTGAGCAATTTTATTGAAAGGAAAAAGACTACTTTTTGAAAAGGTGGTCTTTTTTTGTATCTTTGTTGTAATGAAAACCTCAATATTCAGACATATTGCAAAATCGTTTTTGTTGGGCATATTTTTGCTCGTAACCTTTGCGTGCGTGTCGAAAGTTACGGCACCTATATTGCAGAACGATAGCGAAATATGCAGATTGATGTATGTTGATGTATCGAGGTATCATTCAATGTCGTTCGATGCAGTGCCATCGGCGACGAGTGGAGATGTTATCCGTAACATTTCGCAGTCGCTTTTCTCTCGCATAGGTGCGCAGAATCATCATTCGCATCATCTAAAAATGATGGCATACGGCTTAGTTCAGAAGAATAATGCTCCAAACTCATTTGTTTTTGCTCCGTCTCGACCAGCGTTGGGCGTAATATGGCCGATTTATCTACATCACCTAATTATTTAGCGGTTAATGTATTTTAAGTATGGCAAAAGAACCATACAAAAAAAACGTAGTGCTGTCATCGTTTGGCAGTTCAAAATTCTTATACATTAACCTAAAAAATAAATAATTATGGATATAAATTTGGATAAACTCATAGAAGAAAATGCTGGAAAATTTCAAGTAAAAAGAAATCCTTTGTTGGCAATAGTTTTGATTGTGGCAGGTTTGGTATTGGCTTATATTCCTGTTGCTACCGATTTGCCAAAAAATGTGGATATAGTTGTTGCAAGTGTTGGTATTTTGATAATAATATTTGGTTTTTGTGCAACATTTATTTGCCAAAGCAATATCATTTATCTTCCTACAAAAGAGAAACTTAAAAAGAAAGAGTTTTGTTTCGACAAGGATTTTTCGTCAGACGAAATTGAAAAAATGATGCGTCAAAAAGATTTTGACAAAATGCAAGAGTTGTCGAGCAAAAATCCAAATGCTCAGCACGTAGTGGTAACGTACCAAACGCCGACAAAAAGTTGTGTAATTTGCCAACATTTTAAGTTTGTGCCATATCAATATGAGCCAATCGGTAATGTGATGATAGAGTTTGCGTAAATTGCTCTACTCAATATTTGTGGGAGAGGTCTATTTGTAGGCTTCTCCTTTTTTGTTTTTCAACAAAAAAAGCAGTCAAAATCTGACTGCTCCCGTCGGGATGACAAGACTCGAACCTGCGACCTCTACGTCCCGAACGTAGCGCGCTACCAACTGCGCCACATCCCGTTTTGCACTTGCAAAAGTACAGAATAATTTTCTGTTTGCAAACAAACTTACATTTTTTTAAATTTGCATAAAAAGAGAACAATCAGGCAAGAAAATAATTGTTGTGATTTTCGTTATTTTTGATAAATTTGTGAAGAAAAAAAATGTTTGTTATTACGATATAAATTTTAGTGTTATGAAAAAAATAATTGGATTTGCAATGATGGTTTTGGTCTCGGCGTGTGCTGTGGCTCAAAATAAAGTTGATAAAAATGGTCTGAAACAAGGGCATTGGGTGAAATATTACGACAACGGGAAAGTAATGTACGATGGCAATTTCTCAAAAGGAAAACCTGTCGGCGAATTTGTGCGATACTATAGCAACGGGAAACTGAAGTTGAAACAAAATTTTGATGTAAATTCAGATAGAGTTTATACCGAAATGTATCGTGACAACGGAAAAATATTGTCGAAAGGTTATTTCAAAAATGAGAAACGCGTGGGCGAATGGACGACTTATTCGCAAAAAGGTGAGGTGATTCAAGTAGATAATTATTCCGAAGTTGGACTGCTCGATGGTGTTTCTACGGTGTATGATGCTCAAGGTCGCGTGTTTGAGACTACCGAGTGGAAAAACGGCAAAAGAGAAGGCTCGCATAAGCAGTATTTCCCAAATGGGCAATTGCAAAGTGAAGTAAATTATGCGAACGGATTGCGCGAAGGCGATTTTGTTACTTATTTTGACGACGGAAAAACAGAATCGAAGGGTCAATATTTAGCTGACAAGAAAGACAGCATTTGGGTGGTTTTTGACCGCGATGGCAAAACACAAATTGCTTCAATAGAATATGTGCGTGGAATTGCTACGAATCAACTTGAAATTGATGCAAACGAGCAAAAAGACGTAAAGCAAAATGACGAAAACGCAGGAAAAATGAAAGACCCTGCCGATTATCAAACTTCGGTAGAAGATTTCTTCAACGATGAGCAAGTTGTGGAAGAACCATCTAAAGTAAAAAATAAAAAGAGAAAATAATGGAATCATCTTCGCTCAGCGAAATACTTTACAATCTGAAAGATGAAGTGTATTGTGCGTTTCCCGATTCGTTTTGGGTACGTGCCGAAGTGAGCGAGTGTCGCGAAAATCAGTCGGGTCATTGCTATCTCGAACTGATTGAAAAAGATGAAAATGAGCGAATTATAGCAAAATCTCGGGCAAGCATTTGGGCGCAAGTGTATCGGTTGCTCAAACCATATTTCGAGGGCGAGACGGGATTGATATTGCAACCAGGAATGAAAATTTTGGTTCAAGCAAATTTTGAGTTTCACGAAGTGTATGGTTTTTCGATGAATATCACCGACATAGAACCATCATTTACGGTGGGTGATATTGCCCTGAAGCGCGATAAAATTATCAAACGACTCACCGAAGAGGGCGTTGTAGATATGAATAAAATGCTCGATGTACCTATTGTTCCTCGCAGAATTGCTATTGTGTCATCTGGCACCGCAGCCGGATATGGCGATTTTATGAATCAATTGAATAACAATCGTTTTGGTTATACATTTTCGTGTACGTTGTTCACTGCAAAAATGCAAGGCGAGCAAACGACTGAATCTGTTATTGAAGCGTTGGACAACATTGCTTCGCAAATCGACGATTTTGATGTGGTGGCGATAATTCGTGGCGGAGGGGCTACGTCAGAACTTTCGGCTTTCGATAGTTACGAATTGGCATATTACTGTACGCAATTTCCGTTGCCTATATTGTCGGGCATAGGTCATCAGCGCGACGTTTCGGTGATAGATGCAGTGGCAAATCAAAGTCTAAAAACTCCTACGGCTGTGGCAGATTTCTTGATAGATAGTGTTAGAGATTACGAAGATACATTGTCTGATTTGCTATTGCGTGCCGTACGATTGGTACAAGAGAAAATTGACAGGCAAGAAGATTTATTGTTGCAGTACAAAATGCGTTTGGTGCAGTTACCACAAAAAATAATGACGTTGAAAATGAGACAATTAGATGCACTTTGGCTTACATTTCAGTCGTCGGTACGTCGCAGTTTAGATGCAAAAAAACAAGATTTGTTGCTCTTGCAACAACGTATCGCTTTCTGCTCGCCCGACGAGTGCTTGTCTCGTGGTTATGTGCGTGTTTTTGGCAAAAATGGTTGGATAAAGTCGGTGGCAGATTTGCGCGAAGGTGATGAAGTGAAAATGCAGTTTGCCGATGGCGAAAAATCTGCAACGATAAAATAGGATATTAGATGGAAAAATTGGTTGTTGTAATAGATGATAAAATTCCGTTTATCAAAGGAGTTTTTGAGAATTGTGCCGATGTTCGTTACATTAAAGGTTCGGCTATAAATGCCGAGTGCGTTCGCGATGCCGATGCCTTGATTGTGCGTACGCGTACAATGTGCGACGAGTCATTGTTGCGTGGTTCAAATGTGAAGTGCGTACTAACTGCAACTATCGGCTACGACCATATAGATACTGAATATTGCGAAAAAAACAATATTTATTGGAAAAATGCCGAAGGATGCAATGCACTTGCCGTTCAGCAATATGTAGTTTCTGCGTTGTCTTATTTGTGCCGAAAACAGAGAAATAATTTGCAAAATTTAACACTTGGAATAGTTGGCGTTGGACACGTAGGAATAACGGTGAAGAATTTTGCCGATGCTTTGGGAATAAAATATTTATTGTGTGACCCGTTAAAAGCGAAAATCGACAAGTCCAACATATACGTTTCGCTTGACGAAATTGCCGAAAAATGCAATGCCATTACATTTCATACACCACTTACGTTCGATGGCGAATGTCCCACATTCCATTTGGCAGACAAATCATTTCTTCAATCATTGAAAAAATCTCCTATTTTGATAAATGCTGCACGTGGAGAAGTTTTTGATACTCAAGCGATAATTGATGCACGAAAACAAGGACTTTGTTCGGCTTTGGCAATCGACTGTTGGGAGCAAGAACCACAAATAAATCGCGAACTACTTGCTTTGGCAGACGTTGCTACGCCACATATAGCAGGTTATTCTGCCGACGGAAAAGCGAATGCTACAATGGCGTGCATCAGCGAAATGATAAAGTTTTTCGATTTAAAGATGGATATGCCTTCGTATCCACAATTACCAATTCCGAAAAACCAAGAAATTGATTTCCAATGTTACGAGCAATTGTTTTGTGCGGTTTACGATATTGCTGCAGACAGCGCCACACTAAAGCAACATCCCGAAGATTTTGAAAAAATGCGCAGTGAATACAATTTGCGTCGCGACTTTATTTCGTATTCGGTAAATCCTATAAATTCTTCACTTTTGAAATTGGGATTCAAAGCCAAGAATTAAGTCAGACTGCTAAAATTCTTCTTGCGGAATGAAATTGTTGTCCTCATCGTAATCTGTTGGCGTATTGTCATCATAGTCAAAGTCATCTTCGTCATCGTACTCGTGCGTAGAGTTTTGACGGATTTCCAATGGTTTGTGCGACATTGTTACGTGCTGATTCTTTGGGTCGTTTATTTCTGCCCAAAGTATGTCTTTCAGTTCGGTAACGTGTATGCCGGCGATAGATGAGAAGAAGATATGAGTGATGTCTGGTAATTTTTCGCTTATCTCTTTTTCAAATGCTTCGGTCAGTTCTTGGTCGATAAGTTCGCATTTAGAGATGGCTAATATTTTGTGTTTATCCAAAAGTTCAGGATTGTATTTCTCCAATTCGTGCAATAGTATTTCGTACTCTTTCACTATGTTGTCGCAGTCGGCTGGCACAATGAAAAGCAGAATAGAGTTGCGCTCAATGTGACGCAAGAAACGCAATCCAAGTCCCTTGCCTTCGGCAGCACCTTCTATAATTCCAGGAATGTCTGCCATTACAAATGATTTTCCTTCGCGATATTGTACAATGCCTAAGTTTGGTACAAGCGTAGTGAAAGGGTAGTCTGCTATTTGTGGTTTTGCAGCCGAAACTACCGATAGCAATGTAGATTTTCCTGCGTTAGGGAAACCTACTAAGCCGACATCTGCCAACACTTTCAACTCGAATATCACGTTGCGTTCTTGCAATGGTTCGCCAGGTTGTGCATAGCGAGGTGCTTGGTTGGTAGCCGTGCGAAAATGCCAGTTGCCAAGTCCACCACGACCGCCTTTCAGCAAAATTATTTCTTGTTTGTCTTCAGTTATTTCGCACAAAAATTCACCATTGTCGGCATCGTAGGCTACAGTGCCGAGTGGCACATCGATGTATTTGTCTTCACCGTCTTTGCCAAAACTACGACTATGTCCACCAGATTCGCCGTGTCCAGCCATTATGTGTCGTTCGTATTTTAGGTGAATAAGTGTCCAAAAGTTGCGGTTTCCACGAAGTATGATGTGTCCACCTCGACCGCCATCACCACCATCAGGTCCGCCTTTTGGTACATATTTTGCGCGCATAAAGTGTGCCGAGCCAGCACCACCTTTGCCTGAACTACAATATATTTTTGCGTGGTCTATAAAATTGCTTCCTGCCATAATTCTATTCTTGTTTTGGGTTGTACAAATGAGTTTGCTAAATTAGTAATTTTCGTGCGATTTTGAAAGTGAAAATTACCGAACCCTTTCGTTTTGTGAAAATAGTGTAAATTTTTACCTTTTTTCTTAGATTGAGTGCAAAAAAAGGAGAAAGACATTTGCCCTTCTCCTATAATAAGGTGTTTGTTTTTGGAATTTCAAAGATGAATAAAAATTAACTAATTACTTCCCTACGGTCAGTGATTGTTAATTTCTCACTCCTCACTCCTAATTTCTAATTACTTGCACTCGTCAATTGCTTTGCTCACTCTTTCGAAAATTTCTTCGATAGAACCAGTTCCTTTGATTGATGCCAAAACGCCCTGTTTTACGTAAAATTCTTTAAGAGGCGATGTCTGCCCGTGGTAAACCACGAGGCGTGATTTGATTGTTTCTTCATTGTCATCGGAGCGACCAGAAATTTGTCCGCGTTTGATAAGGCGGTCCATCAATTCGGCATCATCTACTTCAAGACTCAAAACTACGTCAACTTTGCAACCACGTTCAGCCAACATTTTGTTGAGTGCTTCGCCTTGTGGAAGGGTGCGTGGGAAACCATCGAAAATTACGCCTTTAGAATCTTTTTTGCTGTCTAATACATTAGCCAACATATTGATAATTAAATCGTCGGGTACTAATGCACCTTTGGCGATATACTCTTTGGCAATTTTGCCGAGTTCTGTTTCGTTCTTCATTTCGGCGCGAAGAACATCGCCTGTAGAGATATGGTCGAAGCCGTATTTCTTGATAATCAGTTCACTTTGAGTTCCTTTTCCTGAACCTGGAGCTCCAAATATTACTACGTTTGTCATTTTTATAGTATTAGAAAAATCAGTTCATCATTTTCTTAAATAAGTTGCGCATATTTACTGCTTCACCTATTATCTTGTGGAGGTCTTCCACTTTCACGCGGTCTTGTTGCATACTGTCGCGGTAACGCAATGTAACGGTGTTGTCTTCCAAAGTTTGGTGGTCAACTGTTACGCAGAATGGAGTTCCAATGGCATCTTGGCGGCGGTAGCGTTTGCCAATGGTATCTTTTTCTTCGTAAATGCACTTGTAATCGAATTTCAACTCGTTCATTATTTCGTTTGCCTTTTCAGGAAGTCCATCTTTCTTCAAAAGTGGAAGAACTGCGCATTTAACAGGTGCCAATGCTGCTGGCAACGAAAGAACTACGCGTTTGTCGCCTCCTTCGAGTTCTTCTTCTTTGTACGAACCTGCCAAAACCGACAAGAACATACGGTCAACGCCAATAGAGGTTTCGATTACGTATGGAATGTACGATTTATTGTCTTCTGGGTCGAAGTATTCAAGTTTTTTGCCAGAGAATTGTCCGTGGCGCGAAAGGTCCCAATTAGTACGAGAGTGAATACCTTCTACTTCTTTGAAACCGAATGGCATCAAAAATTCGATGTCGGTAGCGGCATTTGCGTAGTGTGCAAGTTTGTCGTGGTCGTGGTAGCGGTATTTGTCTGCGCCGAAACCAAGCGTTTGGTGCCATTTCATACGGAACTCTTTCCAGTGTTTGAACCATTCCATTTCGGTGCCTGGTTTGCAGAAGAATTGCATCTCCATTTGCTCGAACTCGCGCATACGGAA
>DCHK01000010.1 GCA_002315615.1 Bacteroidales bacterium UBA1754 | reverse complement strand
TATTTTTTCGTTTTTGTTTAACTAAAATGCTTACATTTGTAAGAAGTAACGTGGTTTGATTTATGAATAAGAGAAAAGTTACGAGAAAAAAAGCATTGGAACTTTGCGAAGAATATTTTGGTGGCAATAAAAAAGCGGCTGAAAATTGGGTGAATGTTTTTGCCGAAGAGGAAAATGGTTTTTACGACGAACCTACTCCGCAAGATGTTTTCGACCGTCTTTCTGCCGAAATGGCTGAAGTCGATGCAAAATATGGCAGTGTTTTTTCGTGCGACGATATTTCAAAATTTCTTTCGGTTTTGCGTCATTTTGTCTTGCAAGGCACTGTACTGAAACGTGACGAACGTACCGTGAATTTGTGGGAAGAAATGATGCGCTCTGTGTGGCAATCGGTGAAAGTGTGTGCCGAAAAAACAGATTTGCATTCGGCAAAAAATGGTGCAGAAAAAGATTTGGGAGAAATTCTTACGCCCGTAGAGGAATTGAAACGCCCGAAAGAACTTGATGCCGATGTGGTGAAATTCCAAAATAAAAAAGATAAATGGATAGCGTTTGTAGGATTGAAAAACGGGCGCCCATACGAAATTTTTACTGGTTTGGCTGATGATGAAGATGGCATTTTGTTGCCCAAAACTGTAAGTCGCGGAAAAATTATTAAAAATGTGGACGAAAACGGTAATAAACGCTATGATTTTCAGTATGTTAATAATAGAGGCTACAAAACTACGGTAGAAGGTCTTTCTTATAAATTCAATCCGGAATATTGGAACTACGCAAAACTTATTTCGGGCGTGTTGCGATACGGAATGCCGATAGACCAAGTAATAAAACTTGTGGCTACGCTCGAACTCGACAACGAATCTATCAATACGTGGAAAACAGGTGTCGAGCGTGCACTGAAAAAGTATGTACCTATTGGTACATCTTCGGCAATAGTTTGCCCAAATTGTGGAAAACGAACAATGGTTTACGACGAAGGTGCATTGGTTTGTACTTCGTGCGGACAAAATATTATGGCAGAATAATTAAAAATTTTTATGAAAATAACATTCAAAATAAATTATCGTGCAAAAGACCAAGAGCAAATTTGTATTCTTGGTTCGATACCAGAATTAGGTTCAGAAACAGAAGAAAACGCAGTGGCAATGAACTGTGTCGATGATGGCGCTTGGGAATTGCAAATAAAAACATTGTCGCAAAATTTCAAGTATTATTACATTGTAAAATCGGGCAATACTGTGGTGCGTTCCGAAGCAATGAATTGCCACGAAGTACGTCTTCCTAAAAAGAAAGAAGCAATAATGTGCGATGCTTGGCAAGACAACGAAGCCGAACGTGCATTCAAGTCGAAAGCATTTGTCGAAACATTGTATCACCGACATTTTGCGCAACATAAAGAATCAAAATACACCAAATCGGTTGTGTTTAGGGTTAGGGCTTTTCGCTTGCCAAAAAATGCTGGCATAATGTTGCTTGGCAATCAGTCTCCACTTGGAAATTGGGACGAAAAAGTTGCGCCACGCCTTTCTTTTGGTCACGATTACTATTGGTATGTGGAATTACCTATAGAAAATCTAACATTTCCAATAGAGTACAAATATGCTATTTATGATTTGAAATCGGGCGAAATAATTGCTTGGGAATCGGGCGAAAATCGTGCTATCTCGTGGCTCGATTTGACTGATAACTCTGTGTATGTGCGTACTGATAGCGATTTCCGTCAAGAAGGAATTTGCCGTTGGAAAGCAGCAGGAGTTTCTGTGCCAGTTTTCTCACTTCGTACAAAAAATGACTTTGGTGTAGGCGAATTTCTCGACTTGAAAATGATGGTAGATTGGGCTGTGCAGACGGGACAGAAAATTATTCAAATTCTGCCGATAAACGATACAACCATCACGCACACCAATTTGGACTCTTATCCATACAATGCCATTTCTGTTTTTGCGTTGCATCCAATGTATGCCAATATCGAAAAAATTGGTAAAATAAAGGATGTAAAACTTGCCAACTCTTACGCAAAAGAGAAAGAAAAGTTGAATGAGAAAACTTTTGTAGATTATGCCGAAGTAAACAAGTTGAAATGGAAATATTTTGAGCATTTGTACAAAATAAATTTTTCGACGTTAGAGAAAAATGCTGATTATCAAGAATTTTATGCAAAAAACGAATCGTGGCTTTTGCCATACGCAGTTTTCTGCTACTTGCGCGATAAAAATGGTACTGCCGATTTCCGTCAGTGGAAAACTCTTTCAGATTACAATGCTTCGGCAGTTAAGAAAATGGCTCGTCCAGGAACTGCAAATTACGACGAAATTGCCATTCATTTCTTCGTGCAGTATCATTTGCACAAACAACTTTCTGAAGCAAAAAAATATGCAAAGCAAAATAATGTGGTGTTGAAAGGCGATTTGCCTATCGGCGTTTCGCCATCGAGTGTAGAAGCGTGGATGGAGAAGTCGAATTTTAATACCGATATGAGTGCGGGCGCTCCACCTGATGATTTTTCAGTTATCGGACAAAATTGGGGATTTCCTACATATAATTGGGCAGAAATGGCTAAAAATCAGTACAATTGGTGGAAACAGCGTTTTGCTACAATGGCTGATTATTTTGACGCTTACAGAATTGACCATATTCTTGGTTTTTTCCGTATTTGGGAAGTGCCTGTTGATTCGGTTTGGGGTTTGCTCGGGCATTTTAATCCTGCTTTGCCACTCACCATCAATGAAATTGAAGAATACGGCATTCATTTCGATGCAAACAGATTTTTGAAGCCTTATATTACCGACAAATTGCTTTCTCAACTTTTTGGAAAAGATGCCAATAAAATAGCACGAGAATTTTTGCAAAAACGCAACAATATGTTCGCTTTTAAGGCGGAATACGATACGCAGAAAAAACTCTTGGCTTATTGCGAAAATTCGTCGGAATATAAGGATAAAAAAGAAATCGTTGAAAAACTGTTGAGTCTTTTCTGCGAAGTGCTTTTTATTGCCGACCCTAAAGAACCCAATCGTTTTCATCCAAGAATTACTATTTCAAAATCGTTCTCTTTTGCAAGTCTCGAAGCGGAAGAACGTGTGAAATTGGAAAAACTTTATGTCGATTTTTATTATTATCGTCATAATGAATTTTGGAAAAAACAGGCGATGAAAAAATTGCCCGCTTTGCTCGAAACCACTACGATGATGGTTTGTGGCGAAGATTTAGGAATGATTCCGCAATCTGTGCCCGAAGTAATGCGTCAACTGCAAATGCTCAGTCTCGAAATTGAGCGTATGCCGAAAGATATTAATGTAGAATTTGCCGATTTGAGTCGCATACCTTACCTTTCGGTTTGTACGCCTGCTACGCACGATATGTCGCCAATCAGACTTTGGTGGGAAGAAGATGCTCAAAAATCGCAACGATATTTCAATAATGTACTGCGTTTTCCTGGTGTTGCACCTAAAAAAATCGATTCTTTTATTTGCGAGCATATCATTCGCAACCACTTGTGGTCATCGGCTATGTGGACAATTTTCCAACTGCAAGATTGGATTTCGATGAGCGACACTTTGCGCGCCGAAGATTATTCTTGTGAGAGAATTAACGAGCCAAGCAATCCGCGCCATTTTTGGTCGTATCGAGTGCATTTCGATATTCAAAAATTGCTTGATGCAGTTACTTTCAATAGCAGAATAAAGGAACTTTTGACCCTTTCGGGAAGAGACGTTGAATATTGATAATTGCCAATGCAAATTAAAGAAATTAAGGGTTTTACGATTTTA
>DCHK01000045.1 GCA_002315615.1 Bacteroidales bacterium UBA1754 | reverse complement strand
TCAAATGTTTCGTTGATGGTTTCTCGTGCTTTGAGTCCTGCAAAAATTTCTTGGAGCAAAATAGACGAAGAAAATAAAAAAGTTGAGGTTTTCCTTAAACCAGAAGAAGTTTCTTTGGCTATCGGACGCAATGGTTCAAATATCAAATTGGCTGGTCAATTGACTGGTTATCAAATAGAAGTGTTCCGCGATGTTGATGAGGACCAAAACGAAGAGGAAGACGTTTATTTGGATGCATTCGAAGACGAAATAGACGAATGGGTTATCAATGCGTTGAAATCAATTGGTTGCAACACGGCGAAAAACGTGCTCGAAATTCCACGCGATGAACTTATCACTCGCACCGATTTGGAAGAAGAAACTATCGACGACGTATTGCAAATCCTTCGTTCGGAATTTGAAAATTAACGGTAAAGGGCGAAAAAGCCTTTCCGTTTATTAAATTTCAGTGTTCTTCTTTTATTAACGAATTAAATAGTAAATATGGCAGGTATTAAGATAAAACAATTAGCAACCGAATTAGGTGTAGGTGTCGGCACTATCGTCGATTTCTTACAGAATAACGGATTCAAAGATTTGAAAGCCGATCCAAACTTGCGTCTGACCGACGACCAAGTGAAAATCTTGAACAAAGAGTACAACAAAGATAAAGACTTGCGCATTGAGGCAACAGAAATAAGTCAGCAACGCCAGACGAAAGAGAAAAAAGAAACTGTTTCGATTGAAAATTTTGGCAAACAAGAGACAGAACCTGAGGAAATTAAGATTTCTATTTCAGATAGTATGAAACCGCAGATTAAATCTATAGGTAAAATAAATTTGGATGAAATCAATAAACCTCATAAAAAAGAATCTCCTGTAAAAGAAGAACCGAAACCTGAAGTAAAAACTCCTGCCAAACCTGCAGTTGAAGAGAAAAAAGAAGCCCCTCTTCCTAAAAA
This sequence comes from Bacteroidales bacterium UBA1754, assembly GCA_002315615.1. Classification (GTDB taxonomy): domain Bacteria; phylum Bacteroidota; class Bacteroidia; order Bacteroidales; family Paludibacteraceae; genus UBA1754. The sequence goes on along the minus strand of DCHK01000045.1, from coordinate 7,874 downwards.
AGAAGAAAAGGTTGCGAAAGTTGAACCTGAGGTAAAAAATGTTCAAAAAGAGGAAAAACAAAACACTATTTCCGAAGAAAATAAGGAAGACGATGTATTTTCTTTTCACAAACCTCATATCGAATCTACAGTAAAAGTTGTAGGAACTGTCGATTTGGATTCTTTGAATCAATCAACTCGTCCGAAAAAGAAATCGAAAGACGAAAAACGCAAAGAAAAAGAAGAACGCCAACAACAGCAGCAACAACAAAAGTCAAAATCTGCGAATAACAATGCTCCTCAAAATGACGAACCACGCAAAAAACGTGAACGCATCAAACACGAGCGCGTAGATGTAAATTCTGTTCAAGGAAAGAATAAAGGCAAAAACGATAAGTTCAAAAAATCGATAAAAGAAGAAGTTAACGAGGAAGATGTTCAACGTCAAGTGAAAGAAACTCTTGCACGATTGACACACAAATCGAAATCAAATAGTTCTAAATATCGTCGTGAAAAACGTGAAGAAATTTCGCAACGCCAACAAGAAGAACAACAACAAGAAAGATTGCAAGAAAAAACGCTTAAACTTACCGAATTCGTTACTGCTAACGAGTTGGCTACAATGATGAATATCTCGGTAAATGACGTTATTCTTACTTGCTTCAACCTCGGTATGCCAGTGTCTATCAATCAACGTTTGGATGCCGAAACTATCAATTTTGTTGCTGATGAATATGGTTTCAAAACTGAGTATGTCAGTGCCGAAGTTGTAGAGGCTATTGGCGACGACGAAGAGGATAATGAAGAAGATTTGGTTCCACGTCCACCTATCGTTACTGTGATGGGACACGTTGACCACGGTAAAACTTCGTTGCTCGACTATATTCGTAAAGCAAACGTAATTGCTGGTGAAGCGGGTGGTATTACGCAACATATTGGTGCATACCACGTTACATTAGAAGATGGTCGTCGTATCACATTCCTTGATACTCCAGGTCACGAAGCATTTACCGCTATGCGTGCGCGTGGTGCAAAGGTTACCGATATTGCCATCATCATTGTAGCAGCCGACGATAGCGTGATGCCTCAAACAATTGAAGCAATCAACCACGCTTCTGCAGCAGGAGTTCCTATCGTTTTCGCAATTAACAAAATTGACCGTGACGGAGCAAATCCTGATAAAATTAAAGAGCAATTGGCAAATATGAACTACCTTGTAGAAGAATGGGGTGGTAAATATCAGTCGCAAGACATTTCTGCAAAAAAAGGTTTGAATGTAAAAGAATTGCTCGAAAAAGTATTGCTCGAAAGCGATATGCTCGAATTGAAGGCTAATCCAAACCGCAAGGCAGTAGGTTCTATCATCGAATCTTCGCTTGATAAAGGTCGTGGATATGTGGCTACAATTTTGGTTCAAAACGGAACACTTCATATTGGTGATGTTATTTTGGCAGGTACTTCGTACGGACGTGTAAAAGCAATGTTCAACGAACGTAACCAAAAAGTAACAAGTGTTGGTCCTGGCGAACCTGTTCTTATTCTTGGCTTGAATGGTGCACCACAAGCAGGTGATAATTTCAATGTGATGGCTAACGAACACGAAGCACGCGAAATTGCCAACAAGCGTGAGCAGTTGCAACGCGAACAAGGTATGCGTACCAAGAAACACCTTACACTTGATGAACTTGGTCGTCGTATTGCTCTTGGCAACTTCCAAGAATTGAACGTAATCGTCAAAGGTGATGTGGACGGTTCTATCGAGGCATTGTCCGATTCATTGATAAAACTTTCTACTCCAGAAATTCAAGTTAACGTAATTCATAAAGCCGTTGGTGCTATTTCTGAGTCAGATGTTATGTTGGCTGCCGCATCAAATGCTATTATCGTCGGATTCCAAGTTCGTCCTTCTGCCAATGTGCGTAAGATTGCCGAGAAAGAAGAAATCGATATTCGTTTGTACTCAATCATCTACGATGCTATAGAAGAACTGAAAGCCGCTATGGAAGGTATGCTTTCTCCTGAAATAAAAGAAGAAGTAACTGCTACAATCGAAGTTCAACAAGTGTTCAACATTAGCAAGGTTGGTTCTGTGGCAGGTTGCTTGGTTCGCGAGGGAAAAATAAAACGTACCGACAAAGTTCGTCTTGTACGCGATGGTATCGTTGTTTTCAACGGCGAAATGAGTGCTTTGAAACGTATGAAAGACGATGTAAAAGAAGTATCTGTCAACTTTGAATGTGGTATTAGTTTGAAGAACTATCAAGATATTAAGGTTGGCGATATTATCGAAAGTTACGAAGAAGTTGAAGTTCAAAAGAAACTTTAAGAAAGTAATATTATAACGAGAAAAGCGGTAGGTTTCAGTCGAAATCTACCGCTTTTTGTATAGACTTTAATGAATAATATTACTTGTATTTGTAAAACTCGCTATAAGTGGTTACAATAGATAAAGGTGCATCGGTGTCTTTGCTGTTTTTGAAACTCAAAGCAGAAACTGCGAAACTGTTTTGCACAAGTGATAAGTTACTGCCACTATATGTGAAACGTGATGGTACTAAATAGAAAGTGTCGGTTTCTTCTATGTCTTTAATCGCTTTTTTGCCACTTGAAATTGAATCTGCTTTCACTTGAAAGAAATAAGTCAAGTCCAATCTATAATAATTCTTACCAGTAGTAGAATTGCTCAGTAGGGTAGAATAAAAAGATTCTTCACCATCAGGCAATTTCTTTTCGTAAAAGAAGGAATATACATCTTTATCGTGTACAAATAGGAGCGTAGATGGAGCACTGATTTCGTCGTCGTAGTCGGTGTCGTTTTTGTCTATGTTTAATATCACCGAATTGTACATTAGACATTTATTGTTATTTCCAATACCTTTTTCAATAATTTTTCGTGTAGGAATAGTTACGGCAGTAAACATTCCAGCAGGTGAAAAAATGTATTCTTCTGTAGGTTTTTTGTTGTTTTTGGCATTTTCTACATCTGCTACAATTTTGTTCACTTGGCGCACTTCGTTGTTTGCTGGGAATTTTAGCGTACCAGTAGCAATAGTGTCGCTTTGAGTAAAGTGGTAATGTAAATTGATTGCCATCGAATCGACCGTAAAAATTTGTTGTTTGTTATCGGTTTGCAGATAAAATCCGTTGAAGAATTCTAAAAACTTACTTTCGCTTTCGTATATCGATAAATCTTTCAAAAAATCATCAGCCAAACTTTTTTCCAAAGGAATAGTAACTGTGTATGCCTTGCTTTTCGAAATGGCCGTGTCCAATAATACAAGCATATCAGAATTTACCGTTTTTTCGCCGATTTTAGTATTAAAATCAACATATTCTTCAGCCGAAATGTTGGTGAAGTATTTTGTTCGGTATTCCAATAGTTTTTTTAATTTATAAACAATGAAATTTGTTTCTTCTTTTCCTGTGTGCTTACTGATGTGTACGTCAAGTGTCAAACTGTCTGCCACGTATGTGCTTTTTATTTTTTTTGCAGAAGGATAAATCACTTGTGCAACGACCGAACCTGTAACCGAACCAAATTTTTCGTTGCTGTAATTTCCGATGATGAAATTACTATTGTCAGCATAAACACTTTCTACGGGAATGGTTTCTGTATCAACAAAAAAAGAATCGACTGCCGAGTTGATGTTGTCTTCTTCAGAACGCAACGAAGCACCAATGTCGCCATTAACAGAGTCTTCGCACGCTGTAAAAAGTAAAACGGAAAGTATGTAAAAAAATATTTTCTTCATAAAAGTTTTCAAAAAAATTGACGAATTAACCAAAGGTCAAAATTCGTCAAAAAATGTTTGTACGTTATAAATAACGATTATTTTGCAATTTTATTATAAAAATCGTCGTAGGCATCAGCGTACGTTTCTGCGTTTTGGTACGGGAGAAATGGAATGTTTTTGTCTGCAACGAATTTTGAAACATAATTATTTATATTCTCGCTACCTTGTATCACGCCGTCAGAATATTCTATTGCAAGTTTCGACAACGCTGTAAAATCTACAACTTTTCCGTTAATAACCGACAAATCATTCAAAGATAAATTGTCAAAAATAATTTTGTCGCTTATGTTGCTTTTGAAAGTGTTTTTGAACTCGTCGTCATATACAGAATAAATGACTTTTGAGTTTTTGAAAAACGGGTCTTCGTTGTAAACTTTTTTTATGTACAAAGGCATAAATGCGGTCATCCAACCGTGGCAATGAACAATGTCTGGTGCCCAACGGAGTTTTTTCACAGTTTCTATCACGCCGCGAGCGAAGAAAATGGCACGTTCGTCATTGTCGTCAAAATCTTTGCCACTTGCATCTTTTGTAATTGCTTTTCTTCTGAAAAATTCTTCGTTGTCAATGAAGTAAACTTGCATACGGATTGATTGTATGGAAGCCACTTTTATAATCAAAGGGTGGTCTGTGTCGTTAATGATAATGTTCATTCCCGAAAGACGAATTACCTCGTGCAGTTGGTTGCGTCGTTCGTTCACACAACCGTATCTCGGCATAAAAGTTCTAATTTCTTTGCCTTTTTCTTGAATTGCCTGTGGCAAATTTCTTGAAAGTGTAGAAATCTCGCTCTCTGGAAGATACGGTGTTATTTCTTGCGAAACAATTAAAACTTTCAATGGTTCGTTCATCTTTTTTTACCGTTTTTAATTTATTTGCAAAGATATAAAAAAAATATTGGAAAATTGCAAATTTCAGTGTGTATTTTCTCTCGCCAAATTGCAGTAACATTTTGAAAATGTGAGAAAAATGTGTAGAAATGTGCGTTTGCTCTATTCTAAACTTCGTATAAAAAATACAATTTCTTTTGGTTTTCTTTAGAAAAAGAAGCACCTTTGCAAAACTTTTTCAAAATAGGGTAGTGATGGAAGTATTTAGAAGAAAAAACGATTTGAAGGCGTTTCTTGCCGACAAAAAAAATATCGGTTTTGTTCCTACTATGGGAGCGTTGCACGAAGGGCATTTGTCGCTCATCAAGCGATGTGCATCAGAAAATGAGATTTGTGTGGTGAGTGTATTTGTAAATCCTACACAATTTAACGATAAAAACGATTTGAAAAACTATCCTCGTACCGAAGAGGCTGATTTGGCTTTGCTTCGTGCAAATGGATGCGATGCTGCTTTTTTGCCTTCTGTCGAAGAAATGTATCCCGAAGAAGATACGCGCGTTTTCGATTTTGGCGAGATTGGCAATGTGATGGAAGGTCCTCGCCGTCCTGGTCATTTCAATGGCGTATCGCAAGTGGTGAGTCGTTTGTTTGATATTGTCGCTCCACAAAAAGCATATTTCGGCGAAAAAGATTTTCAACAAATTGCCATTATCCGCAGTATGGTGAAACAATTGAATTACGACATAGAAATCGTTTCTTGTCCTATCGTTCGCGAGCAATCTGGTTTAGCAAAAAGTAGCAGAAACACATTGCTTACAGACGGCGAAAAAGAAAAAGCGGTTTTAATATCGAAAACTTTATTTGAAAGTGTTAACTTTGCAAAATCAAAATCGGTGGCTGACGTTAAACAATGGGTGGTAGATACTATCAATGCAGAACCGATTCTTGATGTAGAATATTTTGAAATAGTGGATGGCTACACTTTGCAAAGCATCGAAAATTGGAGCGATGCAGATTATGTAGTTGGTTGTATTACAGTGTATTGTGGTGTCAGACCTGTTCGTCTGATTGACAATATTACTTATAAAAAACAAGAATAGAAATTGAAGTGATTTTACTCTTTGCTATTCACTTTTAACTTTTAACTAATGTATATTGAAGTTTTAAAATCGAAAATTCATCGTGCCAAAGTTACCGAGGCAAATTTGAATTATATTGGAAGCATCACTATCGATCGCGATTTGATGGATGCAGCGAATATTTTGCCAAACGAAAAAGTTTCTGTTGTGAACAATAACAACGGCGAGCGTTTTGAAACTTATGTCATTGAAGGTGAACGGGGTTCTGGTCAACTTTGTTTGAACGGAGCGGCTGCGCGTAAGGTTCAACCTGGCGATGTTGTTATTATTACAGCATTCGCTATGATGGATTTTGAAGAGGCAAAAATATTCAAGCCAAAAATCATTTTCCCTGACACAAATACAAATAAATTGTTGTAATACTGACAAAATGTCAGTAATTTTTGCAAAAATTACCATATTTATGCCAAAAGAACGTTGAAGTCCTTTTGGCATATTTTTTGATAGTGTATTATACGAATTCGAAAAATATTGTTTAACTAAATAAAAATTCAAAAACATTATGAACATTAAACCATTAGCAGACAGAGTTTTGGTGAAACCAGCCTGCGCTGAAGAAAAAACAGCAAGTGGAATTATCATTCCTGATTCGGCAAAAGAAAAACCTTTGAAAGGCGAAGTGCTTGCTACCGGAAACGGTACAAAAGACGAAGAAATGGTTGTAAAGAAAGGCGACCAAGTTCTTTATGGGAAATATGCAGGAACAGAAATTGAACTCGATGGTGAGAAATACCTCATTATGCGTCAATCAGATATTCTTGCAATTATATAAATAATTAGTAGTTAGGAGTTAGAAGTTAGGAATGGATACAACTGAAAACGGAGGTGTTGTTCGCGATAAAAGCAAAAATTTTGCAATAAGAATTATTAAATTGTATATTTATTTGCGTGACACAAAGAGTGAAACAGTGTTGTCAAAACAAATATTGCGCAGTGGAACAAGTATCGGTGCTAATATTGTAGAAGCTGAATGTGGTTTTTCAAAGAAAGATTTTTTGGCTAAAATGTATATAGCATTTAAAGAATGTGCCGAAACGGAATATTGGCTTGAACTTCTATATGAAACTAATTTTTTACAACAAAAAGAATATGCATCAATCAAAGAAGATTGTTCCGAATTGAAAAAATTATTGAGTAGTATAACAAAAACAACTAAAAATAAATTGAATAACTAACTTGAATGAAGATTTGGGAACGGACTAAAAATTCCTCATTCCTCACTCCTCATTCCTAATTTTAACAATCATGGCAAAAGAAATTAAATTTGATACAGAAGCCCGTGAACTCTTGAAAAAAGGTGTTGACGAATTGGCAAATGCAGTGAAAGTAACACTTGGCCCTAAAGGTCGCAATGTGATTATCGAAAAGAAATTTGGTGCTCCACATATCACTAAAGATGGTGTGTCTGTAGCAAAAGAAATAGAATTGGCTGACCCATTAGAAAATATGGGCGCTCAAATGTTGAAAGAAGTTGCTTCAAAAACTGGCGACAATGCTGGTGATGGTACTACTACTGCTACTGTCTTGGCACAATCTATCATCAATGTTGGTTTGAAAAATGTTGCTGCAGGTGCAAATCCTATGGATTTGAAACGTGGTATCGATAAAGCGGTTGCAAAAGTTGTAGAAAGCATTAAAAGTCAGTCTCAAGAAGTTGGCGACGATGATAGCAAAATTGAACAAGTTGCAACTATTTCTGCTAACAACGATAGCGAAATCGGTAAACTTATTGCTGATGCAATGGCAAAAGTTAAAAAAGAAGGTGTTATCACTGTTGAGGAAGCCAAAGGAACTGATACTACAGTAGATGTAGTTGAAGGTATGCAATTCGACCGTGGTTATCTTTCTCCATATTTTGTAACTAATACAGAAAAAATGGAGGCAGAGTTGGATAATCCGTACATTTTGATTCACGATAAGAAAATTTCTAACCTAAAAGAAATTCTTCCTGTTCTTGAATCAACAGTTCAAAGCGGTCGTCCACTTTTGATTATTGCAGAAGATATGGATGGTGAAGCATTGGCAACTTTGGTTGTTAACCGTTTGCGTGGTGGTTTGAAAGTATGTTCTGTAAAAGCTCCTGGTTTTGGCGATCGTCGTAAAGAAATGCTCGAAGACATTGCTACGTTGAC
>DCHK01000058.1 GCA_002315615.1 Bacteroidales bacterium UBA1754 | reverse complement strand
GAGGTTACGCACAGTAAGTTTGGTATGAAATTGCTTGATAATTTCATCAATATTTGTGGTTGCGAGCGCAATTGGAATATGAAAAGTTATCTGCCTCAAATATCAGAAAAAATAAGAAAAGAAGTCGGCGATAGAAAAGTGTTTTTGCTCGTTTCGGGTGGCGTAGATAGCACAGTGGCATTCGTGTTGCTCAATCGTGTGCTTGGCACCGATAGAGTAATGGGCTTGCACATCGATAATGGTATGATGCGTATGGACGAGTCTGCCAAAATCATCGAATTCCTCAAAGCCGAAGGTATGCACAATTTGCGTGTGGTAGATGCTACCAATTCTTTCCTTGGAAAATTGGAAGGCATTACTGCTCCCGAAGAGAAACGCAAACGCATTGGTGCAACATTCTTGGTGGTAAAAGATGAAGAAATGAAAAAACTTAATCTCGACCCAAAAGAGTGGATGATAGCCCAAGGCACAATTTATCCCGATACTATAGAAAGTGGTGGAACAAAGAATGCCGACCTTATCAAAACGCACCACAATCGCGTGAAAGAAGTGATGGACTTAATGGCGCAAGGACTATTGCTCGAACCGCTTGCAGATCTTTATAAAGACGAAGTGCGTATGCTTGGCGAGGAACTTGGCATACCTCATAACCTTGTGTGGCGTCATCCGTTTCCTGGTCCTGGTCTTGGCGTGCGTATGCTTTGCACCGATGGCAAAGGCGAGTTCGTAACTAACGCAGATGTTGCCGGTCTTGATGAATATCTTAAGGCAAATGGCATAGAAGGTAAAGTGTTGCCAGTTAAGAGTGTGGGCGTGCAGGGCGATGGTCGTACTTATGCGCAACCATTCCTCATTACTTCTAAAAATGTTACTTGGAAACAATGCGAGAAATTCTCTACCGAGATTGTTAATCGCTTTAAAGCAATTAACCGTGTTATTTGGCAAGTCGGCAGTGTGAATGCCGAAATGCCTAAACTTGTGCCACAATATGCAGAAAAGAGACATTTTGATACTTTACGAAAATTCGACAATATTTGTACAGAGTTTTTGCAAGCAAACGACTTATACGAGAAAATTTGGCAAATGCCCGTGGTGCTTACGCCACTTCGTGTACAAGACAAACCTTGCATCGTGATGCGTCCAGTAAATAGTTCCGAAGCAATGACAGCCAATTTTGCCGAGATAGACCAAAAACTGCTCGAAGGACTTTGGAAAAACTTCCAAGCCGACGGCGCAGGTTCGCTTTGGTACGATGTTACTCACAAACCACCAGGAACAATTGAATGGGAATAAAGATAAAAAAAGAGAAACCCGTCGGTTTCTCTTTTTTTATCTTCTGAACTCCGAACAAATAATGGCTGTGGCAATAGCGACGTTTAGCGATTCTGACGTCTCTTTGCCTACTGAAAAATTTGGGATAAGCAGACGTTCTGTGATGAGTTTGCTTACTTCGGACGAAATGCCATTTCCTTCGTTTCCCATCACTACAATTCCTTTCTTTGGAAGTTGCTTTTGGTAAACATTTTCGCCGTCGAGGAATGTACCGAAAACGGGTATGTTGTCCTTTATGCTCGAAAGAAATTTCGGTAAATCTACATAATGAATTTTTACGCGTCCCACTGCGCCCATTGTGGCTTGTACAGTTTTGGGATTGAATACGTCGGCGGTACCGACAGAGCAGATTATATTGCGAATGCCAAACCAATCTGCCAAGCGAATGATTGTGCCTAAATTTCCTGGGTCTTGCACGGTATCAAGTGCCAATGTGAGTCCGTTTTCTATCTCTTTGTAGTCAATTTCAAAAGCGGGTTGCTCAAAAATGGCAACTACGGGTTGAGGTGTTTTTTGTGCTGATATGCTTTTAATTTCGGTTTCGCTAACTTCAATAATTTCGGTTGCTTTTACTTCGTGTGCCGACAGCCAACTTTGTGTGGCAAAAAGCGTAACGCACTTACAATGTTGTGCAATGTCGGTTACCGATTTTGTACCTTCGGCAACAAACAATTTCAACTCGTCGCGAAATTTCTTTTGCGAGAGTGATTTTACAAGTTTTATTTTTCCTTTGCTCAGCATATCAAGCGCAAAACTAATCATTTTCTTTTTATTTTTTTGAAAAATATGATTCTAATCTCATTTTCTTGATTTTTGTTTGTTGCTACTTGCGTCATATTTTTTACCTTTGTAAGTTGTGGTGTTATAATATTTTAATGGGCAAAAGATTATTATATATTTTGGCAATTGCACTGATGTTTTCGTCGTGTAGTATATACAAATACGTGCCCGAAGGCGAATATTTGCTTCGCCAAACTACCATAAAAACCGATATTCCAAAAGATGAACTTGGCGATGTCTCGCTCAAGCAATATCTGCGTCAGCAACCTAATTCGCGTATTTTTGGAGTGTTTCCATTCTCGTTGAGGTTGTATAGTCTTTCTGGTCAAAAAGATTCTACTCGTTGGATAAATCGTTTTTTGAGAAAAATTGGTTCCGAACCGCAAATTTACTCAGATAAAAAACGTATTCAGTCGGCTATGGAATTGGAGAAATTTGCAAAGAGCAAAGGCTTTGTCAATGCGAGTGTCATCACCGATGTTTCGCTAAAAAAGCGAAAGGCATACATCACCTACAATTTGTACGGTGTGTCTCCTTACCGACTGCGGAATTTTTCGTTCCATTGTCTCAATAAAAACATTCAAGATATTGTGCGAAAAGATTCAGCAAATTCGCTGTTAAAACCTGGCGGACTTTTCGATATTGATGTGCTGAACTCCGAGCGGCAAAGAATTTCCAATTTGCTATCACGCAATGGATATTATAATTTTGGAAGAGAAAATATCCATTATATTGCCGATAGCACAGCGGGTGCAAATCAAGTAGATGTGCGTTTGTTTATTCGTTCGCGTATTCGTAGGCAAGTAGCTGATTCTGTCGATTATTCCCAAGAGTTTAAGCAATATAAAGTTGGCGAAATACGTTTTTTTGCATCATACGACCCCATTAACGGCACAAGTACCGAAAATGTCGATTCTGTTGTGTACAAAGGTTGTGTGATTTATTATAATGGCAATCTTAAATTTAGACCTAACGTATTGTTTACCAATTGTTATATGTGGTCTGGCGAGGTGTATAGCGAGCAAAATGTAGAGCGCACTTATACGTCTTTCAATTCGTTGCCAGCAGTAAGTTACGTCGATATTTATTTTGTTCCAAACAAGCAACAAGATGATTTGCTTGATTGTATCATTTTGCTTGCACCTGGAAAATCGCAATCGTTTTCGTTCGATTTGGAGGGAACAAACTCCAATGGCGACCTTGGTTTTGCGGGAATTTTTGGTTATCAACACAAAAATATCTTTAAGGGCTCTGAAACGTTCAAAGCATCGCTTAAGTACGCTCGCGAAACTGAAACAGGTTCGTTGTCCGACTTGTTGAAACATACTTCAGACGAGATAGAGGGAAATGTATCTTTGCGTTTTCCCAAATTTTTGTTTCCATTTGTCAAACAGGAATTTAAGCAAAAAGTGCGTGCCACGACCGAGTTTGGCGTCAATTATAATTACCAACGTCGTGCCGAGTATTCCAGAACGTATTCTACTGCAAGTGTAAAATATAATTGGACATCGAAAAACACACGTTTGCACCAAACTGTCGATTTGTGCGACATCAGTTACATTTATTTGCCATATATTTCCGATGCCTTTCGCGAGCGTTATCTGAAGAGTGGCTCAATATTGAAATATAGTTACGAAGACCAACTTCTTGTGGGTTGTGGCTATTCTTTTTCGTTGGGAAATCAACCGATTCAAAAGTTAAAAGACAATTTCACCTTGCGCCTTAGTGTCGAAACTGCGGGCAATTTACTTTATGCGGTATCGCCAATTTTCAATTTGAGCAAGACTGATGGCTCTTATACTATTGGTAATATAAAGTTTGCACAATACGTAAGAGGTACGGTCGATTTTTCATACGATAAATTCATCAGCAAGAAAAATAATATCGTGTTTCACGTGGGTGCGGGCGTTGCTTGTCCGTACGGAAATTCGTCGGTCGTGCCGTTTGAAAAACGTTTCATAAGTGGTGGTGCAAATAGTGTTCGTGGTTGGTCGGTGCGAACTTTGGGTCCAGGAACGTATTCGTATGCCGACGAAATTGATTATATGAATCAGTCTGGCGACTTAAAACTCGATTTGAATTTGGAATATCGATTCAAGATGTTTTGGAGAATAGAAGGTGCACTTTTTGCCGATGCAGGAAACGTGTGGACATTGAACGAGTACAATACGCAACCAGGTGGAAAATTCACTTTGTCGGATTTCCCTAAACAAATTGCTTTGGGTTATGGTGCAGGTTTGCGTTTGGATTTCACCTATTTCCTTATTCGTTTCGATTTCGGTTTGAAAGCGTATGACCCATCGAAAATGTCATCAGGAACGGAGTGGCGCTTCTCAAACTTTAAGTGGAAAGACGATAAAGCACTACATTTTGCCATTGGTTATCCTTTCTAATTGTATTTTTATAGAAAATCATCTTTCAAAAACGAATATTTTTTTATCTTTGTGAGATTTAATCAAAAAACAATAATCATCAAGTTAAATTTTTAAATAATAAAAGGTATGATTTATTCACACGAAGTAGAACACATGTGTGTTGTAAAAAAAGGTCCTAATCACGGACCAGCACCTATACCTGAAGAAGGAAAATGGGTGAAAGCAAAAGAAATCAAAGACATTTCTGGTCTTACTCACGGTATTGGTTGGTGTGCGCCACAACAAGGTGCGTGCAAACTTACTTTGAACGTAAAAGAAGGCATTATCGAAGAGGCTTTGGTAGAAACTATTGGTTGTTCGGGTATGACTCACTCTGCTGCTATGGCAAGTGAAATTCTTCCTGGCAAAACATTGCTCGAAGCATTGAACACCGACTTGGTTTGCGATGCTATCAATACTGCAATGCGCGAACTTTTCTTGCAAATTGTTTATGGTCGTACACAATCTGCTTTCTCAGAAGGTGGTTTGATGGTAGGCGCAGGATTGGAAGACCTTGGTAAAGGACTTATCAGCCAAACAGGAACTTTGTTCAGTACAAAGAAAAAAGGTCCTCGTTATTTGCAACTTACCGAAGGATACATTACAAAAATGTTCCTCGATGCCGATGACGAAGTTTGTGGATACGAATTTGTTCACATGGGTAAATTTATGGACGCTATCAAAAAAGGCGTTGCTGCAGACGAGGCTCTTAAGAGCGTAACTGGTACTTACGGACGTACAAAACCAGAACAAGGCGCAGTAAAATCAATTGATCCACGCAAAGAATAATTAAGAATTTTGAATTATGAATTAAGAATTCAAAATCACTTTAAATAACAATATTATTAACAAGAATTTTTAATTGAGAATTATTAGTGCCAATAAAGACTGACAACGTAGTGTTGATAAAGAGTAAGGCTTTCGCTATAAGAACAGTAAGACTTTATCAGTATCTCACTCAAAAAGAAAATCCTCAACGAGAGTTTGTTCTCTCGCAACAGATTTTGCGAAGCGGTACAAGTATTGGAGCAAATGTTAGAGAATCAAGAAGGGCGCAAAGCACAAATGATTTTATTAACAAATTGTATATTTCGCTAAAAGAAGCGGACGAAACAATGTATTGGTTGGAGTTGCTACACGAAACACAATATTTGACAGATGAAATGTTTGATAGTCTGAATAGTGATTGTGAAGAAATGGTAAAACTTTTGACGAGTATTATTAAGACGACTCAGCAACGGAAAGCGGATAAATAATTCAAAATTCAAAATTCAAAATTCAAAATTCAATATGATACGAGAAGTAAAATTTGAATCACAAGACCGTCGCGAGAAACAAATTCTTGCTGCATTGAATGCAAACGGTATTAAAAGTATAGAAGAAGCAAACGAAATTTGCGAAAAAGCAGGTCTTGACCCTTACAAAACTTGCGAAGAAACACAAATGATTTGTTTCGAAAATGCAAAATGGGCTTACGTTGTAGGTACTGCTATTGCATTGAAAAAAGGTTGCAAAGTAGCTGCTGATGCTGCCGAAGCTATCGGTATCGGATTGCAAGCATTCTGTATTCCTGGTTCTGTTGCTGACGACCGTAAAGTAGGTCTTGGACACGGAAACTTGGCTGCACGTTTGTTGCGCGAAGAAACTCAATGTTTCGCATTCTTGGCTGGTCACGAATCTTTCGCTGCTGCCGAAGGTGCTATCAAAATTGCTGAAATGGCAAACAAAGTACGTAAGAATCCATTGCGTTGTATCCTTAACGGACTTGGAAAAGATGCTGCAATGATTATCTCACGTATTAACGGCTTTACATACGTACAAACTGAGTTCGACTATTTTACAAGCGAATTGAAAGTGGTGAAAGAAAAAGCATACAGCGATGGTCCTCGTGCAAAAGTAAAATGCTATGGTGCTGA
>DCHK01000042.1:18551-18978 GCA_002315615.1 Bacteroidales bacterium UBA1754 | reverse complement strand
ATAACGTGTTCTTTTTCTGCAAGAGCAAGAAGCTCGGCAATTTCCGCATCATGAGTAACACAGACAGGGCATCCGGGACCTGAAAGGTGAACAACGCTTTCCGGTAAAATGGAACGCAAGCCTCCGCGAAAAATAGCTACCGTATGGGTTCCGCATACCTCCATAAAACGAAGAGGCTTTCCCCATTGGTTCAAAAGGGTGTTGAGGCGTTGAAGAAGTTTTTGGCATAAATCAAGGTCATGTAAAGTAGGCATAAATCCTCCGAACATTATGCAGATACTCTGTTTACGGATAAAAATCTACCATAATTCGTGTGCCGAAAAAGCTTACTCCCACATTAAAAATGAATACTCAAACAAAGTTCTTGTCTTTTTCTCTGTCGTGATTTATTCTATTTCTTGTGGTATGATATATCTTGAGAGGATAG
>DCHK01000042.1:0-18482 GCA_002315615.1 Bacteroidales bacterium UBA1754 | reverse complement strand
CAAAAGGGCGGAGTTGGAAAAACAACAACCGCCATCAATCTTGCGGCATCTCTTGCTATTATGGAAAAGCAAGTTCTTCTTGTAGATTGCGACCCCCAAGGGAATGCTTCAAGTGGTCTTGGCGTAGATACAGAAAATCTTGAAAATTCTTTATATACCGTCTTTTTTCACCCAGAGGATACGCCTAAAGCACTTATGCAGCCGTTTCCATTTCTTACGCTTTTGCCCTGCAATACCAATCTTGTTGGTGCAGAGCTTGAGCTTGTTGATAAGATGGCCCGAGAATACTATCTCGAGGAAGTGCTTAAATCTACAGGTCAAACCTATGAATATGTTATCATAGATTGTCCTCCTTCTCTAGGAATGCTTACTCTCAATGCCTTATGTGCGGCTGATGAGGTTATCATTCCTCTTCAATGCGAGTTTTTTGCTCTTGAAGGGCTTGTTCAGCTTCAGCAGACCTTGAACCAAATCCGTCGCAGACTTAATCCAGACCTCGCGATGACTGGTATTCTTTTGACGATGTGCGACAATAGAAATCGTCTTGCCCGCGAGGTTAAGGATGAAGTAACTCGGAGCTTTGGAGACTTGGTTTTTGAGACTATCATTCCTCGTAATGTACGTCTGACAGAAGCCCCCAGTCATGGAAAGTCTGTTATGCACTACGATATTCGCTCTAAGGGTGCAGAAGCATATCTTGAATTTGCCAAGGAAGTTGTTAGGCGTCGTCCTTCTGAACAAACAGAATCAAAGTAATACAAGGAAGCAACAATGAGTTCTCGTGTACTTGGAAAAGGTATTGATAAGCTTTTTCATAACGGAAGCCTTAATTTGAACGATAGTCAGGAAGGCTCCTCCGAATTACCTCTTTCTAAAATAGTTCCTAATGCTCATCAGCCTCGACAAACCTTTGATGAGGCTTCTATCGATGAGCTTGCGACTTCCATTAAGGCACAAGGGGTCATTCAGCCTCTTATTGTGCGTCCGTCCTCGGATGGAATGTACGAAATTGTAGCAGGAGAGCGTCGTTGGCGTGCCGCTCAAAAAGCAGGTTTGCGTACAGTTCCTGTTGTGATTCGGAAGCTATCTGATGCAGAGGCAATGACTGCCGCATTGATTGAAAATATCCAGCGTGAGGAATTGAATCCTCTTGAAGAAGCACGGGCAATAGCTACTCTTCGTGATACGCTTGGTATAAGTCAAGAGGATTTATCTACGCGTATCGGAAAGAGCCGTTCTGCCATTGCAAACGCTCTTCGCTTGCTACAGCTTCCCGAAAATGTTCTTCTTGCCCTTCAAAATGGAAGTATCAGTGCAGGGCATGCAAGAGCATTGCTTGCCATTTCCGATGAAGCCTTACGCATTACTCTTTTTGATATGATTCAAAGCAAGGGGCTTTCTGTTCGTGATGTAGAAAATGCCACATCATACATTAAGGAGCATGGAGCCTTGCCCCCGAGTATGACGGAAAGTAAGGCAGTCGCCAGAGTTCATGCTCCTCGTGCCAAAAAAACGCCTGTCATTCGGGAGGCTCAACAACGTCTTCGTCGGGCTATTCATCCCAAGGCAACCATTGCTGGCGATACAAATATGGGACGTATTACAATTCCTTATGATTCTGAAGATGCCTTTTTGCATATCCTAAAGTGTCTTTCTAAATAAGACTGTAAAAATTACGCATTTGAAAAAGGCTTACTCCTTGCGGGTGGTCTTTTTTTTGCAATTTTTATTTTAAGGCTGTAAAGTCGATTGTATAATAGGATATTTATTTCTGAAAATAACTGTTCCTTGAGATAAAACCTCTACAAGCATTGATGCTCCGTCCATATTGATATTTATTATTGGGATATTTGCTTGAGCAACTACCTTTTTGAATCGAATGATATAGAATGATGTATCATCATGCGAGAGAGGATATACATCGCCATTTGCCGTAATGACACTAAATAAAATACGACCTTCGACAGGTGAAGGCTGTGTAACACTATACAATTCCATAACAAGTCTGAACTTACGTTCTCCAAGATACCTAAAGGATGGATTTGCAATCTGCACAATTTTTTTATCTACAGTATTAGAAGCGATAGAGACTGATTTATTTGAGGTACTTTTTTTGGCTTGAGATACTAAAAGTCCGAGCCTTTCAATTTCTATTTTGTCGCGGTCAACCTGTTGTTGTAGGGCTTGGCATTGCGTTATCCATTCAGATTTCATACGCCAAGATTCAATGCTTGCTATACCTCCAATAATTCCAAGAATAGGTAATATAACAAGGCTCACAATCAGTAGAAATATCATTTTGGATGATACATTGTACCGACGTGTTTTGCCGTTTGGCTTCATTATAATTATGGTAGATTTATTTGATTCGCTCATTGATATATGTATTTTTTAGAAAGTTATTTCAGACACACAAATAGATGTGAGTGAAATACAGTATCATAAAAATAGATTGAAATAGAATGATTGAATATATGAAGGAATATCATGTTTATCTATATTAAGTATATAGATAAATGAAAGGAATTGCTTTCTTTAGATATTCCTTTGCATCAATCTTTGATTTGACAATATAAGAGTCATAATCGAACAGAATTATTCCTCTGTATTTATTCCTTACCGAGAGCTACAAGCTCGGGACGTGTAAATAATGCACGAAGCGTATATCCGGCTTCAGCAAGAGCCTCACGTCCGCCTTCTCCGCGGTCAAGAACAGAGCATACAGCCACAATATCGAGTCCTGCATCGCGTACACGTTCGCACGCTTTAAGCAAGGAGCCGCCTGTTGTAACGACGTCTTCAACCATTGCGACCTTATCGCCGGGCTTAAAATTGGCGAGCCCTTCTACATATTGAGATGTCCCGTGGTTTTTGGGCTCCTTGCGTACAATCAAGCCCGATAGGGGACGTCCCATAACATGAGACAAAGCCGTTGTAGCAGAAATAAGAGGGTCTGCACCAAGTGTCATTCCACCAATTCCTACAATGGGCAAATCGGCTAAAAGGCGGTTAAAAAGCGTTCCGATAAGCCACGAGCCTTCGGAATGGAGTGCCGTAATACGGCAATCAAAGTAGTATTCGCTATGGCGTCCTGAAGCGAGAATAAAGTCTCCTTCCTTATAGGAACGCTCGAGCAAAATATGTGCAAGACGTTTTTTCAGTTCTAAATCGGTCATTGTATAAAGCTCCAAAGGTTATGCAAAAACACGCCGTACCAAAAATAAGGCTATCAAGCCAGCACCAAGCATTGTCAATCCATAATGACGGAGGCTGTTGGAATCTGATTGTCCAAGCTCCGTTAAGAATTGACGCATTCTGTCGGGTGCAAGTACATAGGGTACAGCTTCCAACACTGCCGCCAGTGCAACCGCACTAAAAAAGAGGTTCCAGTCGATATTCATGAGATAAGTATTGCACGAAAAACGCCATTCGTAAAGTAGCCATAAAAGCCTTATTTTTGTAGGGAAAAGCCTTTTGACTTCAGCTTAAGCAATGTAGCCTTTGCAGGTTCTCTTGCAAAAAATAGATATGTCGGATAGAATAGATGCATTGAAAATATGCCTCTATTCAAGGATGTTACTATGTCAACAATGATTGTTACAGGCGGTGCAGGCTTTATTGGCTCAGCCTTTGTTTTAGCACGTATTGCAAATGGTGATACTGTCATCAATTTAGACAAGCTTACCTACTCTGGAAATATGGAAAATCTTTCATCCATAAAAGATAATCCACGTCATATTTTTGTGAGAGGCGACATTGGCGACTCGGAGCTTGTCGGACAGCTTTTACAAAAATATACCCCCGATTTTATTGTCAATTTTGCCGCCGAAAGCCACGTTGACCGCTCTATAAAAGACCCATTTACTTTTGCACAAACAAATGTAATGGGAACTTTGTCGCTATTGCAAGCAGCAAAAGTGTATTGGAACGGAAATTGGGACGGCAAACGTTTCTATCATATTTCAACCGACGAAGTTTATGGTGCACTCGAACTTACTCATCCCGAAGGAATTGAGTCGCCTTTCACAACCAAAGCATCTTCGGCATTGCATCACCACGCATTTGGTACAGAATATTTTTGGGAAACAACAAAATATAACCCACACTCACCGTATTCGGCTTCTAAAGCATCGTCAGACCACTTTGTGCGCGCTTTTCACGACACATACGGAATGCCAACAATAGTTACTAATTGTTCGAATAATTACGGACCTTATCAGTTCCCTGAAAAATTGATTCCGCTTTTCATCAACAATATTCGTCACGGCAAACCACTTCCTGTTTACGGAAAAGGCGAAAATGTTCGCGATTGGCTTTATGTAGTTGACCACGCACGTGCCATAGATATGATTTTCCATAATGGAAAAATTGCTGACACTTATAATATTGGTGGTTTCAACGAGTGGAAAAATATTGATTTGATAAAAGTGATTATCAAAACTGTAGATAAACTTTTGGGTAATGCTGAAGGAACTTCGGAACACTTAATAACATACGTTACCGACCGTGCTGGACACGATTTGCGTTATGCTATCGATTCAAGTAAATTGAAAAACGAATTAGGTTGGGAACCAAGTTTGCAATTTGAAGAGGGTATTGAGAAAACGGTTCGTTGGTATCTTGATAATCAGAAATGGATGGACAATATCACTTCTGGCGAGTACGAGAAATATTACTCAGAAATGTACGCAAACAGATAACCTTCGTTATATACAAAAAATAAGGAGGCTGATTCTTGACGAGTCAGCCTCTTTGTTTTTGTGCCAATTCTTTATTTTACAAGAACTTTAGTCGCTTTGTTATTAGCGAATACAATGTATGTACCAGAATTTGGCATTTCGGCTGAATAAACATTTCGTGCGACGATTTGTCCGTAAATATTGTATATTGTCATTAGACTTTCGCTTGAAATTGTTCTGCCGTCAATTTGTATGCAGTTTGCAGTTTCTGCATTTTTAATTTCGGTAACAAAACCGATTTTCTCAAAAGAGAAATTGCTTATGTTGCAAGCACCACCATTTACGGTTAACGAAAACTTGTGAATTCCTATTGTAGTAATGTCAAATTCGACAGAGTGTTCAATAAATGTTTCCCAACCTGTGCTGGCTGTGATATTTATAGTAGCAAGTGTATTGTTGTCTAATTTTACTGTAATACTTTCGGCGTTCCATTTTGTATCGCCAGCAGCAAGAGGCAACGTGAGTTTGAACTTGCCCGTTTCGGTATTTCTAATGTAAAATTCCAACGTAGAACCATCATTTGTATCGCCAGCATATCCTTTTGCATTGATGGTGATATTGTCTGATTTTTTTGAGTATTTGTCAATATCAATATCACCTGGGATGTTTGATACAGTGTAGAATTCTTCTTCGCTTCCAGCAACTTTTGTAACAGAAAAATTGCCTATGTTACAACTGCCTCCGTTTGTTACAAGCGTCAATTTATGCACGCCATCGGTAGCAATGCTAACATTGTTGAGTATGTGTTCAATAAAACTTTCCCAACCTTCGCTTGCAGTAATATTGATTGTACCAACGTTGTTATCGTCTAATTTGACAGTTACGCTATTTGCGTTCCATTGTGCATCGCCAGCAGCCAATTGGAATGCGAAATCGTATTTGGCAGCGGTAATTGCGTTCAAATAAATGTCGATATAATAACCATCCTTAAATCCACCAGCGTATGTAACGGTGTTTGTAGTGAGCGAAACGCCCGCCGAAGCATTGGCATAATTACTTATTAAAATAGAACTGCAAGGAATATTCGACGCAACTGCTTGTTTGGTACTGCCAATGTTATCCTTCACGACTTTTATCATAGAATTGCTTCCGAAATCATCTTCTGCTAATTGCCAAATCATTATGCCACCATATTCTTTACTTGTTTCAATTTTGCTTTTGATGGTTGGCACACCATTATAATAAATACCATTTGTTGGGTCGTAATCACGGTTTTTGTTGTCGGCACTTAAACTTACAATTTCTGACCAATCGCGTGTAACGCCACCCGAAGAGTATCCGTAAAAAGGAATACCATAAACTACTTTTGAAGCATCGCCCATTTTGGTAGCATATCTTCCCATCATAGCGTCACATTGGTCTTTTGGTGCAACGGCACCATCGCCAAATGCGTAGTCGTATGCCATTACATTAAGGAAATCAAGACGCTGGAAAGTAGTGTTCGAAATAGAACCAGTAAACCATTCGCCAACAGCCATTGTAACGAGTTTGTCGTTGCCAAGTGCTGTACGCAATTCTTGTACGAAAGTGTCGAAATAGTTCCAAATTGGGTCGCTTGAACTAATTTCTATATCAATGTCGACACCATCTAAACCGAATTTGTTTACAAAATTTACAAGTTGTGTAATGATGTTTGCACGTTTTGCTTGTGTAGAGAACGGATTGCCAGTAGTATTAAAACCACCGCCACCACCAAGTGCGATAATGGCTTTTACGCCATTGTCCTTGCATTTTTTTACAGCGGAGGTCATATAACTATCGTTAATCCACCAACCGAGTGTACCACTCTCGGGATAAGTGGCAAAGCAAAATACGCAGTGTGTAAGGGCAGAGAAGTCAATTTTATCCCAATCGCCATATTCCCAATCGGGCAAATAACCTACCACGCGTAAGTCGTTGCTTCCCGAAGTACTAGAAACGATAATTGTATTGCAAGTGTCATCTTCGGGAGTAGTATTTTGACTTATTATTTCAGCATTTGCAGATGTCAATAGCGTTAAAATTATCGCTAAGAAAAGAAGTAATTTTTTTGTCATAGATTATGGTTTAAGTGATTAAATTTTCAAAAAAACTTCGCAAGATATTATAAAAAGTCCGAATATTTTAAAAATCAATGTTAAAACTTGTTTATTTTTTTTGACAAAAGCATTAACTTAGATGTCCAAAATAATGGGAAATTTTATGGCAAGATTCAAACTTACATTAGAATATGATGGTTCTGCCTATCACGGTTGGCAGTTGCAAAAAGATGGTGCTTCGGTGCAGGGTAAATTGATGGACGCTGTACGCGAAGCCTTGGGCGTTACAAAATTTGAATTGTATGGCGCAGGTCGCACCGATGCAGGTGTACACGCACTCGGTCAAGTGGCGCATCTCGATATAGAAACAAGGATGACACCAGCACAAATTCGCCGTTCTATCAATGATGCTTTGCCTGCTACAATTTCCATTATCAATGTACAGTCTGTTCTCAAAAGTTTTCACGCACGATACGATGCTACATCACGCAGTTATATCTACCAAATTTCGACAAGGAAAAGTGCTTTTGCTAAACGCTATGCCTATTGGGTGAAAGACCATCTTGATGTAGAGGCTATGCAAATTGCAGCAAAAGCAATGGTTGGAATGAAGAATTTTCAGTCGTTTGGCGACAAAGATTCCGAAACAAAATCGACAATGGTAGAAGTTACAGATGTGCGTGTTTATTACTACGGAAGTTCTATAATAATAAACGTAGTTGGTTCTCATTTTCTTTGGAAAATGGTGCGCCGTATGGTAGGTGTGCTCATCGAAGTTGGTCGTGGAAATATCGATTTGCGACGTGTAGAAAGTTATTTTCGTTTCTATTCGCAAGAACCTGCACAATTTACAGTTCCACCTTCAGGCTTGTATCTCGAAAGGGTTGAGTATGGCGATTCATCTACAGAGCAATACGAATCAATGCCATTACTTTTTGTTAGATAATTCTTTCAAAATTCCCCACACAAGTGGAATGGTAATGATAAAAGATACAAAGTCGGAAAAGGCTTGGCACGATTCTATGCCATCCAATCCAAAATAGAGTGGAAGAATAACTATTCCTGGTATAAAAAACAAACCTTGACGCGATGCAGCCAAAATTGTAGCGCGTACTGATTTTCGCAATGTTTGTAGCATCATATTGCTCATAGTTACAAACGATAGCAATGGCAATGAAATAAGTTGCCAACGCAATGCTGATGTACCAATTTCGGTTACAAGTGCATTACCATTTTGAAAAATATTGATAATTCCCGAAGAAAAAATAAATCCAACAACCGACACAAAAAGCAGAAATGCTGTGCCTACTTTCACGCAAAACCAATAACCCTCGGTAACGCGATGGTTTAGTTTCGCACCATAATTGTAACCACACACAGGTTGGTAACCTTGCCCGAAACCGATTACTATGGCAAAAATAATATTGCAAATGCGGTTGACGATTGACATTGCTGCAATTGCCTCGTCGCCGTAGTGACCTGCAGCCACATTCAGCATAATAATGGAAATGCAAGCCAAACCTTGTCTGCTCAACGATGGAATGCCTCCGTGCAGAATTTCGGCAAATTGTGCTCTCGATGGCGAAAAATTCTTTAGTTTAAAAGAAACTACGCAGTATTTGTGATTGAAATAAACAAGCAAAAAACAACTCACTGTTTGCCCGATAATAGTGGCAATAGCAGCGCCAGCAATGCCCATTTTGCACGCAAATGCAAGAATTGGTACAAGTACAATATTGGCAACTGCACCCGCAATAATGCCAAACATAGCATATTTTGCATTACCCTGAAAACGCATTTGTGTATTGATGGTAAGTGCTACCGTCATAAATGGTGCGCCGATGAAAATGTAACTCAAAAATGTTTTTGTGTAGGGTAGTATGGTGTTTGTTGACCCCAAAAGAATAGAAATCTTTTGCAAGAAAGCCAATCCAAAAATTGTAATGAAAATTCCACATATAAAAGCATAAACCACACCCGAAATTGCCATTTTTTGTGCATTTTCGTAGTTTTTTGCTCCAAGTTGTCGCGAAATGTAGTTGCCTGTTCCGTGTCCAAAAAAGAACCCAATTGCTTGAATGATAGCCATTACCGAAAATGCTACGCCAACAGCCGCAGTACATTCCACGCCAATGTCAATGCCGTTTTCGTGAATTTTGCTTACATAAAATGTATCTACCATATTATAAAATGCGGTAGTAAGCATACTGATAATGGTGGGCACCGCCAATGCGCAAATTAAGGGTTGCACAGGGCGTGTAGTCATTTCTATGTAGTTGTCTTTGTTCAAAAAAAGAAGCAAAATGGAAATTCTTTGCAAAATTACAATAGATAGCGCAAAAAACAAATAGTGGTTATGCTTGTTGTCGTTTGGAGATAAGTCAATATAATCTTATTTTTGTAAGAAAAAAGTTATTTTTAATAAATGTATTCGGAGCAATTAAAAGAACGACTTGGTGTTGATGAAATACTTGCAGTTTACTCGCAGATAAGAGAAAAACAAAGTTTTTTGCAGTTTGCGGAATTATTGTTCAGTGAAGATGAACGGGTTGCGCGTAATGCCGCTTGGGTGCTGACGAAATTGTCCGACGATGAAATTTTGCAAATTTTGCCCATTCGCAATCGCATTATCGACCTTATTCTCGAAACTGAAAATTCCGCTGTTCGCAGATTGAATCTTAACATTGTAGAACGTTTCCCTATGACGGTAGATAATATTCGTACCGATTTTCTTGATTTTTGTCTTGAAAAAATGCGTTCGTTGGACGAACCACCTGGCGTTCAGTGCCTTTGTATGAAGTTGGCTTGCACAATGTGTAATTTTTATCCCGAACTAAAAGGGGAGTTTAAACGAACACTCGAAGCAATGGAAATTTCTTATTACAATCAGTCAATGAAATTGCTACGAAAAAAAATGCTTAAAAAATCTTCGCAACAGCAGTAGAAAAACTTACGATTTTTACAATAATTTTTTGTAAAAATCGTTTTATTTTTAGTGTACAACAAATGCGTTTCTTTTATATCTTTGGGTGCGAAAAAGGTTTTTGATAAAATTAATAATTAAACATAAGAAAAATGGATAATCAAACAGTTGACATTCGTGCATTGAACGAACGAATTGAACAAAAAAGCGAGTTCATCAATCGCTTGACAATGGGTATGAATAGTACCATTGTAGGACAAAAACATTTGGTAGAATCGTTGCTTATCGGTTTGCTTGCCGATGGACATATTTTGCTTGAAGGTGTTCCTGGATTGGCAAAAACATTGGCTATTAAAACTTTGGCTCAACTAATCGATGCAAAATACAGTCGTATTCAGTTTACGCCAGACCTTTTGCCTGCCGACGTTCTCGGTACAATGATTTATAGTCAGAAAACCGAAGAATTTACAGTAAAAAAAGGTCCAATTTTCTCTAATTTTGTTTTGGCAGATGAAATAAATCGTGCTCCAGCAAAAGTGCAAAGTGCTTTGCTCGAAGCAATGCAAGAACGCCAAATTACCATCGGCGAAAACACTTTCAAACTCGAAGAACCATTCCTTGTGTTGGCTACGCAAAACCCTATAGAACAAGAAGGTACATATCCGTTGCCCGAAGCGCAAGTCGATCGTTTTATGCTTAAAGTAATCATCAATTATCCAAAAATGGATGAGGAAAAATTGATTATACGCCAAAATATTTCTGGCGAAAAGCAAGTAATTCGTCCTATGGTTTCTACGCAAGAAATTATCGAAGCGCGAAACATTGTGAAAGAAGTTTATCTTGATGAAAAAATAGAACGCTATATTGTTGATATTGTTTTTGCTACACGTCAACCCGAACTTTACAAACTCGATAGTTTGAAAAATATGATTTCGTTTGGTGGTTCGCCTCGTGCAAGTATCAATTTGGCATTGGCTGCTCGTGCCTACGCTTTCATCAAACATCGTGGTTATGTAGTACCAGAAGATGTTCGTGCTGTATGTCACGATGTTATGCGTCATCGTATCGGTTTGAGTTACGAAGCAGAAGCAAACGATTTAACATCCGAAGAAATTATCAGTCAAATACTTAATGTGGTAGAAGTACCTTAAACAATTAAGAATTAAGAATTAAGAATTCATTGTTCATTAAGAAATTAATTACTGAATTTTAGAAGTTTGGATTACAAATAATTCAAAATTCAAAAATTCAAAATTCAAAAATTAACCGTGGAGACTTCCGAAATATTAAAACGTGTACGGCAAATCGAAATAAAAACGCGTGGTTTGTCGAACAATATTTTCGCAGGAGAGTATCATTCCGCTTTCAAAGGTCGTGGTATGACGTTTTCCGAAGTGCGTGAATATCAGTTTGGCGACGATGTGCGAAATATCGACTGGAATGTTACCGCTCGTTTTCATCATCCGTTTATCAAAGTCTTTGAAGAAGAACGAGAAATGACGGTGATGTTGCTTGTCGATGTGTCTGGCAGTCGCGAATTTGGAACAACACAACGCACCAAAAAAGATATTATCACCGAAATATCGGCAGTTTTGGCATTTTCTGCCATTCAAAACAACGATAAAATTGGTATGATAATGTTTTCTGATAAAATTGAAAAATTCATTCCTCCACAAAAAGGAAAGAAACACATTCTGCACATCATTCGCGAACTGGTTGGTTATGAACCTCAAAGTGCAAAAACCGACATAAGTTTGGCATTGAAATACTTTACCAATGTGGTGAAAAAACGTTGCACGGCTTTTGTGGTTTCAGACTTTATGGATAAAGGTTTTTCCGACGATTTGGTTATTGCAAATAGAAAACACGATGTAGTTGCACTTCAAGTTTACGACCGTCGCGATACTGAACTTCCGTCTGTTGGTTTAATTAAAGTACACGATGCCGAAACTGGCAGAGAAATGATGATAGATTCTTCGTCAAGGCGTGTGCGTGAACTTTACAAACAGCAATGGGAAAATCGCCAATCTCAATTGGCTGATATTTTTACACAAAGTGCCGTCGATAGTGTTTCTATTGATACTGAAGAAGATTATGTGAAAAAGTTGATTACTTTGTTCAAAATGAGGGGCTAAAAAATAGTATTTGTAAAATTGTGTTAAAAAAATGATTACTCAATTTCTTAAATTTTCAAAATATAGAATTTCATTTTTGCTACTTTCCGTTTGTTGTTGGCAGTTTTTGTCAGCATCAGACATTACTGTGAAAAGCAATGTGGATTCTACTATTTTTTTGATTGGAAATCAAACTAAAGTACATTTTGTTGTTTCGCAACCTGCCGATAAAATAGTTGCTTTTCCTGTGTTTATCGACAATATGGCAGAAGGTGTAGAAATTGTAAACGACCTAAAGGCTGATACAACTGATTTAGGAAATAATCGCATTGAAATAAAAAAAGACTATTTAGTATCTGCTTATGATTCTGGTGCCTATCTTATTCCACAACAACCATTTATAGAGTTGAATAAGAAAGATACCGTTTGGTCGCAAGCAATGGCTATGAAGGTTTATACCTACGAAATTGATACTGCCGATGCTCAACTTTTCGACATTAAACCTTTGCAAAATCCACCTTTTCCTTGGCGATATGCGTTTGGTGTGGTACTAAAAATATTATTGATTCTTTTATTACTTGCCGCTATTGCTTATGTGGTTTGGCGATTGGTGAAAAAGAAACCTATTATTCCTATAAAAGACGTTCCTGAACCCGACCCGTATGATGTTGCGCTCAGTGGTTTGGAAAAAATAAAATCGGAAAAACTTTGGCAGAAAGACCAAGAAAAAGAATTTCAAACGCAACTTACCGATGTGCTTCGTACCTACTTGCTTAAACGATTTAATATTGAAGCGCTTGAAATGACAAGCGACGAAATTCTTGCCGAGGTGATGAAAAACGAAGAGTGTAAGCCACTACACGATGAGTTGCGATTTATTTTGAAATCGGCTGATATGGTGAAGTTTGCCAAAGTTAAGTTGGCACCCGACGAAAATGAAAGAAGCATACAAAATGCTTTTGAATTTGTAGAAAATACTAAAAAAGAAGAGGAACAAACTAATCAATTAGATAATTAACCAATTAGCGAATTTGCTAATTTTGATTACTTATATTCTAATAAACAAATAAGCAAATAAACATCGCTCAATGATTATTAATTCATAATTCAAAATTCATAATTTTAATAGAAAATGCAGTTTGCAAATCCGTCATATTTATTTCTGCTCATTGTATTGTTGCCAATGATTGCTTGGTACATTTTCAAGCAATTGAAAAGTGGCGAACCAACGGTGAGAATGTCAGACACAAGGGCATTTCTTAAAATACCCAAAACATATAAAAACTATTTGTATCATTTGCCGTTTGTCTTGCGCTTGTTGGTGGTAACGTGCATAATTATCGTTCTTGCTCGTCCACAACGCACAGATAGATTTCACAACGAAAGCATCGAAGGTATAAACATAATGATGACGATGGATATTTCGAGCAGTATGTTAGCCGAAGATTTGAAACCAAATCGTCTGGAAGCCTCAAAAGATGTAGCAGCAGATTTTATCAATGAGCGCCCTAATGATGCGATAGGTTTAGTGGTTTTTTCGAGCGAAAGTTTCACGCAGTGTCCAATGACGAGCGACCACGCTGCACTCATCAGTTTGATGCAAAATGTGGAGAGTGGAATCATCGAAGACGGAACTGCTATCGGACTTGGTTTGGCTAATGCCATCAATCGTATTAAAGACTGCGAAGGAAAATCAAAAGTGATAATTCTGCTTACCGATGGTTCAAATAATTGTGGCGACATTGCACCAACAACCGCTGCCGAAATTGCCAAGAAATTTGGAATTCGTATTTATACAATCGGTTTGGGTACAAACGGCGAAGCACCTTATCCAATTCAAACAAATTTTGGAGTGAGATATCAAAATATAAAAGTTGATATTGACGAACCAACTTTGCAACAAATTGCTCAAATTACTGGTGGACAGTATTTTCGTGCAACAGATAACAAGAAGTTGAAAGCCATTTACGATGAAATCGACCAAATGGAAAAAATAAAAATCAATACAAGCGAATATAGTCAAAAAACAGAAGAATATCTAACCTTCGCACTTATTGCTTGCTTGCTTTTGATAATTGAAATTGTTTTAAGAAATACGATTTTAAGAAAAATTCCATAATTTGAATTCAAAATTTTAATTCTAAATTCATAATTGTAAAATGTTCAGATTTGCAAATCCACAATATTTATATCTTTTAATATTGATTCCAATATTCATCGTGCTGTTTTTTTTATTGATGTGGCTCAAAACACGCAACGTGAAAAAGTTTGGAAACAAGGAGATGATGAAAGCGATGATGCTCAATTATTCGGCAACTCGTTTGTATGTAAAATTTTTCCTTGTGCAAATATGTTTGGCATTGATGGTGTTTTGCATTGCACGTCCGCAGTTTGGCAAAAAATTGGAAACCGTCAAACAGCGTGGCATTGATGTGATGGTGGCACTCGATGTGTCAAATTCTATGATGGCGGAGGATATAAGTCCTAATAGATTGGAAAAAGCAAAACAAATGCTTACCCGTTTGGTCGATGGTTTGAACGACGACCACATTGGTTTGGTGGTTTTTGCGGGCGAACCATACATTCAGTTGCCAATAACCAACGATTTTGTGTCGGCAAAAATGTTTTTCTCGTCAATTTCTACAGGAATGGTGCCCGTGCAAGGAACGGCAGTGGGTTCTGCCATAGAACTTTGTTTGCGTTCGTTTCCCGAAAAAGAGGGTGTAGGTAAGGCAATTATTGTGATAACTGATGGCGAAAACCACGAAGACGATGCCGTTGAAATGGCTAAATTGGCACAAGAAAAGGGCGTCAATGTTTATGTCATTGGAATGGGTAAAGTTGGCGGAAGTCCAATTCCTATCGGCAATGGCGATTTCAAACGCGACCGTTCGGGCAATGTGGTTATTTCTAAATTGGACGAGACAACGTGTCAAAAAATTGCAGGAGCAGGCAATGGTATTTATGTGCGTGCCGACAATACAAACAGTGCGTTCAATTTGATACAAAAAGAATTGCAGAGTATTTCTACTGTCGAAACCGAAGCAAAAGTTTATACTGCGTACAACGAGCATTTTCAAGACATTGCATTATGTGCGCTTGTGTTGTTGTTGCTCGAATTTTTTATTCTCGAAAGAGAAAGTAAATGGTTCAAAAATAAACATCTATTCGATTGATTATGAAAAAGTTGTTTTCTATAATAATTGCACTATTGGTGGTGAGTACAGCATCGGCGCAAAAAGAATATCCTAATTTGAGTAAAGGCAAAAAATTATATGAAAAAGAGAATTATACCGATGCCGAAATTCAGTATCGCAATGCTTTGCTGAAAAATCAAAAGTCAGACGTGGCAATGTTCAACCTTGGCAATTCGCTTTTCCGCCAGCAAAAATACGACGAAGCGTGCAAAGAATTTCAAAATGTGGTGGCGCTTTCGAAAGATGACAAAGTGAAAGCCGAAGCACTGCACAATATGGGCAATTGCTTTATGCAAAAAAACGATTTTCAACAAGCAGTAAATGCTTATAAATCAGCATTAAAGTTGAATCCTAACGACAACGAAACGCGATACAATCTTGCATACGCCAATACAATGTTGAAGCAACAACAACAACAGCAACAACAAAATCAGCAAAATCAGGACGACAAGCAAAATATGAACAAAAACGACGACCAAAACAAGCCTGACCCGCAAGAAAATCAACAACAAGAAAAACAACAAATGCAAAATATAGAGAAGGACGACAGCGAGATGACAGACGAAAACGCAAAGCAAATTTTGGACGCTTTTGCAAACGATGAAAAACAGACGCAAGAAAAGGTAAATCGTAATAGAACATCAAATTCTCGAAAGAATATCGATAAAGATTGGTAATTTCGATTCTTGTTTTTAATTCTTTGAGATATTTTCTAATTTTGCAAAAAATTGGGAGCAATGAAAAAATTTCTTATATCATTCTTACTATTCATAACGTGTGGCGTACTTTTTGCCGAGAGTGTTAGTTTCACGGCAAGTGCACCTTCGGCTGTGGCAAAATTTCAGCAGTTTAGGTTGGTGTATTCGTTGAATGCAAGTGGCGACAATTTCGAGGTTGGCAACATCAACGATTTCAATGTATTGATGGGTCCTTCGGTCTCTACAAGTTATAGTACGCAGATAATAAACGGCAATGTGTCTTCGAGCAAAAGTATGACGTTTACATACATTTTGCAAGCCACAAAAGAGGGTACTTTCACTATTCCTGCCTCTACGGTGATGTGCGATGGTAAAAAATATTATTCTAATACAGTTACCATAAAAGTTCTTCCTGCCGATGAAGCAAACAATGCAAATAGAAACAATTCTTCGTCAGGCAACAGTGCAAGCAACAATTCAAATTCATCTTCGGGAGGAAGCAATGTTACGAATTTGAGTGGCGTAAGCGTTTTTATGCGTGCCATTCCATCGAAGGTGAAAATTTATGAGCAAGAATACACTTTGCTCACATATAAATTGTATGTAAAAGGTGTGAATGTGGCAGGTTTTTCGAGTATGAAATTCCCCGAAACAAAAGGTTTTCTTTCGCAAGAAATTCAGTTGCCCGACGATAAACAATTTGAATTGGAACATTATAAAGGTAGCAACTACAATGTGTTGACATTAAAACAATTGTTGCTTTTCCCACAACAGTCTGGAAAAATTACTATTCCTTCTGGCTCGTTCGAGGTTGTGCTTCGTGTGCCTAATACTTCGCGTTCTCGTCGCAGTATTTTCGATGACTTTTTCGATACTTATACCGAGCAGAAAAAGACATTGAAGACCGATGCCATTACGATAGATGTAAAGAGTCTTCCTTCAGGAAAACCTTCGGCTTATGCAAATGCTGTGGGCGTTTTCAATATGAAATCATCTATCAGTTCCACTAATGTAAAGGCAAACGAAGCCATTACCATAAAAGTGAATATTACGGGTAACGGAAACTTGAAATTGGTAAAAAATCCGATTGTAAATTTCCCTGCCGATTTTGAAGTTTACGACCCGAAAGTAACAAACAATTTCGACATTACAAAAAGTGGCGTGAAGGGCACTCGAACAATAGAATATCTTGCCATTCCTCGTTATGCAGGCAGTTTTACAATTCCACCAATTGAATTTGCGTATTTCGATTTGAATTCAAATTCGTACCGCACACTTCGCTCTGATACTTATAATATTATGGTAGAAAAAGGTAGCGAGAATGATAATTCAAATGTTGGAGTTTCTGGAAATATCACCAATAAAGAGGCGCTGAAAATGTTGGGTAGCGATATTCACTACATCAATACAAAAGACCACAAACTGAATGCACAAAACGACTTTTTCTACGGCTCTACGGCATATTGCTTATGGCTAATTATTCCGTCGCTTTTGGTCGTTGCTTTGTTGGTTGTTTATCGTAAACAATTGAAAGCCAATGCCGATGTTGCTCGCACCAGAAATCGTAAAGCGAATAAATTGGCAGTAAAACGACTGAAAATTGCCGAAAAACATTTGAAAGCCAACGAGCGTGAAAAATTCTACGATGAAACTTTGAAAGCACTTTGGGGATATTTTGCAAATAAATTCAATATTCCAATTGCCGATTTGACAAAAGAAAAAGTGGAAGCAGAATTGAGTCAAAGAAATATTTCTGAAGAGAAAATTGCCGAAGTGAAAGACGTACTTTCTACTTGCGAATTTGCACGATATTCGCCAACAAAATCGGAAGGAGAATTGCAAGAAGTATATCAAAAAACTGTGGAACTTATCAGTTCGCTCGAAGAGGATATTAAAAAGAATTAAGGAAATGAAAAAGTTACTTTATATAACATTGCTTTTGTGTTTTGCCCAACTTTCTTTTGCACAAAATATAGTGGAGGCAAATACACTTTATTCTATTGAAAAATACGATGAAGCAATAGAAATTTACGAAAACATATTGTCGCAAGGAAACGAATCTTGTACTTTGTATTACAACCTTGGAAATGCCTATTACAAGAAAAATGACATTGCGTCTGCCATTTTGAATTACGAACGTGCTTTGCGTCTCGACCCGAACAACGAAGACGTGAAATTTAATCTCGATTTGGCAAAAACGCGTACTGTTGACAAAATTGATTCAGTTCAAGATTTTTTTGTTTCGTCATGGTTTAATTCTGTTGCCAACAAAAATACGTCAAACGCTTGGGCAGTTTGGAACATTGTATTGTTTATTGCAGTTTTGGTATTTGCATTGTTATTTTTCTTTGTACGTGTTCGCAGATTGAAAAAAGCGTCTTTCTTTTTGGCACTGATTGCACTTTTCTTTTGTATATTTACAATGATTTTTGCTTCAAAACAAAAAAATCGTATGCTCGACCGCAGTAACGCAATAGTTTTTGCCGAAACTGTAGTTGTGAAAGGTTCACCAGACGAGAGTGGAACGGAACTTTTCTTGTTGCATTCTGGAACGAAAGTACACATTAAAAGTACTTTTGGAAATAGTGCCGAATGGATTGAAATTGAACTCGAAGATGGCAATTCAGGATGGATGGAAGCCAAAAATGTAGAAATTATATAATAGAAACAAGAAGCGAGAAAATAGAAGCAAGAGACAAGAAATAAGAAGCAAGAAAAAAGATAAGCAAATAACCAAATCATCAATTAAACGATTATTATGCTTGAACAACTTATTGACATAGATCGCCAATT
>DCHK01000068.1:345-14553 GCA_002315615.1 Bacteroidales bacterium UBA1754 | reverse complement strand
TTGAACGACTTCTTTGTTTTTGTACATAGACCATAAATTTATCGCTTTAATTGATTATTTTTTTGCTGATTTTAGTAAATTTGTATGTTAAGCATAATGACTTATGGATGCAAAATCACGTATAGAATTTCTACGCAATGAGCTTGAAAAACATAACTATAATTATTATGTTCTTTCTGCTCCTGAAATTTCCGATTATGAATTCGACCAATTGATGAAAGAACTTCAAAAATTGGAAGAGGAAAATCCTCAATATTTTGATGAAAATTCTCCTACACAACGTGTTGGAAATGATATTTCAAAAGAATTTGAACAAGTGTTTCATAAATATCCAATGTTGTCGTTGGGAAATACTTATTCTGAAGGTGAAATATCAGATTTTTACAATCGTGTAAAAAAGCAATTGAATGAAGATTTTGAAATTGTTTGCGAATTGAAATTCGATGGTACTTCTATTTCTTTGACTTATGAAGATGGAAGGTTGATACAAGCAGTTACACGTGGCGATGGAGAGAAAGGTGATGATGTAACGGCAAATGTAAAAACGATTCGTTCAATTCCTTTAGTGCTAAAAAATGGCGATTTTCCACAAGAATTTGAAATTCGTGGCGAAATATTGAT
The DNA here is from genome assembly GCA_002315615.1 of Bacteroidales bacterium UBA1754. GTDB lineage: Bacteria > Bacteroidota > Bacteroidia > Bacteroidales > Paludibacteraceae > UBA1754. The sequence goes on along the minus strand of DCHK01000068.1, from coordinate 13,932 downwards.
GCCTTGGAAAGTTTTTGAACAATTAAATAAAGAAAGAGAAGAACAAGAAGAACCTCTTTTTGCTAATCCACGAAATGCTGCTTCTGGTACTTTGAAACTTCAAAATTCTAAAGAAGTAGCAAAAAGAAAATTAGATTCTTATTTGTATTTTTTGTTGGGTGATAATTTATCGGCAGAAACACATTGGGATGCGTTGGACAACGCAAAGAGTTGGGGATTTAAAATTTCTGATTCACGCAAATTGTGTCATTCACTTCAAGAAATTTTTGATTTCATTAAATATTGGGATGTTGAACGTAAAAATTTGCCAGTTGCTACCGATGGTATTGTACTGAAAGTAAATTCTTTGCGACAACAAAAGCAATTAGGACTAACTGCGAAATCGCCACGTTGGGCTATTGCGTATAAATTTCAAGCCGAAAGGGCTTGCACACGTTTGAAGGAGGTTACATACCAAGTGGGACGTACAGGTGCAATAACACCAGTTGCTAATTTTGATGCAGTACAATTGGCAGGAACTCAGGTGAAAAGGGCTTCGCTTCATAATGCCGACATTATAGAACAGCTCGATTTGCACATTGGTGATATGGTTTATGTGGAGAAAGGTGGCGAAATTATTCCGAAAATTGTAGGCGTCAATAAAGATGAGCGCTCGCTTTTTGAGATGGAAAAAGTGTGCTTTATAACGAATTGCCCTGAGTGTGGTGACGAATTGGTTCGCTATGAGGGTGAAGCTGCTCATTATTGTCCAAACGAAGATGGATGTCCGCCTCAGCAGAAAGGCAAAATTGAACATTTTGTTGGTCGTAAGGCAATGAATATAAATATGGGTGAAGAAACTGTAGATTTATTGTTTTCTAAAGGAATAATAAAAGATATTGCAGATTTATATTTGTTGAAAGAGTCTGATTTGCGTTCGTTGGAAAGATGGGGCGATAAAAGTGCCAAAAATTTGGTAAAGAGTATAGAGGAATCGAAAAAAACGCCTTTTGAAAAAGTACTTTTTGCATTAGGAATTCGTTATGTAGGAGAAACAGTTGCGAAAAAATTGGCACAAACATTTAAGAATATTGACGCTTTGCGTGAAGCTAATTTTGAACAATTGACATCCACTGACGAAATAGGCGATGTGATAGCGCAAAGTGTGATAGATTATTTTAAGAAAGAAAAAAATGTTCAACTTATTGAGCGATTGAAATCATACGGCGTAAATTTTGAATTGTCAGCGCAAATAGAAAAACAAGGCGATATTCTTTCGGGTAAAACGATAGTGATAAGTGGAACATTTGAATGGTTTTCGCGCGAGGAACTAAAACAAATGATAGAGTTAAATGGAGGCAAAAATGGTTCGTCGGTTTCTGCAAAAACAGATTTTCTGTTAGCAGGTAAAAATATTGGTCCTTCTAAGTTAGAAAAGGCGAAATCATTAAATATTAATTTTTTGACGGAGGAAGAATTTCTTGGAATGATAAATGTGGAAATTCCTCAAACTCCTAAAGAACCAGAAAACGGAGAGTATGTATTATTTTAGACGAAAATATGTAAATTGGCAAATTCGTAAGGCAAACGTGTTACGGACAAAAGAGTATGTGGGTTTGACTAATGCGAAATCTGTATGTGTGTTGTTTTGTGCCAAAGACGTGACTCAAGAAACATTTACCAAAATAAAAAATCAATTGGAGCATCATTTTGAAAGTATAAAATTTATTGCTTATCAAAATGACAAAAATGTCATAGAGTATGATGGCGATGTGTTAAATTTTTCAAAAAAGCAAACTTGCTTTTGCAAACCTGAAAAAAGAATTACTGATGAGTTTTTGACAAATCATTCGGATTTGCTTATTGATTTGACTTTGAAAGAAAAACTTCCGTTGAAATATTTGGTGGCAGTTTCTGCAAGTAAATGCAAATGTGGACTATCAAAGGAATGTTATGACATTTATGATGTGGAAATACGAAAAGAGGAAACGCCGTCGGTTGGTGATTTGCTAAGTTATATTTTGAAATATCTTGAAATGATAAAAACAAAATGATTTCGTTATTTTCAATTTAATTCTTAATTTTGTGTGTTTTTTCGGAAAATAAAGATAACGTAATGAAGAACAAGTTTAGAGGAATGGGAGTTGCCTTGATAACCCCTTTCAAACAAGATTATAGCGTTGATTTTGAAGCATTAGGTAAACTAATTGATTATCAGATAAAAGGAGGCGCTGACTATATGGTAGTTTGCGCTACGACTGCAGAAACTCCTACACTTTCGGCAAAAGAGCGAAACGAAGTTATTAGATTCGCAGTGAACCAGATAAACGGCAGAATTCCTGTTGTTATCGGTTTGGGAGGCAATAATACGATGGCTATAGTTGAAAGTCTTAAGACGGAAGATTTTACGGGTGTTGATGCAATACTATCTGTCGTTCCTTACTACAACAAACCTTCTCAAGAAGGACTTTATCAGCATTACAAAACAATTTCCGAAAACTCTCCACTTCCTGTTATTCTTTACAATGTACCTGGTCGAACGGGTGTGAATATGACAGCAGAAACAACTCTCCGCATTGCGCGTGATTGCAAAAATGTGATAGCAATTAAAGAAGCGTCTGGAAATATTAACCAAATGAACGATATCATTAAAAATAAACCTGCTGATTTTATGGTGATTTCAGGTGATGATGGCATTACTTTCCCATTGATTACTATGGGTGCTGTAGGTGTAATTTCGGTTATTGGAAATGCTTTTCCTGCTGAATTTAGCAAAATGGTTCGTTTGGCATTGAATGGCGATTACGAAAGTGCACGTCAAATACATCATAAATTCACCGAGTTGTTCGACTTGTTGTTTGTTGACGGAAATCCTGCAGGTGTGAAGTGTATGCTTTCGATGATGGGATTTGTAGAGAATAAACTTCGTTTACCTTTGGTGCCAACTCGCATTACGACGATGGAAAAAATGCGTCAGGTGTTGGACGATCTTAATATTAAGTATTAGTCGATGTCGATAAAGAATTTCGTTCTTGTTTTCGTATTAGCATTATTCTTTATTTCTTGCAACAAAGACGACGAGGAAATTATTCCCGATTCGAGAGTTTATATCAGCATTACATTAGATGATTATTCCGTATTCAAAAACGGGATAGGCGAATACCTTGTTTGTCCTGCGGATCTTCGGGATAAAGATAGAAGTGGTGCTTCGTATGGTTACGGTGGAATTATATTATTTCATACGATGGATATGGAGCGAACGTATGTGGCATACGATAGGACTTGTACGAATGAGGTAAAATCATCTGTTAAAATCAATGTAAACAAAGAAGGTCGTGGAGTTTGTCCGCAATGTGGTTCGGTTTTTAATCTGCTTTCGGGTTATGGCGAGGTAATTAGCGGTCCAGCAAAATATCCTTTGCGCAGTTATACATCACACATCTACAATTCGCCCGTTTATGGCGACGAACTTCAAGTTACAAACTAATCGTTCATTTCCAAAAGTCCTTCAGGGAGATTCATTTTGATGATTCGTTTTTTGTGGTCGATGTCTGTGATGAAACTTTCTTGGAATGGAATGATTAAATCTTTTTCTTCTATATAAATCAGCACGTTTTCTGTTTTGTCGTTGATTTCGGAAATTTCGCCGAGCAATTTTTTGTTTTGGTCGTAAATTTTGAAACCAATAAAGTAACTGAAATCTGCAATTCTTTCGTCTATTTCGCTCAAAGAATTTTGAAGAACGAAAATTTCTTTTCCTACAAGGTCTTTTGCATCAATTTCGTTGTTGACGCTTTCGAGTTTTACATAACCATTAGTACCATTTATTTTGTACGACTCGATGAAAAATGGTACAAAAATATTGTCAATATTGAAGATGAAAAAATCAATTTTAAGTTCATCTAAATCAACATTTGTTTCAAAATTCAGTTCGCCATCAATGCCGTGTGTCTTTTTTATTTCGCCTACACACGTGAGTTCTTCTTTTGTTATCATTTATTTGCTGATATTTATTTTTCCACCTTGAGTATGATTATAAAATGCGGGAGCGTATATACATTGAATTTCGCCCACACCATTAGAAAATTCGCCTTCGCGCGATACATACAGCGTGTACTCGAACACGTAAGTACCTTTGCGTAAAGTGTCGAAAAAGTACTGAATGGCATTGTCTTTGTACGCCTGATAGTATCCTACGCCATTGGAATAGTGGTAGCCTGAAAGTTTCATTGCAGGTTCGAAGCACGAAGCAAAACCATCGTTGATGCAAACGAAATCCATATCTCGTGATGATTTTACAGAAATTCTTACAGTTGCTTTGTCGCCCACTTTTAGTAATTTATGGTCGTTTATTTCTTCGAGGTGTTTACCTTTATCATCGGTGCGTTCAACGAATATTTTCTTGTTGATATTGAGGTCGCCACCTTTTGAGTTTTCAATATCATTGTAGTTAGCAAAGTATTGCCAATACGCACATCCGTAAGAATAGTCATCGTCGGTTTTTGTTACGGAAATGTTGCCAAAATTTGATTGTATGGCATTGCTTTCAAAAGATTTTTTTACATAACCGAGATTTTTTGCGCTATCGGGCAAAATGGTAACATCGCCAAGTTGTATGCTGAAATTGTTGTTTTTTGTGCTGAAATTATTTCCAGACAAAATTGTGCTGACAGCATTTATGGTGGCAATTTCGTTGTCCCATTTTTGTGCGCGTTTTTGATTGAGCAACCAAATTTTCATTTGTTCAAGTTCGTCTTTTTTCGGGTCGATGGTTTCAAACGCTTCGATAATGGTGCATTGCGTAACAATAGGTTCTTCGTTCCAAAAGAAACTTGCTACATTTTTAGGCCAGTACATTTCAAAATTTTTGACTTCGGCATTTTCACGCAAAGATTTTATGATTTCTTTGGCAATATTTTTGTCGCCAAAATTGTTTAATACAATGGCAGTAAGTGCTTTATCGTACAAGCTGAAATATGTCCAATATTGTTTTATCTGATTGTAAATGTATTTTTCGGAATTACGATTAAGATTGTTTTTTTCGCTACAAAGAATGTACAAATAATAAATTTGCGAAGTTGTAACATACAAATAGTTATTTTTGTTGTAATGTTTAATGCGCTCATAATCTTCGTCGAAGCACTTTTGCAAATATGCGATGGCAGAATTTTTCATTGACTGTTGTTCTTCAGTTAGAGGCATCTGTTTTTGAAGTCGGCAAAGTCCTTCTGCCACAAATTGCGTAACGAATCGGTTTTCGTTCATTCCGTCGAACCAAACAAATGCGCCGTTGCTTTGTTGCAGTTTTTTGATTTCAGTAAAAAGTGAATCAATGTTTTTGTTTAAACATTCTTCATCAAAAAACTCGAACATTTTTTTGTGTTGCGAAGTCTCATCTTGTGCTTCGCCCCAGTAATTTGTTTGGTCGAGCGAAAGCATTTTTACATCTTCGTTTTTCTGTAGAGTAGAAGTTGTGTCTTGAGCAAGTGCGTCAATGTAATCGGCAAAGTTTTCGCTATGCAAAATTTTGTTTCCCAACATATTGGCGTAGAATGCCACGAAGTTAGAAATAGTATTTTTGTATTGAGGCGTAACGTATGGAATGGCCTGAATGGCACTCCATACGGGGTTATTGTTGTATTCAAGTACAAAACTGCGATTGTCGGAATTCGCCATTTTTTTATTGAAAACATCAAAAGTAAAATTGCTTGTGCCATTTTTCTTTACTGCGAATGGCATAGTTTCGAACACGGCTTTTCCATCAGGGTAAACTGGAATTTTGTATTGTTCACCATCGCTAAAATTGTCGCTTTCGGCAACAAAACGGAATGTTAATGAAGCATTATTTCTGTCAATTTTTGTTTTCCACGAAAGAGTTTTATTTTCAATTCCTTCGGTCGTGAAATCAAGTTTTTCTTTGCTCAACGAATTGCCTTTTTCATCCAAAATTTCGAGATATGCTTTGCCTACAATTTTTTGTTCTTGCATACTCGAAATTGTTGCAGTAAGTGTTAATTCGTCGCCAAACATTACAAAACGTGGCGTGTTGGCTGAAAGTGAAAAAGGTTTCTGCGAAACTATTTCTTGAGTTATAGTATTGGTGTTCAAATCTTTGGTGTGTGCCAAACCGATGAATTTCCAACGTGTGAGCGTCTCTGGAATTGTGAATTTTATTGCAATTTCTCCATTTTTGTCCGTTTTTAATTGTGGATAGAAGAAAGCGGTTTCTGCAAAGTTGGAACGCACTTTTATGTTTTGCTCGTTGCTTTCGGCAGACTGTGTTACGACGGCGGGTACGGCAAAGTCCATATTTCCTGTTTCTGCAAAATCCATATCTTCTTTTCTTTCTGCTAAATTATAGCATGCCATCATAAAATTTGCTTGTTTTGAATCATAAATTCCTCCGTATCCATATCTGTAATAGCGCATTAAATCAATAAAACTATCGAAAACGAAGTCTTGGTTTGTAAAATAATTGTTTTTGAATGTTGCTGATACAGAGTAGTTTGTGTTGTTTATTCTATCCCAATTGTTAATAATGAAATTGTGTTCGATACGAGGAAAACTTCCAAAAATCCAAGCATTGCTACGAAAAGCATCGAGCGAGGCATCGTACATTGTGCAAAGAAATTCGCAGTTCGCAGGTTTGCCATTTTCTGTAATTTTTAATTTCCAATCTTCAGTGCTACCTGGCAAAATTTTGTCGCGGAAAGTGGTGAGTTCAACTTTAAGTTTTGGAAATTCTATTTCTCTATAAATGTATGTTTGATTGGTGAAAAGTTGCTCGTTTTTCAAAAATGTGATTTGTATAGTCAATCTCGATTCATATTGACTTTTATAAGTAATGTCAAAACTTTGCAATTCATTATTCAGTTTTATCCAACGACTTTCGATGAGTTTTTCGCCATCATATATTCTATATAAAGCCGTAATTTTTTCGCTACTTCCGAAATAAATTTTAGCGGTTTCACCGTTTTTGCAATGCGATGTTGGGTTATAGAAGAAATTTATTGTTCCATCAGTTATTTTTTTATCATTTTCAGAAAAAATATGAAAATTTTGTTCGTATGTTTCTTGATCTCCTTTGTTGTCTTTTGCTTCTATTTGCAAAGTATATTTTCCTGATGCTAATTGCTCAAAAATATTTTTGGTCAAAATATTGTTTTCTATCGTTCCTCGACTAATACATTTGTCTTGATGTAAAATTTTGTAACTTAAAGTGGCGTCAATCTTTGTATTATTGGCATTTGTTACGCTGAATTTAATGTCGTCAATCGTGCCACGTTGCAAAATTGTGTCAAGCGCAAACTTAACTTGTATGCTTTTTTCTTTGATGTTGATGATATATTCTTCGCTTTGTGTTTCGCCTTTTTCGTCGGTGGCGGTTACTTCTACAATATAGTTTCCTATAAGTCTGTTGCCCAATGCTACGGGAATGTGGAAATTTCCGTTAATATCGCATTTTGTCTCTTTCCCGAGTTTGTCATTGGTATTCCACCATCTGTTTTCTTTTACTATATACGAAATTTTTGCGTTAGAAGCGGCAATGCCTGAATATGTTTTGATATTACCAGAAACGATTACGGTGTCGCCAATTGTGTAAGCACTTTTTATGTCGTCAAAAGTTATTTCAAATTTTGGACGTTTGTATTCTTCTACAGAAATATCGGTGATTCCATCGTTACATTTAATGGTGAAATTGCCTGGCAGCACATCTTTAGGCAGTACAAACTCGCCACATATCGAACCATATTCGTTAGTGTTTTTGTTTATTGAACTTATTTCTTTGCTGTTGGCATCGTGCAATGTAATTACGCAATTTTTATTGCTAACAATAGCCGACGTATTTTTTGAAATGTTATAAACAATGGCTTTGAAATAAATTTTCTGTCCAGGTCGATATATTTTTCTGTCGGTGAAAATGGTGGTTTTTTCTTGGCTTGTTATCTGTTTGCTTTTGTTGATACGATAATAGTTATTGTATTGATAATTAAGAGGGTAGTGTTTGTCATTGTCGTTACTAAGTGCATAGTAAAGACTTTTGTAAGCATCCTGAGTGCCGAGCATTACTCGTCCGATGCTATCAGAAAATGCTTCGGCTTTTTTCATAAATTGTTTTCCATTCCATTCGTAAGTTTCCACTTTTACGTTTGTTTGTGGATCTCCCGAAAGTCTATCAAGTACAAAAATCTCATTCCTATCACCAATGTTTCTTTTCAGAATTTCGTACTTTGAAACGTATATTGCTTCTGCGGTATTTGTTTTTGCAGAGTTTTCGCTATCGGCTATCACGTACTCGTAAATGCCACAATCTAAATTTAGGGTAATGGCAGTATCGGCAACCGCAAACATACTGATGTCGTCAAATGTTATTTCTTTCTCGAGCACGGGAGTTGATCTATCGGAAATACAATCGCTTCCTTGTAAATTGCGTTTTGTAGCGTATTCTTTCGCTGTTTTGTTTATTTTATAAACCTTGATGAAGGCGCTTTTTACGTTTTTATGAGATATTTTTATTTCAAAATCCTTGTTTGGATAAATCTTTTGTTTGCACGAAGCATCCAAATTAGGTCTTGTTATTTCGTTTGCAATGTTGCGTAGATTGTTGATGCGCTTGTACTTAGGGAACGTTTCGATTGCTTTTTGGCAAATGTCGTATGCTTTTTTGTAATACACGATTTTGTTGTTGTTCGCTTCTTCGCTATCGGTTTCTATCGCTCCTTTTTGCTGATAGTATTTGGCTTGGGCAGAAGCCACTTCGCATACAAAGTCGATGTCTTTATATTTTTCGTACAATTCTTCAAGTCGAGCGATATGCAAATTGCTTAACTTTTCTATTTGTTTTTCATCATCAAAAATGCGGTTACTGTACGCATATTTAAGTCTTTCAAGTTCGCAATAAAGCAATTCTTTTTTGTCGTTTTGATGAAATTTTATCAGTTGTTGGTATTGTTGCAGAACGAAATTGTCGCTGAAATCTTGTTTTAGAAATTCGTCGGTTGGCAATAGTGATTTTTCGTTGTAAGTTTCATTGTTTTCGTTCGATGCAATTTCGTACACGATAAAATCGAAAAGTGTTGGACGAAGTTCTCTACTATCTTCGCCTAAAATCATTGCGTCGGCAAATGTTTCTGTTTTGGTACGTTTCGCTTTGTCGCTGATGTTGAGTGCTGCTTGTTGATGTTCTTTTATTTTATTTGTAAAAATATTTTTTGTCCATTCATTCAAATCGTCAGGCACATAGTCGGTAATTTCGGTGCGAATATTTATGTCGTATAGGTCGAAATCGTAGAATTGTTGATACATTTTGGAAACTATCAAGTGAAGCAACGCATTTGCTTCTTCAGACAATTTATTGTCTGTCAATAATTTTTCTACTTCGGCAATCAATTCTGGTGTTTTTTCTTGCTGATATTTTTCATTTAGCAATCGGTGCTTGTAGATGATGCATTTTAGAATTTGTCCTTCGTTTTTCTCTTTTTTTGCATTGTTATAAATGTCATTTACTTCTTTCAATGCTGATTCTGGTTGTGATTTTTTCTCGTACGACTCTATTTCGTCCCACATTTTTTTGTAGTCCATTTGTCCTGATTTTAGAGTTGAAATGCTGGCAGAAACCATAATTAATATTATTGTAGCAAAAAATATTTTTTTCATAGTAAAATAGCAGAATTAGTATTTTTTCTTGTCGATTTTGTTTGCCCAATTTTCGAATGCTTTTATTGCTTTTTCACGCATTAGAATTTCGGTTGCCGTATGGCGTTTTTCGATTGGCAATGCAATTTCGTCGTAGATAAAAGAATCATCGAATCCTATGTTTTTTGCATCTTTTTTGTTGTTGGCAAAATAAATTTTATCAAGATGAGCCCAATAAATTGCGCCTAAACACATTGGACAAGGTTCGCACGAAGTGTAAATTTCGCAACCGCTCAAATCAAATGTTCCAAGTTTGGCTGATGCAGCACGTATGGCACTTACTTCGGCGTGAGCAGTAGGGTCGTTGCTTGCCGTTACACGATTCACGCCTGTGGCAATAATTTCACCATTGCGTGCAATGACTGCTCCAAAAGGTCCACCACCGTTTTCTACATTTTCTATTGAGAGGTCGATGGCTTTTTGCATCAATTCTTCTTTTGTCATAAGTCAACCAATTATACTATTTGAAATTAACTAAAAAGTCCTTCAATTCATCGAACGAGAATGCACAATTTGGCATTCCTGCTGCGTAACAAGCAATTTCGTATTGTTGATACAAGAAATATATGCTATCGTTTTCTATCCAAGGTTGTGTTTGTGGCAGTGGCAATTTACCTTCTTCCTCAATATTCAATAATTCTTCAAAAACATCATCTTCGTTTTCTACCTGAAAGTAATTTGGCAATTTGCTTAAAATCAAATCGGCAAGTCCGTCGGTGGTTCTGAAAATGTCCCAACCGATTCGTTTTCCTGTTTTTTTGCAAAAAGAAACTCCCGTAATTGTGGTGCTTCCGTGTGCGCCACCGCCGTACCAATAGCAATTTTTAGTGAAAGTTACAATTTTGTCATTCTCGAAAGTTTTGGTGAAACTCATTTCCAAAGCGCAACCATTCCATCCGTCGGTTTCTTCTGTGAAAAATTTTTTTGCGTTTTTCTTGAATGCAGTTTCCAAATTTTCGTTATCGCTTTTCTGTTCCACTTCGCTGAAAATATATCGGCGAATGCTATCGGAAACAATGTCGTCGCCCGTTGGCAAATCAAGTGTCAGCGTGTAATGCAAGTTTTCTTTGTACTCATCTTCAATGTCTTCGGGCATTAGTGGTGGCATACTATCTTGCAGTTCAATTCGTTGCACACTCAAGGCGTCTGCTTTTGTGCTTATTTTTGTAGGTTTTGGAACGACTGCGGTAACACTATCTGTTTCTACAACTTGCTCTTTTTGTGGTTGTTTGTTGTTGCAAGCAGACAGTGCAAACAATAATATTATTGATGAAAAGACTAACTTTTTCATATTATATTTTATAGAAATTTATTTTCAATCATATCGTAAAGTCCAGTGTCAAGCAGACGGATAAAAGGAATGACGGGCAATGCTACAAACGACAAGGTAATAAATGCGTCGATGTTTGTATTCACACCCATACTGTGTGCAGTTTCTTCAAGTTGTTGAATTATTTCTGCAGTTTCTTTGGCGTTTTTGTCAGACATTAAGCCAAATGCAGGCAACGGAAGTTCGCCTAAAATTTTTCCTTCAGAAGCGATGACGTATCCTCCGCCAAGTTCTTTCAGTCTGTTGCAAGCCACTGCCATATCTTTTGCGTTGTCGCCCACACAAATCACGTTGTGCGAGTCGTGAGATACGCTTGTGGCAATAGCGCCATTGGTGATGTTATAGCCTTTTACCAAACAAGTGGAAATGTTGCCGTTTTTGCCGTATCGTTCTATGGTTGCCAACAAATTCATTTTTTGCCATTCGCCGTCGCACAATGATATTTTGTTTGTCAGCAATTGTCCTTCTACAAGTTCTATAGCCACATTTTTTAGTCGTTCGGGAAGAATAAAATCTTTTTCGGTTAGATTTTTGAATACGACTGTATTTTTGAATTTCGTATCGTTGTTTTGCTCAATGTTTTGTTCTGTAACAATTTCTCCACCTTTTATAACCAAATCAATTTTGTTGCAATTAGCATCGGTAATTACAATGTCGGCAATGAAATTTTCTTCTATATTTCCTTTATTTTCCAAATGATAAAATTGACAAGGATTGTACGATGCCATTCTTGCTACTTGTCCCCAAGTAAAACCAATTTTCAGCGCCATTCGTACTATAAAAGAAATGTGCCCTTCTTGTGCTATAGTGGCAAGGTGCTTGTCGTCGGTGCAAAATGCGAATTGACTGATGTCCAAATTTTTATCGTACGCATATTGTAGTAAATCTTTGGCATTGCGAGCGGCACTTCCTTCGCGCACATATATGTTCATTCCTTTGTTGTATCGTTGCATCATACTCTCGGTGTCTGAACATTCGTGGTCGTTTTGTACGCCTGCTTTTACGTAGGCGTCAAGCATTTCTGCGGGCATTCCTGCCGTATGACCATCGATGGTTTTGTGTTTGAATAGTGCAATTTTGTCCAAAATTTCTTTGTTTCCTGCTACTACATCAGGGAAGCACATTACTTCGCCCAACCCGACAATATCTTCGCGATTCACAAATTCTGCCATATCTTTTGCAAGAAATTTGCCTGCGCCGTTTGTGTCGAGTGGAGTTGCGGGTACGCTCGAAGGAACTACCATATATATGTCAACTGGCGATTTTTTTGCTTCGTCGAGGAAAAACTTCAAACCTTCTGCACCAGCCACGTTTACCACTTCGTGTGGGTCTGCTATGATGCTTGTAGTTCCGTGCGGAAGAATGGCTTCGCCAAATGCTTGTGGCAATACCATACTCGATTCTATGTGTACGTGCGAGTCGATAAACCCGGGAGTGATGATTTTTCCCGTACAATCAATCGTTATGCAGTCGTCGCAAAGAATGTTTTTACAAACTTTTGTAATTTTACCATTCTCTATAAGCACATCAGAAAAATGTGTTGTGCAATTTTTGGCATCAGTTACATTGCCGTTTTTTAATAAAATGCTTTTCATATCAAATTTATCGTTTTGTTATGCAAGATAATGATTTTCCAAACAAACAAGTAATAAAGATTAAGAAATTATTACCCCGTTCGTCTAAAAATCAAATATAATTCTTTTTACTCAAAAAATTCTCTTTTTCGTTTAAAAAATATTACTTTTGTTCCTCGTTAAACAATAACAATTTTTAAAACAAGATAAAAATGGCAAAAATGAATTTTGGCGGCGTTATCGAAAACGTAGTAACACGCGAAGAATTTCCATTGGAAAAAGCACGCGAAGTGCTTAAAAATGAGACTATTGCTGTAATTGGTTATGGTGTTCAAGGTCCTGGTCAATCATTAAACTTGCGCGACAATGGTTTTAATGTAATTGTAGGACAACGTAAAGGTAAAACTTGGGACAAAGCGGTGGCTGATGGATGGGTTCCTGGCGAAACTTTGTTCGAAATAGAAGAGGCTTGCAAACGTGCTACAATTATCCAATATTTGCTTTCTGATGCAGCACAAATTGAATGTTGGCCTGTTATCAAACGCAACCTTACCGCTGGTAAAACATTGTATTTTTCTCACGGTTTTGGTATTACTTGGAACGACCGTACTGGCATTGTTCCTCCAAAAGATGTTGATGTAATTATGATTGCACCTAAAGGTTCGGGAACTTCACTTCGCCGTATGTTCTTGCAAGGTCGTGGTTTGAACTCTTCATACGCAATTTGGCAAGATGCTACTGGAAAAGCATTCGATAAAGTAATCGCTTTGGGTATTGGCGTAGGTTCAGGATATTTGTTTGAAACAACTTTCTTGAAAGAAGCAACTTCTGACCTTACTGGTGAGCGTGGTTCTTTGATGGGTGCTATTCAAGGTTTGCTTTTGGCACAATACGAAGTTTTGCGCGAAAATGGTCACGAACCATCAGAAGCATTCAATGAAACAGTTGAAGAATTGACTCAATCACTCGGTCCATTGTTTGCAGAAAATGGTATGGACTGGATGTATG
>DCHK01000068.1:0-288 GCA_002315615.1 Bacteroidales bacterium UBA1754 | reverse complement strand
CCATTCCACGATGCAATCAAACCAGTTATGCAAAAACTTTACGCAAGCGTAAAATGCGGTAACGAAGCACAAATTTCAATCGATTCTAACTCGAAACCAGACTATCGTGCTAACCTCGAAAAAGAATTGAAAGCATTGCGCGAAAGCGAAATGTGGCAAGCAGGAGCAGTAGTTCGTAAATTGCGTCCAGAGAATAATTAATATTCTTTCTCATAATTTTGAAAAAGTATGGTGTTTTTGCGCCATACTTTTTTTTTATTGCAAAAAATGTTATCTTTGAATTTTAGT
>DCHK01000032.1:7053-28671 GCA_002315615.1 Bacteroidales bacterium UBA1754 | reverse complement strand
GCGGTTTGGACAAGAAAAACCTGCGTTTACAAGTATTTTTTGCACCCGCTCGCTGAACTGATTTTTCAGCACCGAATTATAGTCGTTGTAAAGCAATTCTTTTGAACTAAAAATTCGCCAAAATGTCCGCTAAATGAATGCCTTTTATCGGCAAATTGTGCTTTTTGCAATAGCCGTTGATGTTCATCAAGCACGACGCTTCGGTAGAAATAATGTATTCTGCGCCCGTAGCAACTGCATTCTCGACCTTTTTTTCTGCCATTGCAGATGAAATAGAAGTATTCTTCACCGAAAAAGTTCCACCAAATCCACAACAAGTTTCCGATTCGTTCATTTCTATCAATTCCAAACCTTCTACATTAGCCAATAGTTTGCGAGGTTGCTCCTTAATGCCGTATCCACGCAACGCCGAACAAGAATCGTGGTAAGTAACTTTGTGTGGAAATTTTGCGCCCAAATTTTCTACTTTAAGCACATTCACGAGGAAGTCGGACAATTCGTAAGTAAGTTTTGAAACACGTTCGCACTCTTTCAGTTTTTCTGCGTCATCTTTGAATAATTTTTTGTAATGATTTTTGATGAACTCCACGCACGAAGCCGATGGCGACACAATTGGCATTTCGCCTTTGAAATCGTCGAAAAACTTGTTCGCCAACTTGCGCGACTCGTCCCAATATCCCGTATTGAATGCTGGTTGACCACAACAAGTCTGATTGGTATTATAATTAACTTTACAACCTACTTTTTCTAAAATTTTTATCGTATTGAACGCAGTTTCGGGATACAACTGGTCGATAAAACAAGGTACAAACAAACTTACTTCCATATTTTGAATTTTATTGATTTTCTGTTTAATAATCTTCTTTTTCGGGCTCCAACGGACGCAAAATCATACAGCCCCAACACGACTTGATGCCTGCCAAATACTCGGTGAAAGGTACTGCCGTTATCATCACTTCTTTTCCTACCGACGAGGCGTGCATAAAATACAAACGTTCATCTTTCTTCACCGCAATTCCCATATGCATAATATCAAGACCTTTGCCGTTTATTGTCATTGCCATAATGTCGCCTTCGTGTATGTCAATTGAATCGATTTGCGCTTTTGGAATATAAAAATATTCGCGTGCCGAAATTTGTTTCTCAAGCGTATCAATTTTCACACACAAAGAATCATTATCCTTCAAATGTACATATTTATTTCTAAAACGCGTCATCACATTTACATACAGCGGATACGGAATGCCTCCCAATTCTTGCGTAAGATTTTTCACAATGCCGTTTTCATCGTTATTGTAAATCCAATCGGAAAAATAGTGTAAGCGCGAAGCGTAATCTTCGAGCAATCCGTCGCGATAGCGAATTTTCTGCAATTGGCAAAGGTAATTTTCAAACGTCGGTTGCGACTTAATTGTCCGCACCAATGCCAAGCAAGTTTCGGTGAACGTGGTGCAATCGAGTTGACGAAGATTTACTATAAGTTTTTCTGTATCAGTAACTTCAAGAGTATAACTTACGTACGGCGTACCAAGGAAATAAAATCCCGTTTCGAGCATCAATTGGTTCATCGACGAATCTTTTCGAGGCAGAAATTTTTCTACATAATCCTCAAAAATTTCTTTGTCGCCCTCGGTATAAACAACCATAGAATCGGGCAACCACTGCGCCGAAAGCGTTAGGGGGAAAAACAATAATATGACAAATTTCAGTTTACTCATTTTTTCACTACAAAAAAATCGACAACAATGGGGAAATGGTCGCTAAAACCACCTTTGTACATTGTACCTGCGTATGTTCGGAACGGACCACTTTCTGCTCCATCAGTACCATCGGTACACAAAAAAGGCAGACAAAAAATGTGAGCATTTTGGTTTCCGTTTGTATAAAAATTTTCATTCTTCATAAATATGCCCGAAACAATCGCTTGGTCGAGCACGTTCTTTTCGCCTTGAAATTTATATGTGCCAAGATATCCATCTTCTTGAAACTGATAAAACAAGTTGTACAATTCCCTTGGGCAACAAACATCTTTTGGCACAGGATTTGCCAACAAAACCTCGGTAATGCTTTTGTTATCAGGATAATCATTAAAATCTCCCATAATCAATATGTACGGTGTAGCAGTAGATTTAAAAATGCTATCCACTTTGCTTCGTACTATAGACGCAGCATAGCAACGGCGATTTTCTGTAGCCACTTCGCCACCTCGACGAGACGGCCAATGATTAAGGAAAACGTGCAATGTGTCGCCACTCGGCACGATGCCTTTTGCAAACAAAATATCGCGCGTATGCGTTAATCCAATTTCTTCATTTTTCACTTTCAAAAATTCTGCCGAGAGCAAATGAAACTTGTCTTGCTGATAAAGCAACGCCACGTCAATGCCCCTTGCATCGGGCGAATCTTGGTGAACATATTGATAATTATAACTTGCTATTGGCGTTTTTTTAGTCAAAAAGTTCAACACATTACGGTTTTCCACTTCGCACAAACCAACAAGTGCAGGTGCTTCGCCTTCGCCAATTGCAATCAGCGTTTTGGCAATATTATACATTTTCGTCTTGAAACGCGTATATGTCCAATGATGATCGCCTTGCGGAGTAAAACTATCGTCGTTTGTAAGCGAATCATCTTCAACATCGAATAAATTTTCGACATTATATTCCACTACACGAAAAAGTTCTTCTTTGTTTTTTGCTTGTGCGCAAAAGACAAACAAAGACAAAATAACCACCAACGCTACTCTACTATTCATTTTCGGTAGGTTTTACATATTCGTATGCGCCCAAATCGGGCTTTCCATCGGCAAAACGATTGTTGCCATCAAGGTCGAATGGAAATTTCTGTGCCACAGGCAAATCTATCAGCGTATCGCGAGCAATAGAATATTCGCTCAAATGATAATCGTGTGGAAATTTCTCACTCACGAAGTTTGGATTATCAAAAATCACATCTGCAAAATGCTCGTCATCCTCTTTTTGTTTTTCCGTTTTCAGCAACGATGAAGAAAATTTATAATCGAAACCAACCGTCTCGTCATCCGACTTTTTCAACGAAAATTCGTTGTTGTATGTTCCCCACACAACGCAATTTACAAAATTCGCCTTGTTAAGCGGGATAGATTTTTTTTCACCTTTTTCATCGGTAAAATAATTCGCCAACAATACCGAAGCACCCGAGCGCGTATCGGTCGATGCCAAATTCACAAAATTATTTGCAATGGTTGTCTGCTCCACTTGCAACTCGCCACCAGTCAGCGAGATACAATTCACACGGCAGTCTGCCAACAACGAATTGCTTATATTTATTTTGGCTTGTTTTGCACAAATGCCACAACTATCAAAATTCTCAATTATAGAATTTTCAATATTCAAAATCGGTTGATTTTCATCGTTTCCTTGCAGAAAAAACGCAGTATGTCCATTTCTCACAATCGCATTTTTCACGCTATATGTAGCAGTCTCCGACATCAAACGAATACCGCCCCATTGTCCTGGTAAATCGTCGTATTTGTAATCTTTCAAAAATTTATCCAAACGGTCGGCACGAAAAAGTACGGGCTCGTCGGTTGTGCCTTCTATCAGCAACGGGCCACCAATTTCGAGCATTGCGTTTTTATGGAAATAGAATTTACAATTTTTACTGATTTTCAGTTTTTTATCTTTCTGCACACACAATGTTCCGTAAACAAGAAATGGTTTTTCGGCAGTCAGTGTAGTGTCGTGCGTAATGGTGTAATTCTTGAAAATAACCGCATTTTGTCCGTATGCTTCAAGAATAATTTTTTGCGTAACGGAATTTGTCAAAAACGTGATTGTATCCGTCACTAAAAATGGTAGTGTTTCGTCGTTTGGATTGATTGTAACTTCGACAAAAACGTACATACTGTCCTTCCTGAAAATTTCGGTCGTACCAAACGAAGTGCCCGAAAATCCATCTACATTGATACGAAAAGGCGATTTTTCGCCACCATTCAAACGTATAGACGAAATGCGAATATTCTCATCGTTTCGATTGTACACCATCAGTTTTTTGGTAGTAGAACCTACAGTAGAAAAAACCGTATCGAACGCTATCGTGTCTGCCGAAAACGAAAGCACATCATCGGGACTTGACGTGTATTTATCATCTTTGCAAGAGAAAAACAACGCCAAAACGACAAGCAATATGTAAACACGACACGATTTTAACATAAGAAACAACTTCTTATTTTTTGAACCATTTTTTCCAAACAAAATAAACCAATGCCAAACCGAACAACGCCAAAATGACGATGGAAAGTTCGTGACTATATTTGTTTATCAAATCTTGTTGTCCTTGTGCCAAATAGCCGAGCAATGCGAGCACCGAATTCCATATCAAAGCACCCAAGCAAGTGTAAAAGCAAAATGAAAAAATGTTCATTTTAGCCAAACCAGCAGGTATTGAAATCAACTGCCGAATGGCAGGAATGAGCCGACCGATGAACGTAGAAATTTTGCCGTGTTCGTTAAAATAATCTTCTGCTTTTTGCACTTTTTTGCTACTCAAAAGGCACAATTTACCGATTTTGCTGTCGGCAAATTTATACACTATGAGTCGTCCAAGCGAAAGTGCCAGCACATAATTGATAAGCGCACCAACGAGCGCACCTAACGTACCAAAAATCACCACCAAAAAGATATTCAAATCACTTTCGGGTTTGCTGGCAATGTACGCCGCCGGCGGAATTACAATTTCCGAAGGGAAAGGGATGAACGAACTTTCTACTGCCATCAACGTAGTGATGGTAGCGTAATTCATATTCGCCTCGTACCAAGATTCTACTTTCTGAATTAGCGTTTGCTTTGGTTGCTCTTGCGCCTCTTGTGCGAAAACCGACACACTAAACAACACCGCAAAGAACAAGAAAAAAAAGCGTTTCATCATTATTTTTCGTTATTTCAAATATTGCAACAAAGTATCGCCACGCAAGCCAATACGCAAAGATTCCAATGGAATAATTTCGTTGGTAGCGATATTTCCAAGGTTCACATTTGCACCAAAGTTCTTGATAAACCAAGTTTGTTGCGATTTTTGAGGTGCTTCCCAAAGAATGCTTTCCAACTTGATGCTATTCTTAATATCTTCAATCAAAGGAAGATTTACTTTTCCGTCTTTTTGATAAATACCGATATTTCCACTTTCGCGCGCTTCGGCAATCACTTTCCAAGCACCTGCTTTCAGTTCTTTATCCATCATATCAACCCATTGTGCATTAGTGATTTCGCGACCTTCAATTTTTGAGCCAACTTCCGAAAGAATGCGAAAATCTTTCGACAAAGTTTCGATGTAGCGCAATTTGTCCTCGTGGTGCATTTCCATTGTTCCGTCAGAAACTTCGGCAGTATCCAAACCAAGTTCGCTAATGTACTTACGATATTCGTCGAACATATTGCGTACAATGAATGCCTCAAAACAAGTACCACCCACATACACACGAATGTTTGCTTCTTGATAAAGTTTAATTTTTTCTTTCAAATTTTTGGTAATCAAAGATGTTCCGAAACCAAGTTTTACCAAATCGATGTATTCGCCACCAGCGTCAATCATATTGGCAGTTTCCTGCAAACTTAAACCTTTGTCCATTACCATTGTCAAGCCGTATTCTCTGCTTTTTTCAGGACGCGCAGGAATCTGTGGCAATTTAAAATTCATCATTTTTTTTATGTTTAATTGTTTATTCGTTTAATCGTGAAAAATAATTTTATTCCAGTCAATTTCATTTTCAAAAGTTCGCACAATTTCAGCCATACTTTCCGCCTCGAACTCTTGCGACTTTTGGTAATAATAACGAGCATAGCCAAACTGATTCAGCAAAGCGTAAGTTACCGTCAGAAAGACCGACAAACCGCCAATGTTGGCATCTTGAAATTCGGCTTCAAGAAAATACTGCAACGCCTTTTCTGGATTATTAGCATCGAGGTACAAACTACCAAGCGACACAAGCGCATCTGGCTGATTATTATTTATTTGCAACGATTCTTGATATGCACGAATTGCTTCGTCGAGCATATTCAAATTCACATAACACTCGGCAGCATAAACAAGCATATCAGCATCATCAGGACAAAGTTTCAGGGCACGTTTTAGATATTTAAGTGCTTCGGAAAATTGCTCTTGTTCCATCAAACAAATAGCAATGCCCGAACAAGCGTCAACGCTTTCGCCGTCGAGCAAATACGCGTGTCTGTAATACACTTCGGCAATCTGAAATTTATCCAATCGCTCGTAACATTCTGCAATAAGCAGTTTTACGTGAACTTGGTCGAAAAACACATCTTCCACTTCTTTGTAAGTTTCGATGGCTTGTTCATATTTTTCGCACATATACAATGCGTGACCTTTTTCTATCCAAGCATCGTGCATATTTTCATCGACTGCCGCTGCAAAATCGTAGGCACGAATTGCGCCGTTATAATCGTTTTTGAGCATCAGCACATCGCCGAGTTTCATCCACTCCAAACTTTGGTAGGGCGATATATCAAGAATTTCGTTAAGAACTTTTATTGCGTCGTCTATTCTGCCCGTAGCACGATAGATTAACGACAAATCCATCAATACATCGAAATGGCAAGGGTCACGTTGGTAAGCGGCATTCAAGATACAGAGCGCTTCGTCTGTCAACTGATTCATAAAAAGCACATTAGCAGCATTTGCAGCCACCGTATTTTTGTCTTCTTTTTCCAAATCTATCGCCTCGTGCAACACGCGCAACGCTTCGTTGTTTCTGCCAAGTCGCAAAAGACATTCGCCTTGAAGCAAAGCATAATCGGAGTCGTACTCCAACTTTCTCAAATTCATAAGCACTTCGAGCGACTGCAAATAATTTTGATTGGAGAAATACAAACGAGCCTGTAAAAAAAGTAATGTGGGATTTGCAGGATGAAGCATTTTGCCGACATTAACGGCACGTTGCGCCGCCTCGTCATTACCCGTAAACAAGTAATGATTTATTATTGCTTCAAACTCTTCGGCATCGAAATAGGTACTGCGGTTTTCCTTTATCGAACGCTCGTAGCGAAGCAACAATTCTTCCGTATCGTCATCATCAAAATTCCAGTCGTCAGACATCTTTTTTACGAATTCTTTCTTAATCTTTCAAAATTAAGAAGATTAAGCCGACTAATCAAATTTTAGCGACAAAAGTTATTAACAATCGAAAAAAGAGACACTTTAAACACCACAAAATTTGAAAACAGTTTCGTATCTTTACAAAAAAATGATATGATTTCAAACCGAAACGACATATTAGCATTGTACAGACAGGTGTTGCGACACGCAAGGATTTATTTCAGTTCTGCCGAAATAACCGAAACTCGCAAATTGTTCATCACTGCCATCCGGCACGGAAAATTTTCGTCCGATTCGGAAATTCATCTTCCCATAGCAAAAATATTGAATGTAATTTTGGTTTTGCTCGACGAGATGAGTCTCGGCAAGACTGCCGTAAATGGTTACATTGCCTTTTTGCTGATTTCAGAAGGCGAAATGCAACAAGAAAATGTCGAGAAAAAATACGGAAAAACTACGGCTGATATTGTGAATGGACTTATTCGCGTTCACGAACTATATCAACGTGGCGTTTCGGTCGAAACCGAGAATTTTCGCAAACTGCTACTCTCGTTTGCCGACGATTTGCGTGTGATTCTCATCGTGCTTGCCGACCGCCTTTGGGTGATGCGCAACCTTGCCGACTACCCTACCGACGACCAACAGAAAATTGCACGCGAAGTGGCGTACCTTTATGCTCCGCTTGCGCATAGACTGGGTTTATACAGCATAAAATCGACAATGGAAGACCTCTCGCTAAAATACACCAATCGCGAGATTTATGACGACATTGCACACAAACTGAACGAGACAAAACGCTCGCGCGACGCATACATAGAAGAATTTATCGTTCCGTTAAAAAAGAAATTGCAAGATGCTGGTTTTCAGTTTGAAATGAAAGGACGCACAAAGTCCATACATAGCATTTACAACAAAATTGTAAAAAAACGCACACCTTTCGAAGATATTTACGACCTTTTTGCGATTCGAATTATTTTAGACACGCCAATAGAAAAAGAAAAGTCGGAATGTTGGCAAGTTTATTCCATCGTTACGGATATGTATCAACCAAACCCAAGTCGTCTGCGCGATTGGCTTTCTATTCCAAAATCAAATGGTTACGAAAGTCTGCACACCACAGTGATGGGACCAAAAGGCAAATGGGTGGAAGTGCAAATTCGCACCGAACGAATGGACGAAGTTGCAGAAAAAGGACTTGCTGCGCACTGGAAATACAAAGGCGTGCAAAACGAAACCACAATGGACAATTGGTTGAAAGGCATTCGCGAAATTTTGGAAAATCCCGAAATGAGTGCAATGGACTTTATGGACAATTTCAAATTGCACTTGTACGACAAAGAAGTGTTCGTTTTCACACCAAACGGCGATTTGCACAAACTGCCAAAAGGTGCCACAGTGCTCGATTTTGCGTTCGAAATTCACACAAAACTCGGTTCGCAATGTATCGGCGCCATTTTGAACAAACGAAATGTGCCGATAAAACAAGTTTTGAACAATGGCGACCAAATAGAAATTCTAACATCGCCCACACAAACGCCACGACAAGAATGGCTGAACATCGTGAAAACTCCACACGCCAAAGCGAAAATAAAACAGGCACTGAAAGAGGTTCAAAACAAAAATGCCGAAATTGGTCGAGAACTGCTTAAACGCCGACTAAAAAACTGGAAAATAGACTACGATGAAGCGAAAGTGATGCGAATGGTGAAGAAAATGGGCTACAAATCCGTAACAGAAATGTATGTCGATTTGGCTTCGGAAGAATTAGACCTTCTCGCTTTTCGCGATGAATATTTGTCGTTAGACAAATCAACCGACAATGACGAAACGCCCGAAACTGCAAGCAAATTCAATCAAAAAGAAGCGATTGAAAACATATCGAAACAAGACGATGTGCTGATTATCGACCAAAATTTGAAAGACATTGACTTTACGCTTGCCAAATGTTGCCACCCAATTTACGGCGACAAAGTGTTCGGATTCGTATCGTCTCAAGGTGGCGTGAAGATTCATCGCACCGACTGCCCAAATGCGCCTTTGTTGTTTTCAAAATTCGGTTACCGAATATTGTGCGCTTCTTGGGCTGGAAAAGCAGGTTCGCGCTATGCTGTATCGCTACGCATAGTGGCTACCGACGACATTGGCATTGTTACCAACATCACGTCAATCATCTCTAAAGAATCTCAAACTTCACTTCGCTCTATAAATGTTGACTCGAGCGATGGCATTTTTATTGGAACAATTACTATTTTTGTAGCGGATATCAACAACTTAAAATCGTTGATTAAAAAAATAAAAATCATCAAAGGCGTAAAAAGCGTTGAACGAATTGGATAGAATTTAATCTTTGATTAACTGAAAATTATAATTAACCAAGAATGGATTATTCTAAAAAAAACAAAAAATACGAAATTGAAGATGAGTTATCTGATTTGGTAAGCGAATCTCAATTATCCCTTTTTTATGGAAAGATTGCTTGCTCAAAAAAAGAAGAATTAAAAATGCTTTCGTTATTCTCTGGATGTGGTGGTATGGATTTGGGATTTGAAGGTGGTTTTATATGCAACAAGAAATCGGTACCTATTTCGTCTCCATGGATTGAAAAAGAAATTAATAGCGAATGGGTTTTGCTAAAAAAAAATCGTTTCAAAACCGTCTTCGCAAATGACATACTGAAAGAAGCTAAATCTACTTGGGCAAAATACATGAAACGATTTGACACAGATTCTGAAGTTTATCATTTGGCAAGTATAGTGGACCTTGTAAAATTACATCAAAGTGGGGAAAATATTTTCCCTGAAAATATTGACATTGTAACTGGAGGTTTTCCATGTCAAGATTTCAGCGTAGCAGGCAAAAGAAAAGGGTTTAATTCTGCAACTTCCCATAATGGAGAAAAGAATAATGATGACTTCCCTAATGAAGAGAATAGAGGACGACTTTATTTTTGGATGAAACAAGTAATTGACATTGTTAAACCTAAAATTTTTATCGCCGAAAATGTTAAAGGACTTGTGAGTTTAGGTGATGTTAAGGATATAATTCAAAAAGACTTTGCATCAGCTGACGATAACGATTATATCGTATTAACACCT
Organism: Bacteroidales bacterium UBA1754; assembly: GCA_002315615.1. Taxonomy (GTDB): domain Bacteria; phylum Bacteroidota; class Bacteroidia; order Bacteroidales; family Paludibacteraceae; genus UBA1754. The sequence continues at coordinate 18,484 of DCHK01000032.1, read as the reverse complement.
AGAATTCTAAATGCGGGCAATTATGGTGTACCCGAAACACGAGAACGTGTAATCTTCATAGGAATAAGAAAATCGGCATTAAATGAAAAAACGAAAAAAATTCTTTCTCAAATCAACATTCCTATAGAATATGATCCTTACCCTCATCCCACTCACAATCACACAGTAAACAACGATTCACTATCTTCACCCGTAGTGTGCAGGGACATTTTCAAGGGATTAAAAGAACCATCAGAATCAAAAGATGTGTCGCAACAATTTTATTCCAATGCAAAATTTATGGGCAATCATTGTCAGGGACAAAGTGAAATAAATTTAGATGGATTAGGACCAACAATTAGGTCAGAACATCACGGCAATATTGAGTTTAGAAGATTGTCAAAAGAAAATGGTGGCATTATATTCGAAGAACTTGAAAAAGGGATGCAAGAACGACGACTTACTCCACGTGAGTGTGCACTCATTCAAACATTTCCACCTGATTATCCTTTTGTTTTTTACAAAGGCTACACAAAAAAATTTGCAGTTAGTCCGTCTGGTGCTTACAAAGTAATAGGTAATGCTGTTCCTCCTATTTTAGCCTACAATATAGCAAGAAGGATTCAGGAACTTTGGGATTTATATTTCAATTAAAACAACATGAAAGAAACGAAAAATATTATAACTATTAGAAAAACTGATTCTTCAAAAGCGAATTGTGCATTTGCTGATTTAATGGAAAAAACAGAATCCATATTTAACGAAAGATCTAAAAGCAATCATAATCTATACAAAAAGATTTCATCTTCAGATTTGGAGAAAGCGACAGAATTTATTATTAAGGAAGCATGTTTTGGTACACCCTTTGATGCAAATAATGTAAAACTCATATCAGGACAAGCATTCCCTGATATTATTGCTGAGAAATATTATGGCGTTGAAGTAAAATCAACCGATAAAAACCATTGGACCTCCACTGGTAGCAGTATTGTAGAATCAACCAGGGATAAGTATGTGGAAAACATTTATATGTTGTTTGGAAAATTAGGTGGAAATCCTCCCGAATTTCGTTGTCGACCATACCAAGATGTATTGTATGACATTACAGTAACACACTCTCCTCGCTATTTAATAAATATGGAATTACAAGAGGGTAAATCTATATTTGCAAAAATGAATACCACTTACGATGAACTACGAACATCAAAAGATAGTATAGAACAAGTGCGTCGTTACTACAAGGAAAAGGCAAACAAAGAAAACAAAAAAGAAATGCCTTGGTGGCTAACTTCAAGCGAACCTGAGATTCAAAATTCTTTCAATGTTAGATTATGGAATTCTCTAACTATTGGAGAAAGAAGGGATTTGCTTTCAAAATCTTTAATTCTTTTCCCTGAGACAATGAGTCCTAAACAAAATGCAAATAAGTACATTCAAACAACTCTATGGTTATGTGCTTGTTATCAAGTTGTAATGCCAAATATTCGTGATATTTTTTCTGCTGGAGGAAAAATATCTTCTGTAAATGGAGTCACATTAAAAACTCCTATTCCAAAAATTTTCAAAACAATAGTAGAATCAGCAGAATATATAAAATCACTATTGGAAAAACCCAATGAAAATTTCAAACTGATGCTTATGGAATACAATCCATCAATAAAAAATTACAACGATTGGCTTAATTTATGCCGAAAAATCGGGAAAGAAAATAACATCCCACTCATCCAATGGATTGAAGATAATGTTAATCTAAAATAGTTATATTATTGAAAATTAAATTATTAGAAATATGTTTTCAGGAATTGTAGAAGAAACGGCGATTGTCGTAAAATTAGAAAAAGACCAAGAGAATCTGCATCTCACTTTGAAATGCTCTTTCGTAAACGAATTGAAAATTGACCAAAGTGTGGCGCACAACGGCGTTTGCCTTACTGTAGTAAAAAAAACAGCCGACACCTACACCGTAACCGCCATAAAAGAAACACTCGATCGTTCGAACCTTGGCGTGCTAAATGTGGGCGACAAGGTGAATGTAGAACGCAGTATGATAATGAACGGCAGATTAGACGGACACATCGTGCAAGGACACGTTGACCAAACCGCCATTTGTAAAAAAGTAGAGGCTGCCAAAGGAAGTCATTATTTTACTTTCGAGTACAAATTCGACAAAGAAATGGCAAAACGTGGTTATTTCACTGTGGACAAAGGTTCGGTAACCGTGAATGGCGTAAGTTTGACCGTGTGCAACCCAACCGAAAATTCGTTTCAAGTTGCTATCATTCCTTACACATTGGAACATACCAATTTCTGCGACATCAAAGTAGGCACAATGGTGAATTTAGAATTTGACATTCTCGGCAAATACATCAGCCGAATGAATGAATTGGTGAAAAGCGTTTAGTGTTTAATCGTTTAGTAATCATCATTTGCTAATTTGCCAATTGACTAATTTGCTAATTAAATTATGCCTTCTTTATATCTTATACCGGTGCTTTTGGGCGAAACAGAAATTTCGCGTGTACTGCCTGCGTACAACCACGATGCAGTGGTGAATATCAAACATTTTATTGTGGAAGATGTCCGCTCGGCACGCCGTTTTCTTAAAAAGTTAGAACCAAGTATAAACATTGACGAATTGACGTTTTTTACGCTCAATCGCCACACTTCGCCAAACGAAATCGCATCGTTCCTTAACCCAATGAAACAAGGTTTTGATATGGGCGTAATTTCCGAAGCCGGCTGCCCTGCCATTGCCGACCCTGGTGCCGATGTGGTGCGCATTGCACAAGACCGACATTACAAAGTTGTGCCACTTGTTGGACCATCGTCCATACTACTTTCGCTGATGTCGAGCGGATTCAACGGACAAAGTTTCGCTTTCTTGGGTTATTTACCCATTAAACCAGAGGAACGCACAAAAGCCATCAAAAAAATTGAAAGCAGAATTTACGCCGAAAACCAAACTCAAATTTTCATTGAAACGCCATATCGCAACGGGAAACTAATAGAAGAATTGATGAAAATTTGTCAACCAACGACACGACTTTGCATTGCCGCCGACATCACACTCGAAACGGAATTTATACAAACTCGAATGTTGCGCGAATGGAAAGGAAATGTGCCCGACCTCGACAAACGTCCTTGTATATTTTTACTCTACAAATAAGCAAAAATGTTTCCACAAGATTTTGTTCAAGACATAAAACGACGTTTCGGTACCGAAGCAGATAATTTTCTGCAAGCATTAGATAGTGAACCGCCTGTAAGCATTCGTCTGAACGACAAAACCACTTTCGACTATGCCGACATTGTGCCTTGGTGCGAAAACGGACGCTATCTTGCAGAACGACCTTCTTTCACTGCCGACCCACTTTTTCACGCAGGTGCATACTATGTGCAAGAAGCCGCCTCGATGTTTGTGGAGCAAGTTGTGAAACAATACATTACCGAACCGATAAAAATGCTTGACCTCTGTGCAGCGCCTGGAGGAAAATCCACATTACTATCGTCGGCACTACCAAGTGGAAGTTTGCTTGTGAGCAACGAATACGTGAAAAATCGTGCGAATATTTTAGCAGAAAATATGACAAAATGGGGCAACGAAAACACCATAGTTTGCAACAACAAACCTTCTGATTTCGCGCAATTTCCTTCATTTTTCGATGCTATATTGGTAGATGCACCTTGTTCTGGCGAAGGAATGTTTCGCAAAGACGAAACTGCCGTGAGCGAATGGTCGGCAGACAATGTAAAAATGTGCGTCAAACGTCAACGCGAAATTCTGTCGGATGTATGGGACGCCCTCAAGCAAGACGGACTACTCATTTACAGCACTTGCACTTTCAACGAACACGAAAACGAAGAAAATGTCCGATGGATTGCCGATGAACTTGGTGCCGAAATTCTTCGTTTGAAAACGCAACCCGATTGGCAAATAACAGAAACACCCGAAGGTTATCATTTTTATCCACACAAAACAAAAGGCGAAGGACTTTTCTTGGCTGTGTTGCGAAAGACTTCGGCAAGCGATACTTTTCGCACAAAAAACGACAGACCACAAAAGCAAAACAAAGAACTTGCAACCTTGCAAAATTGGTTGAATGGCGATTTTGTATTTTCTACTTTCGGCACACGTGTGAAAGCCGTTCCAACAAACTACGCAAACGAATTTTCGTTGATCGAAAAAAACTTACACATATTGGCTTCGGGCATCACTGTAGCCGAACAAAAAGGCAAAGATTTTATTCCTGACATTTCGTTGGCACTCTCGAAAAAAATAAACAGAAATAGTTTCGCCACTTGCGAAGTGGATTACGAAACGGCCATCCGTTTTCTACAAAAAGAAGCCATCGTTTTGCCACAAACCGAACACGGATATGTATTACTTACTTACAAAAATGTGGCAATTGGTTTTGTAAAAAACCTCGGCAATCGCGCCAACAATCTGTATCCACAAGAATGGCGCATCAGAATGAAGATTGTCTGATTTTTTTTGTAACTTTGCACGCTGAAAAGGGTAAACGTAAAATAAATGCACATATTTTTCGTTTATTAAAGAAAAAAGACAGACAACTTTGAAAAATAAAATTTTCATATTTTTATTGCTAATCGCTTCTGCATCAAGCATTTTTGCACAAAACAAAACCGTGCAAAATCAGTTGCAGTCCGACAACAAAAGAATCCATTTCGGTTTTACACTTGGCGCAGACTTTATGAATCTTGGCGTAAGGCAGTCTAATGCCATCGCACCCGATGGAAACATCTATTCGATGAGCGTAAACAATTATAGTCCAGGATTTACGGTAGGCGTAATTTCCGACTTACGTTTGTGCGAATACCTCAACCTTCGTTTTGTGCCAGTAGTACACTTTGGCGACATCAAAACAACATTTATCGACCAAAACCAAAATTTAGCAAAAGAATACACACTGAAAACTACAATAGTAGATTTCCCTATCTATTTGAAATATCGTGCCAAACGTATCAACAATTATCGTCCGTATGTGCTGTTGGGTGGCGGTTTTGACTATCAAGTAGGCAGACAAAAAGGCGAAGTACTGTTGCTAAAACCAGCCGACATAAATATTCAGTTTGGCGTGGGATGCGACTTTTATTTGCCATATTTCAAATTTGCACCAGAATTGAAATTCTGCATTGGAATGCTTGATGTACTCGACAAAGAACGTAAAGATTTGGTTATCGAGGCCGACCGAAAATATACCGACGCACTACTACGATTGACAAACCGCTTGCTCGTTCTCACTTTTAATTTCGAATAACAATGATGAAAAAATTGCTTATTTCTTTATTGGCAATTTTAAGTTTTTTGCAACTCAATGCCGAACGTATGTGTTGCCTTTTGACTTGCGAACCTGGCGAAAAAACTTACGAACTTTATGGTCATTCTGCCTTGATGATGCTCGACGACGAGCACAATATTGTATATAACTACGGCGTTTTTTCATTTTCCGACGACAATTTTATTCTGAAATTTACACTTGGAAAAACATATTATCTTTTAGATTACGATGATTTCTATAATTTTATAAGTTCCAGAAAAACAAATGTTTGGATTTCGAGAATCGACTTGAACGACGCAGAACTAAACACACTCGACTCGCTTTTAAGAGAGAACCTAAAACCAGAAAATCGTCGATATTTGTACAACTATTTCAGCGATAATTGTGCAACCAGAATTCGTGATTTAATAGAAAAAAGTGTTGACGGAAAGGTTGTTTACAAAGAAGGCAACTACACACCTATTTCTTATCGCGAGAGCGTAAAACAATATGTGGGCGACACTTGGCAAATGTTCGGCATAAACCTATTGCTCGGTGCACCAGCCGACACCCTCATCTCGATGCACAACGAAATGTATTTACCAATAGCAATGAAAAATGCCTTTGAAAACGCACAAATAGTGAAAGGCGACACTGCACGCAAACTTATTTCTGAAGCACCGACAGTTATACCAAGTATGAACGCAAAAGCGAAAAAAAATGTAAAACCTATTTCGCCTACATTTACGTTTGCACTGATACTTGCAGTTGTTACAATCTTCACATTTTTGGGATTCAAAAAGAACAAAAAATATCAAATTATCGACATTCTTCTTTTCTCGTTTTGTGGAACAATTGGACTGATAATTTGCTTCGTATCTTTCTTTTCCATTCATCCTACGGTATTTCCAAACTATTTGGTGCTGATATTTCACCCATTGCAGTTTGTTGCCATACCACTGATGTTTTGGTGCAAAAAATGCTACAAAATTTACGCCATTTTCAACTGCGTTATGCTCACCCTACTTTGTGTTGTAGGTTTAGCGGGATTGCAACATATAGACATCGGCATTTATTTACTTATCGTAACATTTGCCGTGCGCACAACCTTTTTGCTGAACACAAAAAAATCCTAACAGCATAACTGAAAGGATTTTGAATGAAAATATTTTATGTTCCTTAATGAATGGAATTGATGTCGTATGGTGTGGCTTGATATACAAAGTAATTCAACCAATTGGTGAACAATAAATTAGCGTGCGAGCGCCAACGCACAATAGGTTTCTTTTTCGGGTCATCGTTTTCGAAATAATGTTCGGGAATATCTATCGGCTTACCTTGCTCAATATCGCGATAATACTCATTTGCAAGCGTATCTGCCACATATTCTGGATGACCAAATACAAAAAACTCGCGTCCGTGTTGTCCCATTACAATTCCCACATCACCTTCGGTTGATTCTGCAAGAATTTTCAGACCTTTTACCTTTTCCACATCTTCTTTGTGCACTTCGATGTGACGGCTATACGGCATATAAAAATAATCATCGAAACCACGGAAAAGTGGATATTTTTTGTCTTTCACAGAATGGGGGAAAATGCCAAATCGTTTTTTAGGAAGCGTAAATTTGGGCACTCCGTAGTAATAATACATTGCTGCAAAAGCGCCCCAACAAATAAAGAAACGCGACGTAACATTTGATTTTGCCCAATCGAGAATTTCTTTCAATTCGCCCCAATATTTTACATCTTCGTACTCCACAAAATCGAGCGGTGCACCATTGATGATAAGTGCATCGTATTTGTTTTCTTTTACCTTTTCAAAATCTACATAAAACGCTTGCATATGTTCTACAGGCGTATTTTTCGATGTATGGCTTTTTATCTTGATGAAATCAATTTCTATCTGCAATGGCGTGTTCGACAGCAAACGAATGAAATCAGTTTCTGCCGTAATTTTGATAGGCATCAAATTCAAAAACGCAATTTTCAGCGGACGGATGTCTTGCTTTGTTGCGCGTTTTGAGTCCATCACAAAAATATTTTCTTTTTTCAGCAATTCAATTGCTGGTAATTTTTCAGGAATTCGTAAAGGCATCGTTAATTAAAAATTTTGAATTTTGAATTATTGAGCGAAGCGAAATAATTTTGTTTCTTGCTTCTTGTTTACCAATTTATCGGTTCTAAACCTTTTGAAATTAAATATTCGTTTGTTTTTGAAAAATGCTTGCATCCGAAAAAGCCTCTGTATGCTGACAATGGCGATGGATGAACCGCTTTCAAAATCAAGTGTTTTTCTGGGTTGATAAACGCACCTTTTTTCTGTGCATACGAACCCCACAAAAGAAACACAACATTTTCTCGTTCTTCGGCAATTTTTCGAATAACTGCATCGGTAAAGCGCTCCCAACCTCTATTTTGATGAGAACCTGCCAAATGCGCTTTCACTGTAAGCGTGGCGTTCAAAAGCAACACACCTTGTTTTGCCCATCGTTCCAAATTGCCAGTTTGTGGAATTTGCACGCCCAAATCGTCGTGAATCTCTTTAAAGATATTTTGCAACGACGGCGGGAACTGCACACCATCATTCACCGAAAAGCAAAGTCCGTGCGCTTGTCCATCATCGTGATACGGGTCTTGTCCTAAAATCACCACTTTCACTTTGTCGAACGGACATTGGTCGAAAGCATTGAAAATCATTTTTGCAGGCGGAAACACCTTATGTGTCTGATATTCAGAGCGCACAAAAGTTGTCAAATCCTTAAAATATTGCTCATCGAATTCCGACTGCAAGATATTTTTCCACGATGTTTCAATTTTTACATCCATTCTCCAAACATTTTCGCAAAGATAACAAAATTACGCAAATTTAACGATATTTTCCTTTACAGCATCACATAATTCGTGAACGGAAATGCCTTTTATTTCTGCAATTTTTCGGTAAATTTCCTCAATAGAAATTTCAGACTCATCGGTTTCTACGAAGATTTTATTTTGTGGCACAAAGGAAATTGTATCGGCGGAAAGCAACGACTTTTCGCCGAAAGAAAGGAAATAACCCGCATTAAGAATCTGTTTCGCCAACTGTGGTTTTCCCCTAAATCCGTGAAAAATCAATTTTACCGAAGGAAAGTTTTTGGCAATCGCTAAAACTTCATTTATAGCACGCACACAATGTACGATAACAGGTTTTTTGAAATCTTCAGCCAATTGCATTTGACGTTCAAAAACGTTTTGCTGTTCATTCAGGTTTTCGAAACGTTTGTCAAGACCAATTTCGCCGATAAATTTTACTTGCGAATGACTCAAACATTGCGAGACAATTTTCAGTTGTTCATCGGCATTTTCAATAAACAACGGATGAATTCCAATAGAAAATTGTAAGTTTGTGTTTTGCCAATCAATATTTTGCACATCGATAGGCATAAGATTTACTACGGCGTTTTCTTTCGCCTTGTGCGTGTGAATATCGAAGAAAAACTCTTTCAAAGTAACCAATCCATATTTATCCACATATCGTTGTCCATATCGCTTGGCATTTGCCAATCGCCACGGGGCGACAAAGAAATGTCGAACACTTTAGGTCCGTCGGGCATACACGAGCGCTTGAACTGCTGATTGAAAAAACGGCGCAAAAATGTGCGTAACCATTTTTCTATTGTCGCTTCGTCGAAAATGCCAGCAAAAGCATTGCAAGCCAACATTTTTATCGATTCAGGCGAAAGTCCGTACTTCAGCATATAGTATATGAAGAAATCGTGCAACTCGTATGGTCCAACCAAATCTTCGGTTTTTTGATTGATTTTTCCGTTTTTACTCGGCAAAAGTTCGGGACTTACAGGCGTTTCCACTACATTGATGAGCGTTTGTGCCAAAGTTTTATCTTTCGTTTTTTCGGCATACCAACGAACCACTTTTCTAACAACAGTTTTCGGCACATCGGCATTTACGCCATACATTGACATATGGTCGCCGTTGTAGGTTGCCCAACCAAGCGCCAATTCCGAAAGGTCGCCCGTACCGACAACTATTCCGCCCACTTTGTTGGCATAGTCCATAAGTATTTGCGTACGCTCTCGTGCTTGAGAATTTTCGTAAGTTACATCGAATGTATTTTCAGGATATTCAATATCTTTAAAGTGCTGAATACAAGCATCTTTTATACTAATTTCCTTTTGCGTAATGCCAAGAGATTTCATCATCTCGAGTGCATTGTTGTAAGTGCGGTCGGTAGTGCCAAATCCTGGCATTGTGATGCCAATAATATCTTTACGATCGAGTTTCAGCATATCGAAAGTGTGCGCACAAACGAGCAATGCCAAAGTCGAATCCAAACCACCAGAAACACCTATTACAAGCGTCTTGCTATGCGTGTGCAAAAATCTTTTTGCCAACCCAGTTGCTTGAATATTCAAAATTTCCTCGCAACGCTCATCAATATCTTCAACACAAGGTAAGAAAGGACAAGTATTGATTTTTCGATTCAACTTTTTTATTTCAGGTGATACCATTTCGAGAGAAATATATTGCAATTCGTTTATCGCCACATCCTTTGAATTGATACGAGCGCCATTGATAGCATCAATACAAATTTCGGAATATATAATTTGCGATTTTTGCGAAAAAGATTCTGTTTTCGCTAACAATTCTCCATTATCGAAAATATAGCCAGTTCCATCGTAAACGGCATCGGTTGTTGATTCGCCCACCGCACCCGAAGCAAAAACTACACCACATTGCATTTCTTTTGAAATACAAGCGAGTTCGGTTTCGGTTTTTTTGCGAAGTCCGGCAGTAGTCTGAAACGCAGCAAGATTGAAAACGATTTCTGCACCACTATTAACGTAATCTCTCATTTCGTCGGACGACAAGAAAATATTATCGAACATAACGGAAAACTTGAAATCGTTGCAACAAAATACACAATTGTCAGTTACGCGGATATCCATACTTTCCGCATAGATAATTTCATCGTGAATGAGTGGAGAAAACCATTTGTCATTTTCCTTATTGACTTTCGGTTTGCTAATGAAAGCATAGATTTCTCCTTTGTAAATAACCGCAACAGTATTGTAAACTTTTGCAGAGCAAAGAAGTGGCATTCCTACAAGCGAAATAATATTATCATCTTCGGTTTCCTCTGCAATATGATAGATAGCCATTTGCGCCTCATCCAATAATTTTTTATTGTGAAACAATTTGCCACAAGTACAACCCGTAAGCACCAATTCAGGAAACAAAACTACGCTTGCTTTCTTTTTTGCCGACTCTTTTATCTGACTGATAATTTTGTTGGCATTATATTGGCAGTTGCCAACTTTTATTTCTGGTATGGCACTTGCCACTCTTACGAAACCTGACATACGATAATCAATTAAAAATTAAAAGAATTAAGGCAATTAAAATAATTAAAAATTAGCATATTTTGATTTGACCAAATACATAAGACTGCTTTCTATATGCTATATGCTCATTAACTTTTCTTTGGATAATCTATTGTAAAATGCAATCCACGACTTTCTTTTCGTTCAATCGCCTGACGTGTAATAAGGTAACCTACGTTAATCATATTACGCAATTCGCAAATTTCTTTGGTTGCTTTCACTCGTTTGAAAAGGTCTTCTGTTTCTTCGTAAAGCACATCCAAACGAATCCACGCACGCTTCAAACGTAAGTCGCTACGAACAATGCCCACGTAAGTACTCATAATTTGACCAACTTCGCGCACGTCTTGTGCAATAAGCACTTTCTCTTCGTTGGTAAGTGTACCTTCATCGTTCCACTCTGGCACTTTTTCGTTGAATGAATATTCGTCGATATGTTGCAAACTGTGTTTTGCTGCGGCATCGGCGTACACTACGGCTTCTATGAGCGAATTTGACGCCAAACGATTGCCTCCGTGCAAACCTGTACAAGAACATTCGCCCACGGCATACAAACGTTTAATGCTCGAACAAGCATCCAAATCGACCTTAATTCCACCACACATATAATGTGCGCAAGGCACTACAGGAATGTATTCTTGCGTAATATCAATACCTATGCTTTTGCATTTTGCATAAATATTTGGAAAATGTTTTTTTGTTTCTTCGGGATTTTTGTGCGTAACGTCAAGACAAACGTGGTCAAGTCCGTGAATTTTCATCTCTTTATCAATAGCACGAGCCACAATAT
>DCHK01000032.1:0-7033 GCA_002315615.1 Bacteroidales bacterium UBA1754 | reverse complement strand
GCTTGTCGTATTTGTGCATAAACTCTTCGCCATTCGGCAAACGAAGAATACCACCATAACCACGCATAGCCTCGGTAATAAGGTATGCTGGATGCGTTTCGCCCTGATGATAAAGCGCTGTAGGGTGAAATTGCACAAATTCCATATCTTTAATGGTTCCTTTGGCACGATAAACCATCGCAATACCATCGCCTGTGGCAATGTTCGGATTGGTTGTAGTGGCATAAACAGAGCCAGTTCCGCCCGTCGCCATCAGCGTAACTTTCGACAAGTAAGTGTCAATTTTTTGTGTGTCGGGATTCAAAATATACGCACCATAGCACTCAATGTCTGGCGTGCGACGCGTAACGCGTTCGCCAAGGTGGTGTTGTGTAATAATTTCTACCGCAAAATGATTTTCGAAAATATCAATGTTTGGATTATTTCGCACTGCAGCAATCAAACCTCGTTGAATTTCGGCACCCGTATCGTCGGCGTGATGAAGAATACGAAATTCAGAATGTCCACCCTCGCGGTGAAGGTCAAATTCGCCATTTTCTTTTTTATCGAAATTGACGCCCCATTTCACAAGTTCGGCAATTTGCGACGGCGCATTTTTCACCACTTGTTCCACTGCCGCACGATCGCTGAGAAAATCTCCAGCCACCATTGTATCTTCGATGTGTTTGCTGAAATCGTCAACCTTCAAATTGGTTACCGAAGCAACGCCACCTTGTGCTTTGGCAGTATTCGCCTCTTCGATAGAAGTTTTGCAAACTATCGCAACTTTGCCTTTGCCAGTATTGGCTACCTTGAGTGCATAACTCATTCCTGCCACACCCGAACCAATAATCAAAAAATCGTATTTCTTTATCATAGGTTGTTTAACTATTAAATCTTTTATTTACGCATCCATCAGTAATTTTGTGGATTGATTATTTCCTTAATGTCATCGAAAACGCTTTCCATAATGGTCATTTTTTCATAAAAAAAATGGAAAAATTCCATCCATTGAATTTGCCTATGAAAATCGATGCCTTCTTTTTTCAAGTATATGCGAGAGAAAAATCTATTGCCATCGCCCAAATATTGTTTTTCCCAAACAAGTGGTTCGCCAAATTCGTCCTCAATGTAACTTTTCATCGAAAAAAGTTTGTCATACATTGCCTCGCGTACCGACTGACTGCGTTGGCTCATTTCCATCATCACCAATGCACCATCGCGTTTTGCCTCAAATTTCATCGCAAATCCTTTGATTTTTGTATCGTACAAAATCCAACGCTTGCGAGCGTGACTCACATTACGACAATAAATGTCGAATCCCTCCCAAAAGTCTTTTTTTAGTTGTACTAACTCTTCTTTTGAATACATATCCAAAATTAGAGAAAAAAATGTTTGGTTGTTATTATTCTGCATAAAAAAAAGACGACTACGCATTTGTAATCGTCTCTTTTCGCTATCAAGAAATTTTTAATTTACCAATGTGAAATGTCCGTTTTCGTTTTTACCAGTCTCGTCAATGTGAAGTATAAACCAATAATCTGACGACGGCATCTTTTTGCCTTGGTAAGTTCCGTCCCACTCGTCCAATGGGTCAGTTATGCGCTTCAACTCTTTGCCAAAACGGTCGTAGATACGCAAATCTACTTCTTCAAACATATCCAAATTTTTAATCTTCCAAGTATCATTCAGTCCGTCGCCATTTGGAGTGAAATAAATTGGAATTTCGAGCGGAAGTGGCTCAACCACAAACAGATACGATGCTTGACATTTGTTTTCATCTTTCACGTATGCAGTGTGTTTTCCTACACGAATATCGTTGAAAATATCGGTCGGCACGTACGATGATTTATCCACTGCGTATGAGAATGGTTCAGTTCCACCACTCACAAGAATCTGCACATTTTTAGGTGTTTCGAGCGAAATAACATTGTCGATAACTGGTGCTGGGAAAAGTTCCACCAACAAATCGGCTGAATTTGTACAATTCTTATTGCTCAATTTTGCAGTATAAATAGAGGTATGTTTCGGTGTATCCTTTATACTTGTTCCTCGTCCAACTGTTTGGGTGCTATAATCTTCTTGGTCAATGCGAACCCATTCGACATTTGCCGATTTATCAGAAACATTTACATACAATTCAACTTCGGTGCCAGGACACGATGCAGCAACTTTTTGGTCGAAATAGATATTTATATCAACCATCGAAATTGTTTTTTCGTAAGGCACTTTGCAATAATCGTTTGACGCTGTAACAGAGAATTTCGTATTGCCATTAGGCGTAAAAGATGCTTCGCTTGAAGTTTCGCTTGATGGCGTTCCGTTTTCCGTCCACGCATAATTGATGTAAGTATTTGTTCCCAATTCTTGTGCATTAACTTTCAGTAACACAACGTCTTTCGGGCAGAAATAATCTTGCCAATTTGCAGTCAATTTTATTTCAGAAATATCATAATTGAACGATTTTTCGGTATCACAATAGTCATTTCCTTTTGCAAATACTTTTATTTCCTTAGCAGTAGCACCACCTTCGGCAGGCAACGTATAATTCGTGCCCTGAGCAACTTTGCCCGTGCTAACTTCTGTCCAACTATATATCACATTAGGAGTAACTGGTTCTACACTCACTTGTTTGAGGTCGCCTTTACAAATAGTAGCCACATCTTTCACCTCAAAATCAACGAAAGGTTTCACTTTCACCGTATGCTTTTGCGATGCGCTACAAGTTAAACGCGAAACGGTAAAGATATAATCGAACGTTCCGTCTTTGTCCATTGTACCAAGTGCCAATTTTTTATCAGTTGTAACTTCCTTTTCGCCACCTGGTTTCGTCCAAGTATAAGTGGCAGGCGAGGTAGCACCCGTTTCTGCCTCGAGCGACACTTGGTTACCCACGCAAATTTCATAGTTTTTGTCCTTGCCGACAAGCATTTTCTCTGAGCGAATATTTATTTCTTTCAAATCTTCGCACAAAACTGCACCTTCGTAAACATATCCTGCAGCAGCCATATAATTGCCTGATTCTGTGACGGTAACGGTTTGCTGATTCAAAAATTGTGGTAACTCTGCGTTTTCTTTAAACCAAACAATAACAGGTTTTGCGCCATCGGGCATTCCTTCGGGGTACATATCTAAAGTAAGTTTTGCCGAACCACGTACATCGCCATCTTCGCAAATGTAATCTACATCAGACTTAAGGTCAAGCGTAAGTTTGCTGAAAGTAATTGTAATTGGGTCGCTCGTTACTGGGCAGTAGCCATCGGCAAATGCTGTTACAGTAACTGTGCCAACTGTAGCCACATCCGATTTCACAACAAACACATTGTCATTTGCCACACCCGTAAGATTCGTTGCTTTCCAAATATATGTTTCATTCGTCTTTCCTTGGTGCTTCAATGTCAAAGTTACCTTGTTATCGGTACAAGCATTTATTTCTGGGTCTGCTATATCAATAATTGTAAAATCTGGTGTTTGTTTGAATTCAAATTTTTGTTCTGCACAATTGTCGCTACTTGCGCCATTGCAACCACGGAAATAATAAGTTTTATCGCCTATGAAGTCTTTCGTATTTACAGTGTAATTATCACTTGTTCCATCACCCGATTTAAGTGGAGTTCCGTGCAAATCGTCGAGCCATTCCCAACGAGTAATATTTTCGCCTGTACCTTTCATCACCACTTCGTTATCTACACCTTTGCAATAGTCAAATTTTTGGTCATCGCCCATTGGACCATAAGATACAATTTTCAGTTTGAAAGTTGCTTCGCATCCTTTATCGGAACGGAAAGTTACTATTATATCTTCCGATTGACTGCCAAAAAGCGATGCTGCTGCCGTTACCAAACCAGTATTACTTACGGTTGCAAACTGCGTTTTATCAACGCTCCAAGTTCCATTGGCAATAGTTGAAAGCAACTGAGAAGTTTTTCCTACCAACACTTTTTCTTTTGAACCTTCTGCCAACGAAATTACAGGAATTGGATTGACATTGATTTCAATTGTTTCCGTTATTGTAGAACAAGAATTTTTGTCGGTAGCAGTAATGGTGATTGTACCACTTGCAGTAGGTGTACCCGATATTTTGCCCGAACCACTTTCGTATTTTGCGCCAGTATCTTCGGTTTTAGTTACTCCAGCAGGCAAACCAGTAACCGTAACATTTGCATTAGACCATTTGTAAGTAATGTCGGTCATTGCATTGCCTTGACAAATTTCTTGTGCAGAATTGCTATTTACACTCAATTTGGCAACATCGTACACAACTATTGTTACTTTTTGTTCTTTGTCTTTTTTGCACGAAGATTTATCTTTTGCAACAAAATTTACTTCGTAAGTTCCTGCTACAGTTGGCGTTCCACTCACTACACCCGTAAGAGCATTGAATGTAACACCCGCAGGAAGATTGCCATCTTGAGTCATTGTGGCATCTGTCCATTCAAATTTAATATCGCTGATTGATTTTCCTAAACAAAGGTTTTGTTCTGTTTCGCCAGTTACTTTCAGTGTTGGTGCAGGATTTACGGTGATATCAATTCCCTTATGCGCCTCGCAAGCACCATCATTTGTAGTAACAATGAAAAAATATGTTCCAGCATCGGCAGTAACAGTCGATGCAATGCTGTAAGTCTCTTTCTTGCCCGAGAGCGTAGTTGCTGTGCCAAAATCGCCATTTGCAGAATAAGCCCACGCGTATGTTGGTTTTTCGGCAGTAGTACTTCCCGTCAATTTAAGCGGGTCGCCAGCACAAACAGAAGCATTGTCCGCTTTGAGTGTTATTTGGATTTCTTCGGCTAATTTCAAACGGAATGCCGAAGAATAAGTATCGTTGGTACAAGATGTAGGCGAAATGTTATCGCTCGCCACGTCTTCTGCCGAGCCTCCAATTTTAGCACGATACCAAACATTAGATGCCGTTGGCGTAACTTTCAGTGTATTGTCTTTGGTTGGACTTCCGATATTTGTCCAGTTTCCTGTTCCCGTTGTAGATTTCTGCCATTGGAACCACGCCTCAGCAAAATATTTTGTTAATTGAGATTTATCAATTGTCAGCGTTTTTTCGTCCTTAGAACAAGCATCACTTTCGAGTTCATTCTCATCATCGAGCAAATTCACTTTTATCAAACATCTCGACACAAGGATATCGTCCAAAATAAAGTCATTTCCACTACCTGTTGAAGTGTTATTGTCATAAACATAAAGCGTGAAAGTGTTTTGGTTTGTTGTTTGGAATATCAGTTCCGCCTTGTTCCAATCTTGCAATTTAGTGTTATTAGGAATCTGACCAGTTTTCATACTTTCAATCACTTTATCGGCATTATCGCGCACCTCTAATGTCAAGTTTGGCTTATTTCCATCACTATTACTTGGATTACCATACCACACCTCCATAGAGTAGGCAGTGTTAGCACAAAGTCCCGTCAATTGTTTTTTGTACACATATTTGGTACTACCAGCAGCATTTACAAGCAAAAGTCCAGAGCCATCTGCTGTGTGCGAAGTATGATTGTATGTGTTCCAACCGAAAGAACTATTACCACCCCAATAACCACCATCTTTTACTTGTTTCACCACTGCATATTGACCATCTTTCACACAAGTGATGCCACCATCCGTGCCACAAACGCTACCAGCATATTTGTACGCCACCTCGTCAATTTCGCCCTCATCAAGTTTTCCGTACTTATTGCCACAATCAGTAGTTGCCTGTTTGAATCGTTCTTCAAACACATAGAATTTTTCGCCCACATTGCTACAACACACAGCACCTTTCACTGTAATGTTGAGCGTATTCCATTCGCCCTTACAAGTATATGTAGCACTTTCGCCAGCAGACGGACCGACAATGTTCAATTTATTTGAAGTGCTTGGCACATCTATCGTACCACCAACTTTTGTCCAAGTAAATTTACTGCCAGCAGGACCTATACCCGTAGCGATGAGCGTATTAGGGTCGCCTTCGCAGACTGTAGTGCCACCATTTTTCGGACGGATAGCCTCTTCTTCGCAACCATAGATTTTGATATAATCCAAACCCAATATTATTGGAGCATTCATATCTACGGCATTTTTCTTAAATCCTACTTGGAATGCGTGATTATTGGCAGGCACCACCACTTGGAATGTAAGTGTAACATCTGCACCACCACTTCTGGAATTAAACATATTGCAAACCTGATTGCCCCAAAAGTTAAAATCACCGTTACCATTTTTACCCGACCATTTTACATTGGTTGCTGCACCACGGTCGCCCGGGTTTTCTTCTTTGAATATGGTGGTAGTATTATCTGAGAGAAACACATTTCCCCACTCACATCCACCTCCTTGAGGCAAACCATTTGTACCCTTTTCGGCATCGACCAAATTGTACAATTTCATCTCAACCCAATAGGTTTGTCCTGCCACGAGTCCGTCTGTCTTGAATCCAAACCAATAGTCGTTTTGTCCTTGCTTAGGAACGAGCACCAACATACCATCAGTTTCGATATTCGCATATTGAGAGTTTAGCGTACTTGGGTTTTTGACTATTGCGTATTGGTTCTTGGTATTGGCAGTACCAGTATTGCCAATTTTTATATTTTGAGTACTTCCTTCTGCCACATATTCGTAATTGTCAACATCAAGACTAAATCCCTCCATTTTAGCATCGGTAGATGCATAATCCCAACGAGTGGCAGTAGGATCGTCAGTATTCTCGAATGTCATATTACGCATCAAGCGGTCTTTGCACTCAACTTTTTGTGCGAAAATTTGAATAGAAAAAAAGCAGAACAATAACGCTGCCAAACACTTAGATGTATTTTTCATACTTTTGGATATTTTACGCAAAGATAGAAAATATATTAGAATCAATCCAATATCAAAACAGTTTTCTATCTTTGCAAGTTAAATACGAGTATATGCCTAACAAGAAAGAGAAATCTATTCAGATAAAAAATGCTCACATCAATAACCTAAAAAATATTGATGTTGATTTTCCGCTTAACAAACTTATTGTCGTTACGGGACTTTCGGGTTCTGGCAAATCATCGTTGGCTTTTGACACACTTTATGCCGA
>DCHK01000022.1 GCA_002315615.1 Bacteroidales bacterium UBA1754 | reverse complement strand
ATTTTTTAGTGGACACTAATGTAATTTTCTTAATTATTTTAATTTTTTTAATTGAATTTGCTAGTTATTCTCAATTATATCGCTCATCACATCGGCAATATTCAAACCTGCTGCACGAACTTGTTGTGGAATGAAACTTGTTGGTGTCATTCCTGGTGTTGTGTTCACTTCGAGCAAATTTATTTTATCGCCTTCGGTAATAATGTAGTCCACACGGATAATGCCTTGAGCACCCACAATATCGTAAATTTCTGACGTAAGTTGCTGTACACGTTTTGTTACTTCTGCCGACAAACGAGCAGGTGTAATTTCCGATACTTGTCCGTTGTATTTCGCATTGTAATCGAAAAATTCGTTTTCGGAAACAACTTCGGTAATAGGGAAAACGGTTGTTTTTGTTTTCGTTTTGTAAATTCCACAAGTAATTTCCGTACCTTTCATAAAACTTTCTATTATCACTTCGCAACCTTCGGCAAAAGCCACATCAATAGCAGGAGGCAAATCTGCCTCGGTCTTCACTTTAGTTGTGCCAAAACTACTTCCGCCCACGTTTGGTTTTACGAATACAGGCAAGCCAAGTTCCGATAAAATATTCTTCGCATCGATTTTATCGCCTTTACGTAACCGAACACTTTTTGCTATGTTCACACCAAAACCTTTCAAGTATTGGTTGCAAGTATATTTATTGAACGTCATTGCCGCAGCCAACACACCACAACAAGAATAAGGCATTCCTATCAAATCAAAATAACCTTGAAGAATACCATTTTCGCCAGGCGTGCCGTGAATAGTAATATAGGCAAAATCGAAAGTCGTTTTCACGCCACCTCGGGTAAATGAAAAATCGTTCTTGTCGATGGGATATTTCTCCGTTTCGGAAATTTGCACTTGCCATTCTTTACCTACAATGGTTACAATGAAACGATTATACTTGTCGCCGATAAAAGAATACAAACCTTGTGCGCTTTTCAGCGAAACCACATTTTCTGATGAGTCGCCACCAGCAACGATTGCTATATTTTTCATTTCTTTTCCTGTTGAAAAAAGTACAATTTTTGTTAATTTTCAGTTGAAAAACTGTTGATTACCATATACATTCGCAAATGTATAAATTTTTATTTAATATGTGATAATCATTTTGCGAATATTTTTTTTATAAAAACAAAAAATGACTATTCGTAAGTGATTTCATCATTTTTTAGAAAAGGTTGTTGATAACTTTTTTCTCTATAAAATTCAATAATTGCCGCTTTCGAAATTTTCTCTCGTCAGATTTCTCGTTTCTCGTTTCTTTTTCGTATCTTTGCATTTTGCAAGAAAAGTAGAAAAATTTACATATAATAATAAGTATTATGGACAACAAAAAAAGAGTTTACACATTCGGTAACGGAAAAGCCGAAGGCAACGCACAAATGCGTGAGCAATTGGGTGGCAAAGGTGCCAACCTCGCTGAGATGAACTTGATTGGCGTTCCTGTACCTCCAGGATTCACAATCACAACTGATGTCTGCAACGAGTATTACGAAGTTGGACAAGACAAAATTGTAAAAGTACTTGAAAATGACGTTCTTGCAGCAGTTAAACACATCGAAGGACTGATGAACTGCAAATTCGGCGACGAAGCAAATCCACTTTTGGTTTCTGTTCGTTCGGGTGCACGTGCTTCAATGCCAGGTATGATGGATACCATTCTTAACCTCGGTTTGAACGACAAAGTTGCCGAAGGAATGGTGAAAAAAACTAACAATCCTCATTTTGTATATGACTCATACCGCCGTTTCGTACAAATGTATGGCGATGTGGTTTTGGGTATGAAACCAGAAAAGAAAACTGATATCGACCCATTCGAAGCAATCATCGAAAGCGTTAAAAAAGAGCAAGGCGTTGTCCTTGATAAAGACCTTTCTGTTGATTCTCTTAAGAAATTGGTTAAACTTTTCAAAGAAGCCATCAAAAAACAAACTGGCAACGACTTCCCAGAAAACCCAATCGAACAACTTTGGGGTGCTATCTGCGCTGTATTCCGTAGCTGGATGAACGAACGTGCTATTCTTTATCGTAAAATGGAAGGAATTCCTGACGAATGGGGAACAGCAGTTTCTGTTATGGCAATGGTATTCGGTAATATGGGTAATACTTCTGCTACTGGTGTTGCGTTCAGCCGTAATGCAGCAACAGGCGAAAACCTTTTCAATGGTGAATATCTTGTAAATGCACAAGGCGAAGACGTTGTAGCAGGTATTCGTACTCCACAACAAATCACACTCGAAGGAAGTCGCCGTTGGGCAAAACTCCAAGGTATTTCTGAAGAAGACCGTGCTTCTAAATATCCTTCAATGGAAGAAGCAATGCCAGAAATCTACAAAGAATTGGACGGCATCCAAACAAAACTCGAAAACCACTACAAAGATATGCAAGATATGGAGTTCACCGTACAAGAAGGAAAACTCTGGTTCTTGCAAACTCGTAACGGAAAACGTACTGGTGCTGCGATGGTTAAAATCGCAATGGACTTGGTACGCGAAGGTTTGATTGACGAAAAAACAGCAGTTCTTCGTTGCGAACCTAATAAATTGGACGAATTGCTCCACCCAATTTTCGACAAAAAAGCACAAAAAGAAGCAAAAGTCTTGACAAAAGGTTTGGCTGCTTCTCCTGGTGCCGCTTGCGGTAAAGTAGTGTTCAGTGCAGAAGATGCTGCCGTATGGGCAAGCAAAGGCGAACGCGTAGTAATGGTTCGTATCGAAACTTCTCCTGAAGACTTAGCAGGTATGGCTGCTGCCGAAGGTATTCTTACTGCTCGTGGTGGTATGACATCACACGCTGCCGTTGTGGCACGTGGTATGGGTAAATGTTGCGTTTCGGGTGCAGGTGCTTTGGTTATCGACTATGTAGCAAAAACAGTTACCGCTGGTGGTGTAACGTTGAAAGAAGGCGATTACATTTCTATCAATGGTTCTACTGGTGAAGTTTATCAAGGTGCAGTTGCTACAAAAGAAGCAGAATTGGACGACGATTTCGCAACATTGATGAAATTGGCTGACAAATACACACGTTTGGTAGTTCGCACAAATGCTGATACTCCACGCGATGCTCAAGTGGCTCGCAACTTTGGTGCTGTAGGTATCGGACTTTGCCGTACAGAACATATGTTCTTCGAAGGCGACAAAATACGTGCTATGCGCGAAATGATTTTGGCAGAAGATGTTGATGGTCGCCGCAAGGCATTGGCAAAGATTTTGCCTTACCAACAACAAGACTTCTACGGAATTTTCAAAGCAATGGAAGGATGTCCTGTTACAGTTCGTTTGCTCGACCCACCTTTGCACGAATTTGTTCCACACGAGGAAAAAGAACAACGCGAATTGGCACAAGTAATGGGTGTTTCTTTCGAAGCTATCCGTCAACGTGTAGAATCTTTGCACGAACAAAACCCAATGCTCGGACATCGTGGTTGCCGTCTTGGTAATACATATCCTGAAATTACCGAAATGCAAACTCGCGCAATTCTTGGTGCTGCTTTAGATTTGAAGAAAGAAGGCGTAGAAACTCACCCAGAAATTATGGTGCCTCTCACTGGTATTCTTTACGAATTTGCTAACCAAGAAAAAGTAATTCGCGAAACTGCTGCTAAACTTTTCGAAGAAAAAGGTGATAGCATCGAATTCAAAGTTGGTACAATGATAGAAATTCCGCGTGCAGCACTTACTGCAAACCGCATTGCTACAAAAGCAGAATTCTTCTCGTTCGGTACTAACGACTTGACTCAAATGACATTCGGATATAGCCGAGACGATATTGCTTCGTTCTTGCCAGCATATCTTGATATGAAGATTTTGAAAAACGACCCATTCCGTGTTCTCGACCAAAATGGTGTAGGACAATTGGTACAAATGGCTACAGAAAAAGGTCGTAGCGTACGTCCTGATTTGAAATGTGGTATTTGTGGCGAACACGGTGGCGAACCTTCTTCGGTAGAATTCTGCCACAGAGTTGGTTTGAACTACGTTTCTTGCTCACCATTCCGTGTTCCTATCGCACGTTTGGCTGCAGCACAAGCGGCTATCAAATTTGGAAAATAATTTTTTCTGATAAATCAAAAAAAACGGCATCGCAAAATTGTGGTGCTGTTTTTTTTGTTGGTCTTTATTAAAATTACCTAATGTGCACATTTTGTTTGTATTTGTAAGAAAAAAGTGTAGTTTTGCAGTCATAACACAATAAAATCTTATAATTATGAAACATTTTCATTTCTTTACAACGGTGCTTGTTGCCTTGTTTATCTTGCCTTGTAAGGTACAATCCGTTACTCCTGTAAACAACCCTTCGCAATTTGTTACAGATGCGCAAAAACGCACGATGCTTACATCGCTCGAGTCGTTAGATTCCGACCGTTTCTACTTGATGAATTACACCATCGACTATCGCCTTGACGAGGTACTTCAGGCAAATGCTACCAGTATGGATTCGGTCAACCATTTATTGGAAAAACTATTGTACGATGTTCAACCTCCAAAATCACAAACTTTGCAATTTAATACAGGTTGTAGTGCATACGCCGCTACATTGAAGGATTCTGCTCAGTTTCTGATGGGGCGCAACTATGATTTCTGTCATATGGAGGGAGAAACCGAAGCGGCTGCTACTGCTATGGTGCTCTTTACGGCTCCAGAAGGAGGTAAAAAATCCATCAGTTTTGTCGATGCGTACTGGTTGGGCTTTCATAAGGGATTCTATGCCGATGATACTACCGATATTTCGCGTTTGATGTTTGCACCTTACCTTTTTTGCGATGGCATGAATGAAGATGGACTGGCTATTACTGTGCTTCATCTTGATGGTTCGCCGACCGATCAAAAAGAGGTAGGTAAACCAGATATTTATACATCGGTGGCAATGCGTGCGGTGCTTGACCAATGCAGTTCGGTAGATAGTGCTGTTAATTTGTTGAAAAACTACAATATGCATATGGCTACTCTTGCCAATGGCAGTTTGCATTTTATGTTGGCTGATTCGTTGGGTAAATATGCCGTTGTTGAGTGGTCGTATGCTGACCCTATGCACGTGGATACCCTTACTGTTCCTACGGTTTATACCGTTTTGCAGTCTGATACCGACCGTTACGTAACCAATTTTTATACCGATCCTCGCTTAAAGGATTGTAAATTTGGAGGAAACTCCAACCACGGTCGCGACCGATATAATATCCTCAGAGATACGATTAAAGCCTATAATCATACTTTGACCGAGGCACAGGCGCAATCGCTTTTGCAAGCCGTGGCACAAGATCCTAATCCTGCTAAACCTACCAGCCACACTCAATGGTCTAACGTGTATAATTTGAGTAATAGAACTGTAAAATGTGCTATCTTGCAAGAATTTGGAAAATGGTTTGAATTCACAATTTTAGGAAAAGTTACCCCTTCTGGTATAGAAGAAGTAAGTGTCAAAAAGTCGGAAAACGAAACTCAAAAGGTGTTGAAAGATGGTCAAATCCTCATTCTCCACGATGGAAAGGCATACAATGTGTTGGGGGTAGAAGTGGAGTAGTGTATAGCATATAGCATATAGTTAAGAGTTAAGAGTTAAGAGTTAAGAGTTGTGAGTAGGGGCGAATAATCATTCGCACCGAACAAAGTGCTGAAAGCACGATATAAATTAGGCGGTGGCGTAAGCCATCGCTTTTTTTACCCCTAAATCCCCTAAAGGGGACTTCTATACGTAATATATTGTAAATCAACGATAAACGTAAATATTACATCCCCCTTTACCTTAGATTTGCAAAA
>DCHK01000053.1 GCA_002315615.1 Bacteroidales bacterium UBA1754 | reverse complement strand
TTTTTAGTGGACACTAATGATAAAAAATATGGAAATTGAGATTTTTTTTGATAAAACGAAAGAGTGAATATTATTCAATATTACTTTTTTTATTTGGCAATCAATTAAATAACATCTTTGTGGAATAACTAAATGAAAAAAAAATTATCTTTGTGAAAAATATAAGACGAGATGAGAACATACACAACAGTAAAAGACCTTGGAAATATTGACGAAGCTATTCGTGAAGCACTTGAAATAAAGAAAAATCGTTTTGCTTACAAGCATTTGGGCGAAAATAAAACCTGTTTGATGGTGTTTTTCAACAATAGTTTGCGTACGCGTTTGAGTACGCAAAAGGCGGCAATGAACCTTGGTATGAATACTATTGTGCTTGACGTGAATCAAGGAGCGTGGAAGTTGGAAACCGAACGTGGTGTGATAATGGACGGCGACAAATCTGAACATTTGTTGGAAGCAATTCCTGTGATGGGACAGTTTTGCGACATTATCGGCGTTCGTTCTTTTGCCCGTTTCGAAAGCAAGAAATTCGATTACGAAGAAACAATTCTCAATCAGTTTGTAAAATATTCTGGTCGTCCAGTGTTCAGTATGGAGTCTGCTACAGTGCATCCGTTGCAAGCATTTGCCGACCTTATCACGATAGAGGAATACAAAAAGACAAAACGCCCAAAAGTGGTAATGACTTGGGCTCCACATCCAAAAGCATTGCCACAGGCAGTGCCAAATTCGTTTGCCGATTTTATGAACGATGCTGATGTAGATTTTGTCATTGCTCAACCGAAAGGATATGAGTTGGACGAGAAATTTGTTCGTAATGCAAAAGTAACATACGACCAAGATGAGGCACTTGCTGGTGCTGATTTTGTTTATGCA
This sequence comes from Bacteroidales bacterium UBA1754, assembly GCA_002315615.1. Classification (GTDB taxonomy): domain Bacteria; phylum Bacteroidota; class Bacteroidia; order Bacteroidales; family Paludibacteraceae; genus UBA1754. Next base: position 13,806 of record DCHK01000053.1, on the reverse strand, counting down.
AAAAACTGGTCGGCGTACCAAGACCCAAATTATGGTCAGATATTGAGCAAAGATATGTCTTGGACTGTTGATACAAAGAAAATGAGTTTGACAAACAACGCATATTTTATGCACTGTTTGCCAGTCCGCAGAAATATGATAGTAACCGATGATGTGATAGAAAGTCCACAATCGCTTGTGATTCCTGAGGCTGGAAATCGCGAAATATCGGCGCAAGTAGTAATTAAACGAATGTTGGAAAGCCTATGAAAAAAATCTTTATCTTATTATTCGCACTGATTTTTTCTTTTGGTGTTTCTGCTGCAGAAACCGATAATATTTCGGTGGACGAATCGACAGTTACATTTACTACGGCAAAACAAATCAGACAAATGTCGGTCTATTCTTTGGTGGGCGGTTGCGTATTGACGCAAAAAAGTTCCAGCAATATGATAACAATCTCCGATTTGCCTAAAGGTTTTTACTTGCTCAAAGTATTTACCGACAAAGGCATTATGACATATAAATTTATGAAAAACTAACCTCGCAATACAATGAAATTGACCATAATCAAAGTCGGTGGACAAATAGTTGAAGAGCCCGAAACATTGCAACAATTGTTGTCAGATTTTTCAAAAATTGAAGGAAATAAGGTACTTGTTCACGGTGGCGGAAGAGCGGCTACGCGTATTGCATCGCAACTTGGAATTGAAAGCAAGATGGTGAATGGTCGACGTGTTACCGATGCCGCAATGCTCGATGTGGTAACGATGGTTTATGGTGGTTTGGTAAATAAAAAAATCGTTGCAGGTTTGCAGTCTCTTGGTGTGAATGCACTTGGACTGACGGGTGCAGATATGAATTATATGCGTAGCGACAAGCGTCCTGTGAAAGATGTTGATTATGGCTTTGTGGGTGATGTAAAAGAAGTTAATTCCGACCTTTTGGCAGATTTGATTTCAAAAGGCATTGTTCCAGTTTTGGCACCACTTACGCACGATGGCAAAGGAAATATGCTCAATACTAATGCGGATACCATTGCAGCAGAAGCAGCAAAGGCTTTGGCTAAGCATTTTGAAGTAACACTTGTTTATTGTTTTGAGAAAAAAGGCGTTTTGCGTGATGCCGAAAACGATGACAGCGTTATTCCTACAATCAATAAGACGGATTTTGAAAAGTATGTAGCCGACGGAACTATTCAAGGAGGTATGATACCGAAACTTGAAAATGCCTTCGATGCCATAAGTTCAGGCGTAAAGCAAGTTGTCATCACCAAGTCCGACGAAATTGGCAAAAATTCTGGAACAACCATCGTTGAATAATTTCACATTTTGCGATATGTCTAATGCTTCCGAATCTTCCGTTTCTTTGCTTCAACAACTGATAGCAATTCCCTCGTTGAGTAGAGAGGAAGGCGCTGCGGCGGATTTTTTTCAACAATATATCGACCAGCAAGGCGTAAAAACATTTCGAAAGGGAAATAACATTTGGGCATTTGCCAAAGATTTTGATGCTTCAAAAAAGACTATTCTTCTCAATTCTCATATAGATACAGTTCGTCCTGCCGATTCGTGGACGCGCAACCCGTATGAACCAACTATTGAAGACGGCAAATTGTACGGACTTGGTAGCAACGATGCTGGAGCTTCGCTTGTTAGTTTGTTGCAAACATTTTTAATATTAAAAGAGAAAGAATTACCTTATAATCTTATTTTCTCTTGCTCGGCAGAGGAAGAGGTGAGTGGCAAAAATGGTTGTTCGGCAATGATGGAAGAACTGCCGAAGATTGATTTGGCAATTGTTGGCGAACCTACAGGAATGCAGTTGGCAGTTGCAGAAAAAGGACTTCTTGTGCTTGATTGTACTGCACACGGAGTTTCGGGACACGCTGCCCGCAATGAGGGCGATAATGCCATATATAAGGCATTGAAAAACATTGAATGGTTTCGTACATATCAATTTTCGAAAGTATCAGAACTTACGGGTCCTGTAAAAATGTCGGTGACCATTATAAATGCTGGAACTTTGCATAATGTGGTTCCTGATAAATGCACTTTCACGGTAGATGTGCGTGTAAACGAATGTTATACTAATTTGCAAGTGCTCGATGAAATTCGTCGTAATGTTTCTTGCGATGTAGTGCCTCGTTCTACCGACAAAAATTCTTCATCAATATCTATTGACCATCCTATTGTACTAAAGGGTAAATCTTTAGGACTAAAATGTTTTGGTTCTCCAACATCTTCAGACCAAATGCGTATTCCATATACAAGCATCAAGGTCGGTCCAGGTGAATCGTCTCGCTCTCACGGAGCCGATGAATTTATCAAATTGGACGAAATAGAGCAAGGAATTGAAATCTATTTGCAATTACTTGAAAACCTCAAGTTTTGACTTTCTACCTCAATCTCATTGAAGAAAAATTCCAACGATTCAATACGAATGGAAATCATTTGAACTTTTTGTAAAATGGTTTCTCAAAGTAATAGTATGAGAAATAAGAAATAACAATTGTAATGATAGTAACGATAGAGTAGATAATTATATTTTGTAAATATCCACCCCAAAATGTGTATAATTCAGAAAGTAATATAATTATCGTAATTTGCCACACATAAATTCCGTATGATATTTCACCTAATGTGTTCAATATTTTATTCTCGAGACTAAATACTGGTTTTGATGCAATTTGACCAAGAATTAACAACCCTGTAATTACTGCGAAAAAGTCATTTCTAATGACGGAAGGTATTAAATGACTATAAAAACCAGAAGATAGAAATAGCATCCAAGTAATAATAAATACAATTGCAGAATTTTGAATATGTGTGATTATTTTGTTTTTGTTGATAACAAGAGTGCCAATAAAAACGCCAAGAAAAAGACTATCAAATTGTGTACAACCTATAATTCGATGTGCAAAACTGCCTTTGGCAAGAATATATAGTGCAACTTTTATAACAATCCAAAATAAGCATATAATAAAAGACCAAAACATTAATTTCTCTTTTGTTATTTTTGCTATCCAAGGATAGATAAGGTAAAATTGTATAATAGCCCCTACATACCAGAGGTGAAGGAATGGTGCAATTCCTTCTCCTGAGCTAAAAGGAATATTTCCTAAAGGAATGACGTAATAGATGAATTCTTTGCATAATAAAACCGAAGATTTTCCGATTAAAGAAAATGCTATAAGGGAAAAAACGATATATAGGTAGTATAGTGGTAGAATGCGAAGAACTTTCTTTTTATAGTAATTTTTTACGGAAAAATCGGGGTTGATTTGTAGTGTGTAAGATGCTAAAAAACCACTCAGTACAAAAAATAGAACTAATCCTCCCCCAGGTAAAAAAGATTCTCCTCCCATTTGTTTTGACCACGAGCCGTAGCAGTCTTGTGCTATGTGTCCGAATAAAATTAAAAGTGCAGCAATAATTCGTAGTCCATTAAGACCTGTTAGATAGTTTTTGTTTTTTTGTGAAACTGCGGTAGTTTGTATTTCCATATAGATTGATAGTTTTGCATTACTATCAATCACGTAAACGCAAAAAAGGTGCAAGACTTCTTATTGCGTTTAGCTTAGAGGCGGCCTCGGATGGAAACCTCTGCAAAGGATAAGAACTTACACCTAAGGTGCAAGCTTAGTTTTGTTCCTTTGCAGAATCTCCCTTTTTCCGAAGACTCTCAGTTATTATTCCTGACTGTTATTTCCAATAGTTTCCGAGGCTCTTGGCTAAACGCGAAATAATACTAATGCTTAAAATATAATATATTATTTTTTTCTTTTGTCCGACAAAGATAGAAAAAACTTCATTGTTGACAAAATGCAATTTCAAAGTGCTTGCCGCAATTCTTTCGTTACGTCAATGTATGACTTATTGCCCTTGATGTATTCGGCATACAAATCTTCGGCATCACGACCTTTGAGGAAATAGCATTTCCCACACGAAGGACAATGATTAAGGCATTGCCATTGCTTTCTTACAAAGTTGATGCGTTCGTCTTTCGATGAATCTTGTATATTTGGAGGTGTATCCATTTACAGAATGTCAGTTAAAAAACGAGGAACTGCAAAATACAGTCCCTCGTCGCAATATTATGAATGATATGAAGAAAATTTACTTTTCTACTTTTTCAATCTCTTTGTTTTTGTTCAATTTCTTGAACATATCATAAGAGATAGGTACTGCAACAAACAATGTTGAGTAAGTACCTGCTACCACGCCACAAAGCAATGCAAATACGAAACCACGAATTACTTCGCCGCCAAAGAAGAAGATAATCAACAATACGAGAGCCGTAGTGATAGAAGTGTTGAATGTACGGTTCAAAGTAAGGTTAATTGCTTCGTTGGTTACTTGTGCACGGTCGCGTTTTGGATACAAACCTACAATTTCGCGTACACGGTCGAATACCACCACGGTATCGTTGATAGAGTAACCGATGATGGTAAGAATAGCAGCGATAAATTGTTGGTCAACTTCCAATGTGAAAGGTACAATGTTGTAAAGCAAAGAGTAAAGACCGAGAACAATCATTGCGTCGTGCATCAATGAAGTTACGGCTCCAATACTGAACGAAACGTTGCGGAAACGCCACAAGATGTAAAGTCCAATAACCAACAACGAGAACAATACCGACCAAATAGCCGATACCTTAATATCGTTGGCGATTGTAGCACCCACCTTTTGTGATGTTTGAATACCCATAGAAGATTCTTTGTCGAGCGAAACTTTTGCTTCGCCGTTTTCAACAACAAATCCTTTTGAGAACATTTCTTTTGTAATGTCGTATTTATAGAAACCTTTCAAACTTTCGTACAAACGAGTTTCAATTTCGTCAGAAACATTTTCGGAATTGTCTTCAATTTTGTAATTGGTAGAAATACGAACTTGATTTTCTGAACCGATAGTAGTAACCATCATTCCTTCGCCGTCAAATCCTTCAGACAATGCTTCTTGAATGTCTTCTGTGCTTACTTTTTCTTCGAAACGAACTACATAGTTGCGACCACCAGAGAAGTCAATACCCAAACTCATTCCTCTTGTGAAAAGAGATGTAATGATGATTACCATCAATACACCAGAAAGAATGTAGAATTTCTTACGGTTGCCGATGAAATCGAAATGTACATTTTGGAACCAGTTTTTAGTAATAGGACTAATGAAATTGGTGTTGTCCAATTTTCCTTTTTCCGACATCCAGTTCAAAATCAATTGAGTTACGAATACGGCAGTAAATACTGAAGTAAGGATACCAATAATCAATGTAGTGGCGAAACCACGAATAGGACCTGTACCAAAGTAAGCCAAAATAATACCTGTAAGCAATGTAGTGATGTTTGAGTCGAGAATTGCCGAAAGGGCAGAACTAAATCCTTCTCTAACGGCTTTTCTTACTGTCAAACCTGCGCGTAAGTTTTCACGAATACGTTCGTAAATAAGCACGTTAGAATCGACTGCCATACCCATTGTGAGAACGATACCAGCGATACCTGGCAATGTAAGAGTTGCACGCCAAGCAACCAAAATTCCTACAAGGAAGAACAAGTTGGTGAGCAATGCGAAATCGGCTACCAAACCAGGAATCAATCCGTAGTAGAAAATCATATAGAGCAATACAACAATGAATGCGATGATGAAAGAAATCAAACCACTGTTGATGGCTTCTTGTCCAAGAGATGGACCTACAATGTCTTCTTGTACGATGTGCATTGGAGCAGGCATTGTACCAGATTTCAATACGTTTGCTAAATCTTTTGCTTCTTCTGGTGTGAAGTTACCTGTAATAGAAGAACGTCCGCCAGTGATTTCGCCATTTACACGAGGGAATGAATAAACATATCCATCGAGTACGATAGCGATGCTACGACCTACGTTTTCTTTTGTCATACGAGCCCAAGTTTTAGCACCTTCAACGTCCATTGTCATCGAAACTTCATAACTTGATGCTTGGTATTGGTTGTTGTCGCTTTTTGCATCGGTAATTACACTACCATCAAGTGGTGCTTTCCCGTCGCGATTAGTGATTTTGATAGCGATAAGTTCAAAAACTTGACCTTTTTCGTCGATTGCTTTAACGCCCCATTTTGGAGAAAGGTTGCGAGGCAATACTTCTTTTACTTGTTTCATAGCAAGCATTGCATTTACTTTAGCAGTATCGCGTGCCAAAGCGTAACCGATAAGTGGTCCTGCACCATATTGCGATGGGTTGAGAACGCTAAACAATGGGTTTTCTTTTTCCCATTTTGCTCTTTCTGCGTCAATGTTTTCCAACGAATCTTTTTGAGATGCTTTTGCAGTAAGGTCGCTCAAAAGGTCTTTCTTAATGTCTTCAGAAATTGAATCTGTTGCTTCTGCGATTTCTTCTGTTGCGGTAGAATCTTTAGCCTCAACTTCTGCTTCGCCAGATTGAAGGTTGCGAAGAATATTGTTGGCAGCCATCAAACTTTGAGAAATTTCAGAAAATTCAAAAGTTTCGAAAAATTCAAGATTTGCAGTTCCTTGCAAAAGTTTACGAACACGCTCTTGTTCTTTGATACCTGGCAACTCAACCAAAATACGTCCCATATCGAGGCGTTGAATGTTTGGTTGAACCACACCGAAACGGTCGATACGTTGACGAAGCACGTTGAAAGAATTGTCCATTGCGCTATTTACTTCTTCGCGAAGCACTTTCATTACTTGCTCGTTTGTAGCGCTTGTAGGAATGCGGTCTTTCAGTTCGTAAGTGCTGAAAATGGCAGCCAACTGTGCGTTAGCGTCAATTTCTTTGTACGATTCTTCGAAAAGTGTCAAGAAATCTTTTTGCGTGTTTGTGTTGCTTTGACGATCTTTAGCCGTTTCAATTGCTTTATTGAAATTAGCATCTGGGTTGTTGTTAGACAACACTTTAAGTACGTCAGGAATTGAGATTTCCAAAATTACGTTCATACCGCCTTTAAGGTCAAGACCAAGTGCGATTTCGCGTTCCTGACATTGTTTGTAGGTGTTTCCTAACCATACTTTCTCTGTTGAAATAGAGTCAAGATACTGGTTGTACGCCTCTACGTTCACTACGTTGTTTGCGTCGGTTGCCAACTTTGTTGCTTTATCATTTTGGTAACGAGTAGCGAAGCTAAACGACAAATAATAAACGCAAATAAGCGCCAACATGATTGCAAAAAACTTTACAAATCCTTTGTTTTGCATTTTTGTTTAAGATTTTAATTATTTTAATTTTTATATATTTTCGCAAATAACACGCAAAGATAGTGTTTCGTTGCCAAATTCGCAAAAATGGCACGATTTTTGTTTTTGCAAAATGAAAAATAAATTCGTTGAAAGTGTTGAATATCCGTTTTTGCACGAATTGAACGAAAAAATGTCTCGTTCCTATTGCGGAGCAAGACATTTTTTTATGATGCGGAAATAGTCTTTTCTATAATATTTCCAAATTTCTTGTCAAATCATCGTTTTTTGTGATGCGAATTGTGCGACAATCGTCGGGCAAAAGTGGCGAAACAATGTCTGGCCATTCAACAAAGCAGAAATTGCCACTGTAAAAATATTCTTCGCAACCGAAATTTTGTGCTTCTTCGGCGGAATTAACACGGTAGAAATCAAAGTGATAAATAGTTTCGCCTTGAGCGGTTTGATATTCGTTCACAATGGAAAATGTTGGACTGTTCACCACTTCGTCTGTCCCCATTGCGTTGCAGAGTGCTTTGATGAACGTTGTTTTCCCTGCGCCCATTTCGCCGTCGAAAAGATAAACGCGACTATTGGTTTTTCGCATTTCTTTCAGCACCAGTTGTGCTATATTGTCTATTTCGGATAATGAGAATTGCATAAGTTTGATATTTAGCATAGGGCATAAAGCAAAAAGATTTAAAATTTCGCTTTTAACTTTTCACTCTTCACTTTTAACTATTAACTATTTCACTTTTTCACTTTTTTTGGTCGCATAGTTACGAGCGGAATTAGCATTTCTTCCATAGAAACGCCTCCGTGTTGGAACGTGTCTTTGTAATAATTTACAAAATGGTTGTAGTTATTTGGATAGACCAAAAAGTCGTGGTTCATCGCGAAAATGTACGTCGAAGTGAGGTTTGGCGCATACAAACCGATTTTGTCGGGTTGCGTAATTTCAAACACTTCTTTCGGGTTGTACGAGAGCATTCGTCCTACTTTGTAGCGCAAATTAACATTTGTAGAAACTTTATCACCGACAACTTTCACTGGGTTTTCGGTATTCACTGTTCCGTGGTCGGTGGTAATGACGATTGTTACGTCTTTTTGTGCCAAATTTTTCAACAATTCGTAGAAACTTGAGTGCTGAAACCACGAAAGTGTGAGTGAGCGATATGCTGCCTCGGTGCTTGCCAATTCTTTTATCATTTTCGACTCGGTGCGCATATGAGAGAGCATATCTACGAAGTTGTAAACAATTACATTTAGTTGATATGCATCGAGTTGCGAAGCATTTGCAGTGAGTTTTTCTCCGTATTGCGCTTCGTTTACTTTATGATATGAAAAGGTGTATTTCTTACGGAATCGTTCAATTTGAGTTTGCAAAAGTTCTTTTTCGTACTGATTTTTTGCGTCTTCGCCTTCTTCTTCAACCCAATATTGTGGGAACATTTTTTTCAGTTGCAAAGGCAACAGGCCAGAGAATATTGCGTTTCGAGAGTATTGTGTAGCGGTAGGCAAAATGCTCGAATAAACGTCTTCGTCGTCGAAAACGTAAAGGTCGGTGAGCATACGCTTAATCATTTTCCATTGGTCGAGGCGGAAATTGTCGATGACGATATAAAAAACTTTTTCGCCAGCATCGAGTAATGGAAAAATTTTCTTTTTGAAAATGTCGGTACTCAAAATTGGACGATTTTCGGTATCGTTCATCCACGAAACGTAGTTTTGTTTTATGAATTTTGACCAACCACGATTTGCTTCGCTTTTTTGCATTGCCAACATTTCGCCCATTTCGTTTTCGGTGTCGGTAAGTTCCAATTCCCAATAAACGAGTTTTTTATAGATTTCTTTCCATTCGTCGAAAGTGCGTGCGGTATCAATTTGCATACCGATTTCGGCAAAGTCGGAGCGATAGTTGTTGGTGGTTTGCTCTTGCACAATGTCGCGTTTATGCACGTTTTTCTTTATGGTAAGCAGAATTTGGTTAGGATTGACGGGTTTTATCAAGTAGTCGGCAATTTTGCTTCCAATGGCCATATCCATAATGTTTTCCTCTTCGCTTTTGGTAATCATTACCACAGGAACGGCGGAATTGATGAATTTTATTTGTTCCAAAGTTTCCAAACCACTCAAACCTGGCATATTTTCGTCGAGAAAAATAATGTCAAAATTTTCTTGTTTGCAAGCCTCAATGGCGTCTTGTCCGTTGTTGATAAGTGTAACTTCGTAACCTTTTCCTTTTAGGAACATTACGTGCGCTTGTAGCAAGTCGACTTCATCGTCAACCCAAAGTATTTTACCTAATTCGCTCATTTGTTGTTTGATGTTTAATTGTTTATTCGCTTATTTGTTGATTTACTTCCCTTCGGTCAATGATTGATAATTGGTCAAAAGTCTTATGTCCTTATGTTTAACCGTTTAATGGTTATTTGTTGAAAACTCTAATCTCTAATCTCTTTGCTATATGCTTTTAACTTTTCACTCTTCACTATATGCTCTTCACTACTTCAGCACTTTTTTCACCGTAAGGAATTCTACGTATGCCGAAATATTTCGCGAACTTTTCAGCATTTCCAAATTGTCTTCCGAAATGATAATTGTACGATATTGCGTTCCGTTCATTGGCGCAAGAATTGTTTCGCGTTGTTTCACAATATTGAAGAAATAAGCGCGTGCCGAAACCAAATCGGGCAACAAACCTACGACCATAATTTTTGCTGTTGGCGTTTCTTGCAATTCTGTATGTAAGTTCATCAATGAGTAGTTTGCGTTGTTGTACGTGTTGAGGTTTTCTTGCATTTTCGTAGCGTTGAAATCGCCTTTTATTACGTACAAAGCAAAGTAATATTTCGCATTTGGGTCGAGTGTGTAAAGCCCTTTGTAGCGTGGCAATTCTTTTACGTACAAAGATTCTTGTCGATTTTGATTTGCAGGTTTAGTTTCTGTTTTTGTTTTTGTTTCTGTTTGCTCCACAACTTTTGGCATTGTAGCAATAGTGTCTTTCTTTTCGGGTTCCGCTTTTGCAACTTCTGTTGGCTTTTCTTCTTTCACCTCTTTATTCTCTTCGGCAACGATCTCTTTCGCTTTTTCATTTTTTTGTTCTTCTGCCTGTTCGCTTCGAATATTTTCTGGTTTCTCAATCTTTGCTTCTTGTGTCTTATTTCTTGTATCTTGTTTCTCGTATCTCGCTTCTTGTATCTTGTTTCTCGTATCTCGCTTCTGGAATTTGAAATATTCTTCCATCGAGAATGGGTAGAACATCAATTTATAGTTAGATTCGGAAATGATAAAGTGATTGATGCCGTTTTCTGACAATTTTTTACCGAAATAATTGTCGTTGCATATTCCGTTTTGATACCACAATGCTTCAGTTTCGTTCTCGAAGAATTTCACCACCATCAAATCGTGTGTTGCATCGTAATTTCGTTTCTCAAGGTCGTAATCCTTTATCAAGAATTTCGAGAAATTGTATGTGGCAATGTTAAATTGCCATTTATTGATGTCCATAGATGCACTTTCGGTAGGTACAACCACCACGAATAAATATTTCTCTGTAGGGTCGTAGGTGAATTGTTTTTCTTCGGATGCGTTCTTCATTTCCTCGCTTATTTCTTCTTCGCGCAACGCACGCAAATCGCCTTGACTCTTGCCGTTTTGAGATTCTCGACCTTGTGCCAACATAGCGAGTAGTTCTTTCGACATTGCAGCAACATCACTATCGGGATAGTCTTTCAAAATTTGGTTCAACGATGCGGTGAAATCTTCTTGCGAAGAAGAGCGCGCTTTACTCAACGATTTCAAGAATGTCAGTTTTGGCATCAGACTTGAGGCTGGATAGTTTTTCTCCATAAAGTCATACACCTCAAACACCTTGTCGTAGTCGCTTTCCATATAGGCGAAATATGCTTTTTCGTACATAGAATCTTGTACGTGAGCCATTTGCAATAGTTTTTGCTCGTAGTCTGGTTGCGACAGAATTTTTGCATATCTGCTTTCAGGAAAATCTTTTATCAACTTGTCGCGATAGACTTTGGCAGATTCGGCATTTTCGTTCTTCTTGCTCGATTGGTACGCAAAGTAATATGCTTCGGGCAGACGGTCGTAATTTGGGAAACGGCGTGCCAATTCGTCAAACATTTCCATTGCTTTCGGCATATTGTCGAGTTTGTCTCCATAGATAAATCCTGCGTTGTACAGACTTTCTTTTATGCTTTCGTCAGATTTGGCAAATTGTTCGTCGGTTTTGTAAAGTTGTCGCAAATAATACTCTGGCATATGGTTGTTGATGCTATCTTCAACCTCTTCTGCCTCGTCGTCTTCTTCGTCTTCATCGTTGTCGGCAAAGAAATCGTATGACATTGTAGTTTTTACTTGTCGGCGCCAGTTGTCTTCCAATCTACGAGTTCCCCATTTCTTTTGGAAGTCGGTTTTTCCTGCCGAAACAAGTTGCACATTGTAGAAATAAAACGAAGTGTTGCCACCATTCATTTGCATTGCTATGTTTGATGTAGATGCAAAAGAAGATGCGTTTCCTGCGCCGTATGTGCTTTCAGCCAATCGTTTGGCTTCTTCTTCGGCTTCTTTTGCTGCTTTTTCTTCGGCAATTACTTGTTCTATCAGTTTCTTTATTTGTGCCAATTGCTCCGCTTCGGGTAAGCGAGAAAGTTTCTGTACACTATCTTGCAATTCCACTTCAGACAAATTGCGAATCAAGTTGTTTAATGTCTCCGAGCGCTTGCTAACTCTTTCAAAATCATCACTTTGTACGTTCATTATCATTACTGCGTCGGTGTAGTATGGTTCGGCAGTGCTGTAGTCTTCTTTGTCGTAGTAAATGTCTGCCAAAGCAATGAGTGCAGCCGCTTTTTCATATCCTCCACGTGTACTTTTTTCGGCAGCAAGTTTGTAATTTTCAATTGCTTTTGCAGTATCTGGTTCTGCCAAATAAATATTGCCGATAGCAGTATAAATTTGGTCGAGATAATCGGCGTTGCGCGATGGTTTTGTCATTTTGTTCAAAATGCGTAGCATTTCTGCCTTGTTGTCGCCCACGTAGTTTTCGGTCAGATGAATTTGTGCGTTGAACTGCATATCGAACGAATTGCTTTCTTTCAGCACTTCTTTGTACAATTTGTATGCGTTCCCGTTGTCGCCAATTTCTTGATATATTTGTGCTAAAATATATTTGAAACGTGTGCGTTGCTTTTTGTTTCGTTCGTTTTCTATTGCCAATTGCAGATACGAAACGGCTTCTTGGTTTCTTTTCTCTTTCAGTAACAAATCGGCATTTACGGCAGCGCAAAAACCACTTTGTTTTATTGGGAAATTTTCGGAGTCAATTTTGTTCAACACATCTTCTGCTTCGTAAAGCCAATCCATTTCGGCATAACTGCGTGCCATCCAGAGTTTTGCTTCGGCAACTGCTTCGGCGTTCTCATCGAAGTGCTTGATGATGTACGAAAATGTTGCTACTGCTGCCAAAAAATCGGCTGAGTGAAACTGTGATTTTCCGAGCAATAGCCAAGCCTTGTACATAGCGGGATTAAATTCCTCTTGCGTGAGCCATTTTTTGTATTCTGGATTATTGTGTGCCTTTTGAGCATTCTTTTTCGGCTTTTTGCGAATAGAGTGTTTTTTTATAGCAGTTTGTGCTTTCAGCATTGCACGGTCCATATCGCCTTTTCCTGCCGAGGCGTTTTCGTGTTTGCTGATGGCGTACATATTCAAAATTTCAGAATAGTCGTCCACGTTGCCCTCGTTGATGCGTTCGATGCCTTGCTTGTAACTTTCGTTACCATTGAAATAGACATTGTAGTTTGTGTTGAGTGCGTGATAGTTACGCGAAACCCACGTGTTTTTCTTGGTGGAACAACCAACGAAAAACAGCACTGCTACAATAAGAATAGATGTATATAGATATTTTGCTTTCAAAATTAAAATTCAAAAAAAGTTTTGGGTGGCAAATTTACTATTTTTTTGTACAATAAAAAAACGATAACTTTGCGATAATATTGCGTTGACAAGAATAACAGAATTGAGAAACAAGACAAAAGAAGCAGAAATTAGTAAATTAGCAGAGAATTAAAAGCATATAGCATATAGCATAGAGATTACAGTTTAGAGATTATAGTATAAAGAATTTAAGCAAATAACTAATCACACATCACACATTTCATATTACACATAAACAAAAATGCTTTTCATCATATCAATCATAGTAGTCGCACTTTTGGGTGCATTTGCGTTTTTTTTGAAAAAAACGGGACACGAACCTGTTCAAAAAACGCCCGTTAAACCTATTGACAGCGAGTGTTGTGGTGCGCACGCTGTGTGCGAAAAAAACAGAATTCTCGCTACTCAAGACAAACCTGTGTATTACGACGACGAAGAACTTGATGTTTTTGTTTCTCGTTCGGGCGAAGACTACACCGATACAGAAATAAAAATGATTGAAGACGTTTTTTATACACTCAAAGAAAGTGATGTGGCGGGTTGGTTGTGCAGTCTGCAACTTCGCAATATAAAACTTCCGCAATACATCAAAGACGAAGCCTTGCTGATAGTATCGGAACGGAGAGGGTGATTTTTTGAAAGTGTACAATGCAACCCCCAAAAACTACACATATTACGACGTTGAATTTCTCGGTGGCAGAAC
>DCHK01000029.1:3936-4927 GCA_002315615.1 Bacteroidales bacterium UBA1754 | reverse complement strand
TGGTTCAGTCCGATATGCAACTCGTGGATACTTTTGATTCTTTTCAGTTGGGGCATAGCCTTGTTTGAATACTTTTTTCAAGTTCCAGCAAACAAAATTGGTTTTCACGAAAACGGCGGACCATTCTCTTTGTTACAACTAAAAATTATTCAAGAAGTCATCACGCTTGTTGTGTTTGTCGTTTTTTCTACGCTTGTTTTCAAAAACGAAACATTCCGTTGGAATCATTTTGTAGGATTTGTATTCTTGATTTTAGCAGTATATTTTATTTTCAAAAAATAAGACGACGATTTCCCTTAATTTGAAAAATTATTTATACTTTTGCAACGCTTTCGCCACAATAGCGTAGTTGGTAGCGCAAATCATTCGTAATGATTAGGTCGCCGGTTCGAGTCCGGCTTGTGGCTCATAAAAAGCAAATCCCCTGAAAGTAATACTATCGGGGGATTTTTCATTTATTATATATCACTCTTAAAATTTACTTTTCAAGAAAGTTTTCCATCAGTTTGGCACGTTCGTCATCACCAATTTTTTTCGATTTTTGGTTATCAAAATCAAACTGAACAACTACTGTCGTTCCCTTTACACAAAGGCGTCCTTCTTGCCAAGCCTCTTGATACACATCAAAACTCGAATTGCCGATACGCGACACCCAAGTGCGAATTTCAACATCGTAACGAACATACATTTGAGACACAAAGTCAAAATCAAAATGTGCCAAAATCAAATTCCAAGTTTCGTAACTATATTCAGGATTAAAAATTCTATAAATTGGATTACGTGCCAATTCAAACCACTGCGGAAAAACATTATTATTGACGTGACGAAGTCCGTCGCAATCTCCAAATTTTGGAGTAATAATCATCGAAAGCATAAGAAAATTTATTCTGTTTTTAATCAAAAAAAAGGAAACCTTTATTGATTTCCTTTTCGTTAGTGCGTAGGATGAGACTCGAACTCACACGATCTTGCGACCACTACCCCCTCAAAG
>DCHK01000029.1:0-3859 GCA_002315615.1 Bacteroidales bacterium UBA1754 | reverse complement strand
AGCGGCAAACGAGACTCGAACTCGCGACCCCGACCTTGGCAAGGTCGTGCTCTACCAACTGAGCTATTGCCGCAAACGCAGTACAAAGGTACTGCTTATTTTTTAATTTGCAAACTTTCGGAGATTTTTTTTATAAAAAATGTAATTTTTCTAAAAATCTACAGCAAAAACATCATTACAAGGGAATATTTCCGTGTTTTTTAGGTGGATTGCTTTTGCTCTTGTTTTTTGTCATTTCAAGTGCTTCGATCAATTTTTTACGCGTTTGCTTTGGCAAAATAATTTCATCAACCAATCCAAGTTCTGCCGCTTGATACGGATTTGAGAAATTCTTAGTGTAATCGTCTATAGCATTTTGGCGTTCTTCTTCGTTGGCTGTACGATAAAGAATATTTACCGCACCGCTTGCTCCCATTACCGCAATTTCGGCAGTTGGATAAGCAAAGTTCACATCGCCACCTATCTGCTTGCTCGACATAACGATATACGCTCCTCCGTATGCTTTACGCGTGATAAGCGTAATTTTAGGCACAGTTGCCTCCGAATATGCGTACACTATTTTTGCTCCGTGACGAATAATTCCTTCGTGCTCTTGCGTAGTACCAGGCAAAAATCCAGGAACATCGACCAATGTTATAAGTGGAATATTGAAGCAATCGCAAAAACGTATGAAACGTGCACCCTTGTCCGAAGCATTCAAATCGAGTGCGCCAGTCATATCATTTGGTTGGTTTGCAACAATACCTACCGAGCGTCCGCCAAGGTGGGCAAAACCAACTACTATATTTTTAGCAAAATACGGCATCACCTCGAAGAAATAACCATCATCAACAATTTCTTCTATCACATCTTTCACATCGTATGATATATTTGGATCGACAGGAATGATATTGTACAATTTGTCATTTTCACGTTTCGATTGGTCGGTTGTATCTACATATGGCGTATCTTCCATATTATTCGATGGCAAGAAACTCAACAATTCGCGAATCATCAACAAAGTTTCTTCTTCGGAATCGGTAATAAAATGTGCCACACCACTCTGCGAATTATGAACCGAAGCACCACCAAGTTCTTCTTTTGAAACTTCTTCGTGCAAAACGGCTTTCACCACATCGGGTCCAGTAATAAACATATGGCTACGCTCCTTAACCATAAAAATAAAGTCGGTAAGCGCAGGAGAATAGCACGCACCACCAGCACAAGGACCGAGAATTGCAGAAATTTGCGGAATCACACCAGATGCCATTGTGTTTTGATAGAAAATATCGGCATAACCGCTCAATCCCATAATACCCTCTTGAATACGAGCGCCACCCGAATCATTCAGCGCAATAATTGGAGCACCATTTTGAAGCGCCATTTTCTGAACTTTCACTATTTTATTGGCATTTGTACGACTGAGTGAGCCTCCAAATGCCGTAAAATCGTAGGCATAGACATACACCAAACGACCACCAATTTTTCCGTAACCACTTACAACACCATCGCCAAGAATTTTAGTTTTTTCCATTCCGTATTTGTCGCAACGATGGGTTACGAATTTGTCAAATTCGTTGAAAGTATTTGGGTCGAGCAACAACTCAATACGCTCACGAGCAGTGAGTTTTCCCGCTTGATGTTGCTTTTCTATTCTATCTTCGCCACCACCCAAATTGGCGAGTTTGTCTTTCTGTTCAAAATCTTGAATTGTTGACATGTTTTTTAATGTTTAATCGTTTAGTGTTTAATCGTCAGTTCGAAAAAACTTCCATCATTCCAAAATCATTAGCACTTGGTTGGAATTTACAGTATCATTTTCGTTTACGAGTACGGATTTCACCACACAATCGCGCGTGGCTTTATACACGCTTTGCATTTTCATAGCCTCAATGGTGAGCAATGGCGTTCCTTCTGTTACTTCATCGCCCTCTTTCACCATTACACTTACAATTTTTCCTGGCATTGGCGTCATCAACTGATTGGAGAAATTAAGTTCATTGTTTTTCTTACGACTACGCATAAATTTCTCTCGTTCGTCAACCATTTCCAAATTGTATGATGAAAGATTTACATTCACCGCATATTTTTTGCCATTTTCGCTTCGCAAAAGTTCTGCATTATAAGATTTTCCGTCATTTATTATTGAACAAACGCCGTTTTCTGCCATCACAACGTCCAAATCGTAATTTTTCCCATCGATAGAAATCACCACCTTGTTGCCGTCTTTGCTCACAAGTTCTACATTTGCGTGTCTGTCGCCTATTATAACTTCCATACTGATAGCATATTAAATTCTTAAAATACCTTTACGTTTGCCAAACTCACGCCAACGACTTATCGGGCGATTATCATTGAGAATTTTTGGCACATTTTCTTCAATGTTCATCAAATAGTCAATATAAGCCGCCATAATGGCAATATCTTCGTTATTTGCTACTTCATTTTTAGGATTTTTCTTCGCAATTTCATCTGCATTTTTCTCAAGAAAATGCGTTGTGTAATTTCCTTTCACAAAATCGTCGATGGCAATCAAACGGCACAAATAACCAATATTTGTTTTGATACCACTAATTTTATATTCTTTCAAAACACGATGCATCCGTTCGAGCGCATACTCGCGATTGGTAGCCCAAACAATTAGTTTGCCAATCATTGGATCGTAAAACACAGGAATTTCGTAGCCTTCGTAAATGTAACTATCAATACGCACACCTATTCCTTGTGGCACGTGCACATAACTTACTACGCCCACCGAAGGTATAAAACCGTTGTCGGTATCTTCGGCACAAATACGGCACTCAATGGCGTGACCACGTTGCACAATATCACTTTGCGCAAAACGCAATTTTTGTCCGTTTGCAATGTTTATTTGTTCTTTCACAATATCAATGCCGAGAACTTCTTCGGTAATAGGATGTTCTACTTGCAAACGAGTATTCATTTCCAAAAAATAGAAGTTAAAATCCTTATCCACAAGAAATTCTACCGTTCCAGCACCTACATAATTTACTGCTTTAGCAGCACGAACAGCCACTTCGCCCATTTTTTTTCTAACTTCAGCAGAAATGAAAGGCGACGGACTTTCCTCAATTATTTTTTGATGACGACGTTGAACAGAACATTCGCGGTCGAAAAGATGAATCACGTTGCCGTGTTTATCGCCAAGAATCTGAAATTCAATGTGATGCGGACATTCAATATATTTTTCGATATACACCACATCGTTGCCAAAAGACGAACGCGCTTCTGACTTTGCAGTTTGGTATGCTTCGAGAATTTCGGCACGCTCGCGTACCAAGCGCATACCTTTACCACCACCTCCAGCAGTTGCTTTTATAATGACAGGAAGCCCAATTTCGTCGCAAATGCGAAGCAAATCATCGGGCGTAAGTTTTTCGCTTGTACCAGGAACTACGGGAATACCAGCAGAAATCATCGTTTTGCGCGATGAAATTTTGTCGCCCATCGTCTCGATGCTATCGGTATTAGGACCAATAAAAATGATGCCTTCTTTCTCGCAACGACGTGCAAACTCTGCATTTTCCGACAAAAATCCATATCCAGGGTGAATAGCATCGACCGAAAAACGCTTTGCAACTTCTATTATTTTATCAATATTTAGATAACTTTCGCTTGCCGAATTTCCTCCAATACAGCATGCTTCATCGGCATAAAATACGTGTTGCGATGTACGGTCAACTTCGGAATAAACCGCTACTGTTTTGATTCCCATTTCGTTGCACGAACGAATAATTCTGACAGCAATCTCGCCACGATTCGCAATAAGAATTTTCTTAATCATAAGAATTCACTTTTCTCTTAATCTACAAAGATAGTAATAATTTTTAAGAATTAGAAACTGTTTAAATTTTATTCC
>DCHK01000041.1 GCA_002315615.1 Bacteroidales bacterium UBA1754 | reverse complement strand
TAAAATTCTTAGTTTTTGAAAAATCCTCCAAAGGTACAAAATTTAATTTTTAATTTAGAAAGTTGAGACAGTTTTTTCAGTACAGTTTTTAGCAAATACCTTATATAAAAAAAGAGGGTTGCCCAGCGGACAACCCTCTTCGTAACTTATAATCTAACTTATAGAGTCAAATTATTTAATTTTTTCGCCAAGGATAGAGTAAACTGCGTCACCTTTAACGATAACTACATTACCATCAACGATAGTTTTGATAGTTTTTCCTGATTCGATAGAATTAGCAATAACATCTTCGATACCACTGCCATTACCAAAAGATTTAATACCACCAAGGAAAGAACAACCTGTTTTTCCTATCCAATCTTGATCTGCAGCTGGAAGAGTTTCACCTTGTGCCAACGCTGGAGCCATCCAAATGCAATTAGTATTTGTAGTACAAGCCCACCAAGCAGCAGCTTCACCTACAGCAGTTTCATCTCCAAAGAAAGCAATAGTAACATTGAACCAAAATTCGTTAGTTGAAATTGTTTCTCCGGCATTGTTTGTTATAGGTTTACTTTCAAAATGATTTGACATCAAACCACCTTGCTCACCTTTCAATTCAGAGAAATTCATTTCAGCAGCATAAATATATTTATCAGCAGCAACTCTTTCCAAACGGCAATCACCTGATTGTTCGTCATCCGTACCACCTGCGACCCAAGAGTGAATTGCTATAGTTGGTTGAACTTCATCTGGAGTCTCTGTTTGATAATCCATAAATTCTTCTACTTCTTTAGCAGTAGCTTGTAAAGCAAAAGTAAAGTTTTGATTTATTGCAGGATAACCAGTCTTCACCCAATCTTTCTTAAATGTATCATACCAATATGAATCTTTTGCATAGTTATCAGAATCATAGTAGGTAATTTCTCCAATTTCCATAGATCCAAAATCTTCGTGTTGGAATTTGTAACCACCAACTTTCAATTCTCCATACAATTTAACGGTTCCATCTTTACTTTTCCATGCAGGTTCCACTGTTGGATCAACATCACCTTTATACCAAGCTACAGAATAAATAGTTCCTCCGTTGTTAGTCATAAAATTAAGACCAACACATGCGTCAACACCTGCACTAGCAAAATTGATATAGTAGGTTGTTTTACCTGCCTCTGTTACTACACTAGCAGAATCCACCAATTTTGCTGCTTTAGCATTAGTTTGATCCAACCAAAACTCACCTGTTACAACACCAAGATCCTCTGCATTATTATGAATAGAGTAGCGAAAATCACTTGCATCTGCAACTGTAATAGCAACAACATTGTAAGTGGTATCCCAACCAGCTACGTCAACACGGTACTGACCCCATTGTGCTGCCAATGCATCACCGAACGTAAACTCTGTTTGCCAACCAGTTCTAGTGTCAGCGGTACCTTCTGTTCCTGTAAGAGGAGTTCCACTTGGTGTGAAAGCAAAAACGCTTGCAACACCCATTGCAAAACTTGCAACCAATAAAGTTAATTTTTTCATAAAATAAAAAATTTAGTTAATAAAATAAGTTAATTAAAAAGTTCTTTTTTGTACTCTATTGAGTGTAGCAAATGTATATACTTTTTTTTGTGCGTGCAAATATTTTTCAAAAAAAATCGCAAAATCATTACTTTTTATTTGCAAAATTCAAAGAAATCAAAGAAAATCAGCATAATACTAACACAAAAAAAAACGCAAAGCGAAAAACTATCACTTTGCGTTTTTTAGAACAATAAGGGACAAATTAGCACTCTTCCCTTTTTGCTTTGTAATGTTTATAGCACATATAAGCAAGTGCAAAAAGGAGCATAATAAATGGTTCGCCATTTGGCAAAATTGGTTTCATTGATTCGGGGTCATCGCCCAACGCAACGCCGACTACGTCAGAGATCGAGCCGTCTGATTTTGCAGCATAGCCCAATGTATGATGAATAGGACAATCGTCGTATGGGCAATATGGGAATTCGTAGCGAACAACCGTTTCGCCTTCTTTTACAGGAACAACTCCCATGTGATAAATATCATCCAAGCAACTAAAATAATCACCACCAGAATTTTCTTTCTCCATACAATAGGCACAAACATACGTACCTGTTCCTGACGTTGTTGTTTCATCTATGTAAGAGTCTTGAGCACGATCCATATAGTCGTAGTAAGAAGCATCTTCTACCAACCCAGAAGCGTCGCTATGATTGAAGTTCTGCAATACACTATTTACACTTTGTATTTCGTTCTCATCTACATCGGTAGGGAGATATGGTGTAAATTGTGCTGCCGACAACAACATCGAACAACTCAACATCAATAACAACAAAATATTTTTTGCGTAACTAACCATCTTCGTTTTACCTCTCTATAATTTTAAGTTTTCCGCTTATCTAACAATAATTTTTTCTACTTTGCTTATACTTTGTGTTGTAGCCTTCACTACATATACTCCAGCTGGCATTGCACCAAAGTTCACAACATTATAAGTGTCGCCAGCAGCAAATGTTTTTGATTTACCATTACAGTCTATCACTTCTATACGTTCAACATTTTCGCCGTTGGAAGTTACCACAACATTTTTGCCTCCGTCGGCAAAAATATCGAGCGATGCATCTTTCACGCCATTGTTTCCTGTGGCTGGGCTATTGTTTTCGTCAAATTCGAAGAGCAAATAGAAGCGACCCATATTATAACCTTGAACAAGACTCAAATCTATATCATTTGTCTGTTTCAAGTTATAGAGCGTATCCAACTGTTTATCTTGCAAATAAACACTCTTAAACTCATCGGCACCACTAACTTGCAAAAGCGCAATCATCGATGTTTGTCCGCAACGAATAGCCAAAGGAACTTCGGTAATGCTCGAATTGATAGTTTGACTGTACAAAGCACTATTATTATAGAACGTACAAATATCAGGCGTATTGTCATAACCCGTGAAAAGTTTTGCCAAATTATCATTACCAAGCAAATCGTCATCCAAATTTGGATCGTAACTTACCGTCGTTTGCGAGCCATAATCGCCATTAGAAATGGTCAACTGCAAAGTAGAACTTGCAACTGGTTCGAACGACTGCGTATAAATAGTAGATGACTCAAAATCACAATCGTTTTCGGTAAGCGTAACGCTCTCACCCATAGCACTACGATAGAAGAACACGTGTTGTGGCTTAATTTTACCCGATGTTACAGTAGAGAACGAACCTTCACTACCCGTCTCGCCATTGAAACTCCATATTGCCACTTGTCCTCCGTGGTTTGTCAAGAACTTAGCCACATCAATATTGCCGAGGAATGTATTTGTCATTATAGTCCATTCGTCCACAGTAGTACTATATGTCGGTTCTGCATAAGAGTTTTCCAATCTGCCGACGAAATCCCACTTAACATCTGCTGTACCAAGCGATTTCTTAGAAACATCTGGGTCGTTTTTATAATACAATTCTGCTCTACGACCACTTGGACCATATTTATTAGGAGCAGAAACTGCAAAACCTTCAGTTCTTACAATAGGTGTATTCATATCAGGGAAAGAAGTATCCCAAGTTACTGTAGGTGTTGCGCCTTGTGTGTATGACAATTGGTGCATAAACACTTTCGGTTCGTTATTCAAATAGTAGTCACCAGAAATCATTTGACTTGCCACATTACTATGGAACGGACGAACATTTGGACCAACAAGAATCCACTCTTGTGCAGCACGATCATCGCCACGAAGCACAAGCGATGTAATAATAGTATCGTAACTTTCTGCGTGAGCAGCCAAGTAGGTTATCGGCAACGCTGCACCATATTCCACCTCGATGCAAGTTGCAATTTTTCCAGTCGTAGAAGTGCAAATATGACTTGGCATTTTGCTGATAGAAGGATATTTGTTTGCGCCATTTTTCGGTACAAACAAGTGCAACTTGTCGCCGAAAACATCTGACGAGTACAATGAACCTTCTTTCAGGTTCCAGTTTACGAAATTATCCCAATCGTTGTCGCCTGCGGCATTTGTCCAGTACAAAGAATCGACCTCCTTCACTCGCTGAAGTTCTGACGAAGAAGAATACAACGATTTATTTTGAGATTTCGCTGCAAAACAATCGCCTGCAGTAACAATAACTTTTACGTTTTGTTGACGCACATCTTCTTGCAAATTGTCAATTGTATATGTAGTATCTGAAAGCGAAATGCTATCGGCAAAGGTAGTACCGCCATCAATACTATACTGGAGCCAATAATCTGACGCACCATTTACGGCTTTCCACGAGAATTTAATACCATTGTTGCTCACTTCATCGGCAGTAATGTTGCCCATATTGCCCAAAGTAACAGATGCAACCGCATTGGCAAGAATAAATTCTTGGTTGTTATTGTCAGTTCTTATGCTGTCTTCACTAAAAATAGCCGAATCATTTGTATTATTACGAGTTGCTTGTTCAGTAATATAGCGACCAGTAGCATAGTTTCTGAAATAATATGAATTATTAGCAGTGTGAGCAGTTTCTAATACAAATGTATAATTCAAAATATTATGAATATTTGGCGCTTCGCTCACGGTATAAACATAATAGAATGTACCTAATGTTTCGCTCGGTTTTTCTGATTCAGGAACTTCTGCTGCATTAGCAGAAGTGTACATATAGCGACCAGTTTTGGCACTTTTGAACACATATCCATTAGGAATACCATTTACAGGAGATTTCTGCCATTTGAAATAATCGTAATACTCTGTCGTACAATCAGAAGTTGTTTCAGGATACTCGTATTTTTCCTTGGTTTTCGACGCTTTTGTACCAAGCAAACCACCAGTGAGGTTGTCAATCTTCGATGCCGTAGTTTCGCCTACTACCAAATCGGCATTAGAAGTTGCATTATCGTACAAAAATGCCTTGGTATCTGTACCCCCGCTTGTGCCGTGATTATTCTCGCCAAAACGTTTGATGTACAGCAATTGACTATCGAAATTTAGGTTTGCATCGTAGAACAATGTAGTTGCCTCTGCCGTGTTTGACGCTTCGGACTGCGCACTGCCCAACAACGCTTTTACCATAAACTGATATTTTGTATCTTTACTCAAACTACCCCAAGTATAAGTAGTGTTTTCGGCAGAAATATCTTGAGATGTTCCAAGTGTAACATTCGTAACTCGATAGCCCGTAGCATACTGCACAGCATTCCAACTCAATGATATTGAATTATCTGTGCTGTCTGTTACTGCCAAATTTGTAGGCGCTGGCAAAATAGTTTTTTGCGTCAAAGTGCTGGTTTTTTCTTGTTCGGCTGCGCCGTACATTGTAATCAACTCAAATTGATATTCTTTTTCAACTTCTAATTCTGTCAAATTAACAGAGGTACCATTTATGGTTTGGGTAGCACTTGTGGTGATGTTAACCAATTTATAACCAGTTGCACTTGTTACAGCATTCCAACTAAGAGTCATACCAAATGGACCTACGTTGCTTGCAGCAAAATTAGTAGCAGCAGGCAACTTCAAGGTTTTTGTATTTACATTTGACGAAGTGTGTTCCACACCGTCTTTTACACTTACCACAGTAAAGGTGTAATCGGTAAATGGATCCAATCCGGTAACATTG
This sequence comes from Bacteroidales bacterium UBA1754, assembly GCA_002315615.1. Taxonomy (GTDB): domain Bacteria; phylum Bacteroidota; class Bacteroidia; order Bacteroidales; family Paludibacteraceae; genus UBA1754. The sequence goes on along the minus strand of DCHK01000041.1, from coordinate 42,165 downwards.
CAAGAATTGGTATTAACTGAAATATCTGCAACACCAGTTCTGCGTACTATATAAGAGGTAGCACCCGATACGGCTGTCCAATCCAATTGTACGCTAGTATAACTTGGAGTAGCAGTTGGATTAGGTGCGGCTAATTTGGTAGTACCACTTACCTCAGACGCCTCGCTCTTTTGGTCACCTCTAACGGCTACAATCGAGTAATTGTAGCTTGTGTTTGATTCAAGACCATTAAACGTATATGATGTACCAGTAACGGTTGTTGTTACACCACCAACTGTAATTTCGTACTTTTCGGCGTAAGTTCCTGCTGTCCACGAAAGCGAAATGCTATTGCTTGTGGTATTGGTTACTGCAAAGTTTTGAACCTTGGCTAATGCTACGGTTGCTTGCAAATTAACCTCTGCTGTAGCACCATTGCTAAATGTAATCTTACCAGTCTTAACAGTGCCTTCCCAAGCCGCTTGCGGAGTGAAAGTTACATCAAGAGTTGTTGAACCAACGCCACAAATTGCAGTTTCAGAAAGAGTGCCTACAGAAAATCCATCACCTGAAAAAGATGAGATGGTAAGAGGCGTCTCATTGGCGTAATGAATTGTAAGAGTTTTATGTATTGGAGCAGAAGCAGCGGAAACCATGCCAAAGTCAACGTTATCAGCCTTAATACCAGTCTTATAATAGACAACTACGTTCTTAATGTAAATATTTTTTGTAGCATCGGTTGCAAATCTAATGGCTTTAGAGTCTGCAGGAATCTCACCGTCAAATTGCCAGAAATTATTGATACTAAGATTTCCTGCTGTTGTTGACCACACTTTCTTTTGCCAGGTGTCATCACTATTCTTAGAGTTAATCTGAACAGTTTTACCATCTGTAACACCGTCAGCTCTCATCAACTCAAAGTGAGCCTCAAGTGGCAACTGGGAGATAACAAACCCAGCTTTTTCATAGAAATTGTAATCTTTAGAGTTACTCGATGTGATTGAAAGTTCCGATGCATCAGCCATAACAACACAGCGTGAAGAATCATAGAATAAGGTATGACCTGTAACCTGAGCTGATGCAGTTGAAGGAGTTGAGTTCTTCAAAGACATAATGGTAAATGTGTAGTCTGTATCAGCATTAAGTCCACCCCAAGTGTATGATGTAGTGTTGTCACCAGTAACATCTTGATGCGTTCCAAGAGTAACATTGTTTATACGGTAGCCATCAACACCAGAAAGTTTGTCCCAAGACAAAGATACGGCATTGTTGGTAGTTGAAGTAACCGCCAAACCAGTAGGAGTAGAAGAAGCTACGGTTACCTTAATGGTAACACCCACCGAGAGACCGTTGTTCAGTGTAACGGTGGCATACTTTTCACCAAAACCGTGTTGTGCGGTATAGGTAATAGGTATTGTGGTAGTACCTACGGCACAACTTCCTATAGAAGGCACCGTACCAAGGGTGAAACCAGTACCAGAGACCGATGCACTAAGGCTCTGCCCCATTGTGTTGGCATAGCGCACTGTAACATACTTTGTTGTAACAGAGTTTGCATCTACAGTACCGAAATCAACGGCATCGCCCTCAAGACCTGGTACATAGTAAATAGCGGTATTCTTTACATAGAAACCATACTGTGCATCTGTATCAAACTGGATTTTGTTTGTATTTGCAGGGAACTCATACTCTCCAAACGGATTGTATTTATCTTCAGCAATCTTGCCATCTTTTTTTATTTCATAACCAAGTATACCTGAGCCACCTGTATAATAATATAATTGAACCTTTCTGGTGTCACCTGTATCATCTCCACTTTTCAGCCACATAGACATTTTTACAGGGAATGGAGAGACAGGAGAGATATCATAATTATACTCCGCACCACCGTAATATGTGAACTTATGCTCATTAGCATCTGTTACAGCTGTACAGCGAGATGGGTCGTAAAACATCGTTGTAACATTTACCGTATTTGAAGCGACAGAATAGGTAGAATTATAAAGTGCTTTGACATAGAAACTATATTGAGTATCACTTGCCAAACCACTCACCGTATAAGAGTTTGATTCCGTAGTATAAGATGTACCATTGCCATAAACAACATAACTCGTGGCATCTGCAACCGCAGACCAATTCAATGTAACTGTGTTATGCGTGGACGAGGTAGAGTTGATTGTAGGAGCACCCAATGTGCGAGTTGTTGCTGTTACTGCCGACGACTCTGAAGAATATACCGAGCCTACTGCACTTTTTACAGCAAAGTTGTATGAAGTAGCATTTTCAAGTCCATTCCAAGTATATGAAGTTGCGTTTACTACAACTTCAGCACCTGTCGTTTTATTTACCAATACATATCCAGTAGCACCACTTACACCATTCCACGAAAGTGTAGCAGATGTGTATGTAGTTGAATTAACTGCAAGACCAGTTGGAGTAGCCAACGAACCCGATCCAGAAACGGAAACCACCGTACCTGTTGAAATAGTTATATCCCCTGAATAATTTTGAACTGCGGTAGGTAAAAATGTTATAGTAACCGAATAACACATTCCGTTTGAACTTGTTATTGTTGCACTAAATCCCGTAGGACAAGAGAATGTTGGTGTACTTGTTGCAAAAACATTCAATGTTTTTGATGAAGTTCCATTAGTTACAACACTACCGAAATCCATACTCTGAGTAGGAATTGTGAGAGAGACATTTCTATAATATCGCTCTTTGTTAGAACCAGATGCCCACCCATTATAGAAACTGATACTACTAACGCTTTTAGGAGCACTACTCCAGTCTGCAGTTTTAGTTTCGTATGATGTGTTTCTTGGACGACTGTCATAAATAACATCACCACCATTTGTTTTAATGGTGAAATTGTTTGTTGTACTAGTACTTCGTTCTCTCACCTCTAACTGTACTTTTTTTACAATTGCAGTTCCACCAAGACTTTCTGTTTTTGTTTCTTTTTTTCCAACAGCAACTTCTGTTGTCGCAAATGTACAAGTATAATCAGCATAAGCGCTAACGCTTATCAATACCATTATGCATAAATATAATATCTTTCTCATAATCCTATTTTTTTATGTACAATAACGATTTGGATTGCAAAGGTACGCAAAAAATATTACTTGTACAACACATTTTGTTTTGAGCGGGGTTTGTTGCAAATATGGGGGGGGTAATAACAAACTGAAATACAGTGTGTTACAAAGTCAATACTTAAAATTATTTAACCTAAACGAAAAATTCATTAAGAGAAGTAAGAAAATAAAAAATGTAGTTTTTTAGATTTTTGTTTGCTTTTTACAAAGTAAACTCCTACATTTATAAGTTGTTTTGCGAAATTCATTTTCCAAACCAACATAAAAAACAAGAATTATTAACTCTTCATTATTGTATATATGAGAAAACTTTACACTTCGTTGTTTCGAATTGCTACAATGTTGATATGCGGTTCTGCACTCACCATTAACGCACAAATAGTAGAAACACACAGCATTACTTGCAGTGGCGCAAGCGATGGACAGTTGGTGGTAACAACCAACTTCGGCAGCGAGCCTTACAACTACCTATGGAGTACAGGCGACACAACACAAACCGTGAAATCGCTCTCGGCTGGAGATTACTCCGTGAACATTAAGTGCAGCGACACAATAACTGCACGCTTCGACTCACTGACAACAAAAATCGACACCGTGAAAGCCATTGTGGCAGATACCGTTCAAGTGCCAGACACAACAGGCGGTTTTGTTGACTCTATTGCTTTCCGCGATACAATATATTATATAGAGAACAAAATTCCCGTTTTGTACGATTCTACTTACACCATAGATTACGACACCACTTTCTACTACACGCTGAAAGATGCCGAGCCGATAAGTAACATTTTCGGCATAACGCCAAATACTGTGTGGAACGACGAGAACAATGGTTTGATAGAAATAACCACGCAAGGCGGAATGGGCAAATATGAGTATGCACTGACCGACAGCGTGATGAATCACGCATTCGCACTGCAATCGGCTAACACATTCGATAAACTTGCCCCTGGTACGTATTACCTTACTACGTCCGACAAAAACGGATGTTTGGCATTCGACACAATAGCAGTGCCCGACGACTCGAGCGTAGCACCAAAATTCACAGTCGATTCTTTTGCTTGCTACAAAGCCATCGACGCACAAATGAAAGTGGAAATTGATACAGCCGTTACGCCTATCAGTTCGATACTGTTCCCTGTAAAATTATATTTCGATGATGAAATGTTCAAAGAACTCATCGGATATATGAATTACTCTAAATCGATGTCGCACGCCGACTCTACCACCTATTACACAGGTAGCGACACCCTAAAAGTTGACGGCATAAAAGGTGGTTCGAGCATTTATTTAGAGAAAATCACCATCGGACAGCAAGAAGTGATTGACCACATAGACTCTATTCCTGTAGATACACTCGAAGACGGCACTATCATATTTGAATATGATACCCTTTGGAAAACGGTGAACTTAGACCTTGCCAACCTTGTAAACCTTACAAAAGACTTTGGCGAAGGTTATCACACATTGCGCCTCGTTACTGCCGACGGAAAGGGATTCCGCCACCGCTGGTATGTAAACGCACCCGAAACGCCAGGTTCCATCAACTTTGCAACAACAAACAATGCTTGCTACGGAGGTAAAAAAGGAGCATTGAGTTTCGCCATTTCGGGCAGTTACGACAAATATTTGTGGCAAATATCAGGACCCGCAAACTGCTTCGGCACGGGCAGAAGTACCGCCGCAGGCACAGCCACTACGGGCACTGCACTCACCGAAAAAGGCAACGAACTATCGGCATCAGGATTGATTTCGGGCAAATACACCATAACAGCGTACAACATCGACCCAGACGACAGCACATCAGTAGCGACTGCCACATACGTATCGATGAATAGCAACTCGAAATGTAAATACGTGCAAACAATATACATTGACGAGCCAGACGAACCAATACGCATAAACTACGGCACAATAAAAGACGCACTTTGCGAAGCAAACAGTGGTGCAATAAACATTTCGCGCATTGATGGTGCACAAGGAAATACCAATTTAATTTGGACACTCAATGCACTTGATGGCGACACTATTGATACAGACACAATGGCGATTTCGCACCTTGGCGAAGGATTATATTATATAAAGGTAACCGACTCGAAAAGTTGTACCATTACAGACACCGTTCGCATTGTTGCTAAAGAAAAGAACGAGAATATGAAGATAGAATTTGGTGAAATTCAGCACGCAGTTTGTACAAACAACAACGGTTTTGTAAGAATTATCTCCGTTTCGGGCGCAGAATACCCTATAAGTTACGAATGGAGTAACGGCGAACGCACCAAAGATATTTATTCTTTGTATGCAGGAACATACACTGTTAAAGTAAAAGACTCTTACGGTTGCGAAACAGAAGATTCGATGATTGTTAAAAACATTGATGCAGTCATTCCTTTGAACATATTTATCAAAGAGAAAAAAGACGTTGTTTGTACCGTCGAAAATGGCGAAATTTTATTGGGAAAAGTTACGGGTGGTACGAAACCATACAAATACGAATGGTCTAACGGTGAAACTACCGAAAGCATACGTTCACTCGGTGTAGGCACATACATTTTGACCGTAACCGATGCCGATGGTTGCACCGAAGCAGATTCTATCGACATTATCAGAACCAACGTGCCAATTCGCATTAACTTCGGTTCAGTTCGCCACGTGAAATGTCCGTTTGTGCCAGACGGCGAAATAGCAATATACGACATTGAAAATGCTATCACACCTATTTCTTACAAATGGTCGAACGGCGACACAACCGATGTAGCAAAAGGCTTGGCACCTGGCAAATATACAGTAGAAGTTATAGACGGAAACGGCTGTACGACAAAAGACTCTATTACCATACACGCCGAAAAGCAAAATTGCATCTACAACATCGTTACACCTAACGGCGATGGATACAACGACTACCTCGACTTGAGCGACCTTTGCGTAGCAGCACAAATGGAAGCACAAGTGTTTAACGAAAACGGACGATTGGTAGCAACCCTTACCGAAGAAAAACCTAAGTGGGACCCTAACGATGACAAGACTACCCCACCGACAGGCTCGACATCGGTATATACCGTATTCATTAAACTGATGAAAGACGGAAAAGACATTGCCAAAATGGGTGAAAGCATTACTGTAATTTACGAAAAATAATAGGAGGGAAAAAATATGAAAAAGTCAGTTTTAATTTTCGGTTTATTATTAGCAAGTTCCCTCTGTTCGCTTAGCGCGCAAAAAATATGGGGAAACCAAATGGGTCAGTATGTATATAACCCAGCGGGAGCATCGACAAACGATATAGGTGAAATTACCGCCAATTACTATCGTAACTATATGTCGGCAATAAACAGTCCGCGCGTATTTATGTTGATGGGTGCGTCGCCATTTGCAAACAACACAATGGGCGCAGGTTTCCGTTTTACATCGGACAACGCTGGCGTGTTGAAAAACATTATGGCAGAAGCAACATTTGTATATAAAGTTCAAGTGGCACGCAGTTCTAAGTTATCGTTCGGTCTTTCGGCAGTGTACAACCAAATGGGCATCGACAAAGACTTGATGAACCCACAACACCCCGACGACCCAATTTTGACAGCAGCCACCGAGACTGGTTCATGGTTTGATATGAACTTTGGTGTGAGCATCTATCAAACAAACAAATACTACTTTGGATTGGCGGCTTACAACCTCATCGGACAACGCACCAACTGGTTGATGGAAGAAGATTTGTTTGTAAACCGTTCGTCACGTTTTGTAAGTGCAACAGGTATGTACACTTTCGACATTCACGAAGGCGACTTCAAAATAGAACTTTCGGGAGTGGCACAAACTTATCTTCCACAAAAGAAATATTCGTTCGATGCCGTTTCATACGACCTTTCGGCACGATTCATTTTGAAAAAAATGTTTTGGTTAGGTAGCGGTTATTCAAACGATATGGCTAAACTTTTGGCAGGCGTTTATTTTCAACGTTTTGCTATCGGTTATGCTGGTGGATTCTCTACCGGCGACCTAAAAAATGTAACCAACGTAATGCCTCGCCACGAAGTATTTTTAAGGGTTGAGTTTGAAACATCAAAAGCATCGAGAAAGAATTAGGAGTGAAATATGAAAAATAGAATTCTAAAATATTCAATTTTACTGCTACTACTGCCGTTGCAATTTGCAAGTGCATACGAAGCCGACACTATAGTTTGTTCCAATATGGAGATAAATAGTGCCAAAGACGACTATTTGCCTTTCCTTTTGGGCAACACGCTGATGTTCACGTCAAACCGCAACAGCAAACTCGAAGGAAGCACGTTGCAGAACACCGAAAAAGTGTATTTTGCCACAAAAAAGCAAAAAACAGAAGATGACGAACGAGAATGGACAGCGGTGCAAAACAACGGCTACAAATGGAATAGCGACAACAACACATCTTTGGTAGGAGTTTCGGAGCAGTATTACTATTTCTACCGTGCTTACTGGCTAAACAATGGCGAGATATTCTACGCTTCACGCATTGAAGATGAACAAAAACCTTGGAAAGCATCGAAACTGAAAAAGGTAAAAGGCGTTTGCACAAGCAATTACGACGAATGTTCGATTGCCGATGTGAATGGCACCATTTATTTTGTTTCAAACAAATCGGGGAATTATGATATTTACAAATTAGATGGTTCAAAAGCCCAACCAGTAGATATTCTTAATACCGAAGCAGACGAAAACGACTTGTTTTTTTCGCAAGATATACTCTACTTTGCATCAAATAGAAGTGGCGGAATTGGCGGATACGACATTTACTATTCAATACTTAACGAAGGAGAATTTAGCGAACCGCATCTATTGGAAGACACCATTGTAAATTCCACCAGCAACGACCGCGACTACCGTTGGTACAACGATACTTTGGCATTCTTCTCGTCCGACCGCGAAGGAGGTAAAGGAGGTTTGGATATTTACGAATTCAAATTAGCAAAAATTGAGTATCCCGACCCTGACACAATTCCACTGGCAGAAATTTTGCCAATCGCGCAAGAAGACCCGTTTTTGAAACAACTTGAGGAAAACGGATTGGTGCCATTTAAGGGCGAAGTGCAACTTGGTGCTTTTCGCTACATTACAAGTTTGGAACAATTCAAAAATCAATTTCCTTGCGTAGCCAACGAAAATATCCGTATGGATATGATAAATGTGGACGGCATAAAGGTTTACAAATTTATTATTGATACCGTTTATACCGACGTTGAACCCGCTTTGCAAAAACGCGACGAGATAGTAGCAAAAGGATGTTTACCCGACGAACTACTCAGCGACAAACCATTTGTGGGAATGTTGGATAAAGACGGCAATCGTTTCGCATTCTTCCGCGAGAAGAAAGAGTTCGACACCGACCAGATTTATTACCTATACAAAAACGGCAAGTTGATTTGGTACGGAAGAAGATTTTGAAAGAATTAGGAATGAGAAGTGAGGAGTGAGGAATTGATAATTTTGAATTAAGAATTTTGAATTTTGAATTAACGTTTCAACACCACGCATTTACCCCCAAGACCCCCTAAAGGGGATTGCATTACGTACGTTAATCGTTGATTAACAATATATTGCGTAATATTACCCCATTTAGAAATTGTGATAAGTATAGAAGCGAAATAATCAACAAATCAACGAATAAACAATTAAACATTAAACAAATGTCATACGACGAGAATCTCAAGAATTTAGAAAAAATCGTGGCTGAATTAGAAAACGGCAACGAACAAAATGTTGATGAACTGCGTAAAAAAATTGCAGAAGCAAAAAAACTTTACGAAGAATGTCAAAACATTTTGCGACAAACCGAAGAAGAAATTCAGGCAATCACAAACGAATAAAATACAACTCACACATTTTATAAGTTTTAACTCTTCCCGACAAAATTGGGAAGAGTTTTTTGTTTACCAAAATGTTCTGTTTTTCCCAAAAAATAATCTAAAAAAGAACACTAAGAAACAAAGTGTGTTTATTTGTAATTTTTTCGTACCTTTGCAACTCAAAAAAATAGAATCATAAATAAGAAAAAATAATTAAACAATTATGGCAAAACCAACAATTTACCAAGGAATTGCGCTAATTATTGTCAGCGCTCTTTTTTCTTCTTGCAAACAGAAAGGTTTTACTTTGGAACCAATTACCGACTTCAAAGTAGAAACTGTCAAATCGCAAAAAGTAGATTTAAACTCATCTTACCCTGTTACCATAAAGGGTAAACAAGACGTAGAAATTCGTCCACAAGTAAGTGGTTTCATCGTTTCGCTTTGCGTTGACGAAGGTGCTACCGTAAAAAAAGGTCAAACACTTTTCATTATCGACCCAGTTCAATACGAAGCAGCAGTAGAATCTGCCAAAGCAGCAGTAGAAGCAGGCAAAGCGGCAGTTGCTACCGCACAACTTTCGTCTGACAACAAAAACGAACTTTACAAGAAAAACATCATTAGCGACTACGAACGCCAAGCAGCAGAAAACACTTTGAAATCTGCCAAAGCACAACTTTTGCAAGCAGAATCTGCATTGGTACAAGCACAAAAAAACTTGTCGTTCACCAAAGTAACAAGCCCATCTGACGGTATTGTAGGAACAATTGCTTATCGTTTGGGAGCGTTGGTTGGTCCATCAATCGCTACTCCACTCACAGTAGTTTCTGACATTTCTGAGATGTACGCTTATTTTTGCATCACAGAAAAAGAATTGTTGAGTTACAATCGTCAATATGGCAACACAAACAACATTTTGTCTAAAATGCCAAAGTTGAAATTGAAACTTTCTGACGGAACTATTTACGAGCAAGAAGGTGTAATTGAAACGCTTAGCGGTGTAGTAGATGCTTCGACAGGTTCTATCACCGTTCGTGCATTGTTCAAAAACCCACAACAACTGCTTCGTAGCGGTAGCACAGGTTCGGTTTTGTTCCCATATTCTGTTGACGATGCCATTGTAATTCCACAAGACGTTACATACGAAATTCAAGATAAAAAATACGTTTACGTGCTTCAAGCCGACAGCACAGTTAAGAACACCGAAATTGTTGCTTTGGGCATCAACGATGGCGTAAATTACGTAGTAACCGAAGGTTTGCACGTGGGCGACGTTATTGCAGCCGAGGGCATTCCTTCTTTGTCTGATGGTATGAAAATCAATCCTATCACAGGCACTGCAAATACTGAAGAAAAATAATTTATATCTGACGATTTTTTGTAAAAAAGAAATAAAATGAAGTTAGACGCTTTTATTAAACGACCCGTTCTTTCGACAGTAATCTCTATTTTTATTGTCGTATTGGGTTTGTTAGGTATAGTTTCATTACCTATCACGCAATATCCTGACATTGCACCTCCAACAATATACGTATCAACAGTATACACTGGTGCAGATGCGCAAACTGTGTTGAATTCCGTTGTTGCTCCGCTTGAAGAAGCAATCAATGGTGTAGAAGATATGTTGTATATGTCGTCAAAATCTACAAACAGTGGTACTGCCGACATTTCTATCACATTCAAACAAGGTACCGACCCCGATATGGCAGCCGTAAAGGTGCAAAACCGAGTTAACCAAGCACTTGGTTTCTTGCCTTCGGAAGTTACGCGTGTAGGTGTAACAACGGGTAAACGCCAATCGAGTATGTTGCTCGTATTCTCTATCTACGACGACGAAGGACGATACACAACAGAATTTATTGAAAACTACGCCGACATCAATGTTTTGCCACAAGTAAAACGTGTGAAAGGTGTGGGTGAAGCACAAATGCTTGGTTCTGCCTACTCTATGCGTATATGGTTAAAACCAGAAGTTATGGCTCAATACCACTTGATGCCTTCGGACATTACCGCAGTATTGGCAGAGCAAAATATAGAAGCCGCTCCTGGTGCTATCGGTGAAAACAGCGACCGCAGTTTTCAATACACATTGCGCTACAAAGGTCGTTTGGAAAAACCTGAAGAATTTGGCGAAATGGTTATTTGTGCCGACAAAAACGGAAATCTTTTGCGACTTAATGATGTTGCCGACATTGAACTCGGACGTTTGGCATACAACTTGAAAGCAAAAACCGATGGTAAAACTGGTGTAACAGGCGTTGTATTCCAAGCAGCAGGTTCAAATGCAACAGAAACAGTAGAAGAAGTAACTTCTTTGTTGAGAGAAGCAGAGAAAACAATGCCTCCAGGAATGAAAGTACGTTTCCAACAAAACGTAAACGACTTCCTTTTTGCTTCTATCGAAGAGGTTATCAAAACATTGATTGAAGCATTTATACTTGTGTTCTTGGTGGTTTACATTTTCTTGCAAGATTTACGTTCTACCTTGATTCCAGCCATCGCTATTCCAGTGGCATTGATTGGTACATTCTTCGCCCTATTCATTATTGGATTCTCAATCAACTTGCTTACACTTTGTGCCTTGGTACTTGCCATAGCCATAGTGGTGGACGACGCCATAGTGGTGGTCGAGGGTGTGCATGCGAAACTCGATTTGGGTTACAAGTCAGCACAAAAAGCCTCTATCGATGCTATGAGCGAATTAGGTGGAGCCATAGTTTCTATCACTTTGGTGATGATGGCGGTATTCGTACCTGTAAGTTTTATGACAGGAACAACAGGAACATTCTACCGTCAGTTCGGTATTACAATGGCAATTTCTATTGCATTCTCGGCTATCAACGCTTTGACCTTGAGTCCTGCACTTTGTGCTGTGTTCCTTAAAGCACACAACGAAGAGGGCAAAGAACTTTCTACAAAAGAGAAAATGAACATTGCTATGGGCGAAGCGCGCGACCAAATGAAGAAGAAATACGCTAATGGCATAGAAAAACTTTTACACCCAACCGTTACTGTTATCGCATTGCTCGCAGTAATCGTCGGAATGATTATCGGTGCTTATAGTTTGGAAAACATCTTGTTGCTTGTCATTTTCTCTGTTATCGCCATTATTGCATTGTTCGGAATTTTCACCAAACGATTCCACGACTCTTTCAATAATGCCTACAATAAATTGTTGGAAAAATACAAACGTGCCACACACAAATTGGTAGAAAAAACTTACATCGCCATTATAGCCGTAGTAGTTTCTTTCTTCATTTTGGGTTATTTGATGAATGTTACTCCTACAGGTTTGGTACCTAACGAAGATACAGGTAGTATTATGGGTGTTGTAACAATGCCAGCAGGTACAGCCCTCGAACGCACCGAAGAAGTGCTCGACAAAGTTGATGCCGTTTTGGCAGAAAATCACGCTATAGAAAGCCGAACAATGATTGTAGGTTACAGTTTTATGTCGGGCCAAGGACCAGCATACGGTTCGTTCATTTGTAAGTTGCGCGATTGGAGCGAACGTCGCGATGGCATTGAACAAATGATAAAAGAACGTTCTGACATTCTTTCAGGTTTGCTTTATTTGCGTTGCCGCGAAGACTTCAAAGATGCACAGATTTTCTTCTTTGCACCTCCAATGATTTCTGGTTATGGTGTAAGTAATGGTTTCACATTCAACCTTCAAGATAAAACAGGTGGTAGTTTGGAAAAATTCTATGAAGTTGCTCAAAATTTCTTGGCAAAATTGCAAGAACGTCCTGAAATTTCGTCGGCTCAAACTTCATTCAGTCCAAAATACCCACAATATATGGTTGATATTGACGTACCTGCTTGTAAAAAAGCGGGCATCAGTCCAAGCATAATTTTATCGACATTGCAAGGTTACTACGGCGGTATGTACGTATCTAACTTCAATCGTTTCGGTAAGTTGTATCGTGTAATGCTTCAAGCCGATCCAATGAAACGATGCGATTTGGAATCACTCAACAGCATTAAAGTACGCAATGGCAATGAAATGGCGCCTATCACGCAATTTATGTCGATGCACAAGGTTTACGGACCTGACATCATCAACCGTTTCAACCTTTACACATCAATGTCTGTCGATGGTAGTCCTGCTACAGGTTACACATCTGGTCAGGCTATCGAAGCCATCAAAGAAACTGCCGAGAAATATCTTCCTGTCGGTTACGGATACGAATTGTCTGGTATGACTCGTGAAGAGGCAAGTTCAAGCGGAAGTACAACCATCATCATTTTCGTACTTTGTTTCGCATTCGTATATTTGTTGCTTTCGGCACAATACGAAAGTTACATTTTGCCTTTGGCCGTATTGCTTTCTATTCCATTCGGTTTGGCAGGTTCATTCCTATTTGCTCATCTTATGGGTGGTTTGAATAGCATTTTGCCAATTTTCAGCAATGCGTCAAACAACATTTATATGCAAATTGCGTTGATTATGCTTATCGGACTTTTGGCAAAGAACGCTATTTTGATTGTGGAATTTGCATTAGGTCGTCGCCGTATGGGTATGGGACTTACTTGGGCAGCAGTACTTGGTGCAGCCGCTCGTCTTCGTCCTATCTTGATGACGTCTATGGCAATGATTGTAGGTTTGTTGCCTATGATGTTTGCAATGGGTGTTGGTGCAAATGGTAACCGTGCGTTAGGTTCTGCCACTGTAGGTGGAATGCTTATCGGTATGATTTGCCAAATTTTTGTCGTTCCTTCGTTGTTTGTAATTTTCCAACACATTCAAGAAAAAATCAAACCAATGAAATTTGACGACATCGACAATCAGGATGTGAATAAAGAAATTGAACAATTTTATAAATAATAAACTAATGAAAAAGACACTTATAGTAATGTTGGCGGCTGTAATGTTCAGCAGTTGCCACATTTACAAAAAATACGAGCGACCAGAATCTATCACTACCGATAATATTTATCGCGATGTGGTTACTGCTTCGGACGATTCGACAAGTATGGCAAATCTGTCGTGGCGCGAAGTTTTCACCGACACACAACTGCAAACGCTTATCGATTCTGCTTTGAAAAACAATGTGGATTTGCAAAAAGCGATGCTCTCTGTTGAAATGGCTGAAGCAAATTTGAAAATGAATCGTCGCGCTTTTGCACCTTCGGTTGTTTTCAATCCTAATGGCGCAATAGGAAGAATCAGCGCAAGCGAAACTGCCAACAAACAATTGGGCAACGCATTGCCAATCACCGCAAACACATACGCTTTCCCAATTAGTGCTTCGTGGGAATTGGACATTTTCGGCAAAGTGAACAATGCTAAAAGAGCAGCAAAAGTACAACTTCTGCAAACTCAAGAATACAACCAAGCAGCACGATGCAAAATAATTTCGGCAGTTGCCACCACTTATTATACTTTGCTTGTACTCGACAAACAATTGGAAATCACACAACAAACTTCGGAAGTTTGGGAGAAACAAGTGGAAACAATGAAATCGATGAAGATTGCAGGTATGGTGAGCGAAGCAGCCATTGCACAAAGCGAAGCAGCCAGCACATCTGTCAAAATTTCGGTACTCGCTATTAAAGACCAAATTCGCGAAGTTGAAAACGCAATTTGTCTCTTGCTGAACGAAACACCACGAACAATTGAACGTGGCACACTCGACGAACAAACAATTCCAGCCATTATGGAAGTGGGCGTTCCTTCGACCTTGTTGGCAAACCGTCCTGACGTTCGCATTGCAGAATATTCTTTGGCAAGTGCATACTACAATACAAACGTAGCTCGCTCGCAGTTCTACCCTTCTATTACCATCACCGGTACAGGTTCGTGGTTGAACAATGCCACAGGTTCTATTATCAATCCAGGACAGTTATTGTTATCGGCAGCAGGAAGTATGTTGATGCCTTTGTTCTGCAAAGGTCAGTTGATAGCCAACCTTAAAGTTTCAAAACTTAAAGAAGAACAAGCACGACTTGATTTTCAAAAAACAATTTTGGATGCAGGAACAGAAGTCAGTAACGCTTATTTTGCATACAATTTGGCACGCGAAACTCAAGAACTTAGAGCAGTACAAGTTGAACAACTAAAACGCGCCGAAGAAGCAACTACAAGTTTGTTGTTGTTAGGTTCTTCAACTTATTTGGAAGTTTTGACAGCACAACAATCATTGCTCAGCGCACAACAAGCAGTAGAAAACGACAAACTTTCCACTCTAAAAGCCATCATCACTATGTATGAAGCATTAGGTGGTGGAAGATATTAACAACTTAAAATACTACTATTATGATTAGTCCTTTAGCATACGTAGATAAAAGCGCACAAATTGGCGAAAATGTAGAAATCTACCCTTTTGCCTACATCGACAAGAATGTAGTAATTGGCGATAATAACGTGATAATGCCCTACGCAAGCATTTTGAATGGCGCTCGCATCGGCAAAAATAACAAGTTTCACCAGGGCGCAGTCATTTCTGCCACTCCACAAGATTACAAATACAAAGGCGAAGACACTATCGTCGAAATCGGTGACAACAACATATTCCGCGAATATTCTGTCGTTGCAAAATCAAGCTCACTCGAGGGGAAAACTTCTATCGGAAATGAAAACTACATTTTGCAAGGCGTCAGACTTTCGCACGATACACACATAGCCAACAGTTGCATTCTTGGTAATGCATCGCAAGTAGCAGGAAACACCACTATTGATGACTACTCGGTACTTTGTGCTAACGTATTGATGAAACAAGACACACACGTAGGAAAATGGAGTTTTGTACAAGGCGGATGTCGTTTCTCTAAAGACATTCCACCTTACATCATCGCAGCGTTGGAACCAATTCGTTACCACGGTGTAAACTCTGTTGTTTTGAAAAACAATGACTTTGATGAAAAAGTTATCAAACATATCACATCGGCATACCGATTGGTATTCCAAGGCGAAACAACCGATATGGAAGAAGTTTGTCGCCAGATAAAAGACCAAATACCTCAAAGTCAAGAAATTGAAGATATTATAGAATTTTTGCTTAACAGCAAAATAGGAATAATCTAATCGATTTGGAACAAGCAAAAAAACCTTGGCGAAATCATCGTCAAGGTTTTTCTATTTTTTAGAAGTTGATTTACTCGAACATTTCGGTACTCAAATACCGCTCACCAGTATCTGGTAAAAGCACAACTATCATTTTACCATCATTCTCAGGTCTGCAAGCGATTTTTGAAGCGGCATACGCAGCTGCACCAGCAGAAATACCAACCAAAAGTCCCTCTTCTTTTGCCAATGCTCTGCCCGTTGCCAATGCTTCGTCGTTAGGCACTTTGAACACTTCATCCACCACAGTAGCATCGTACGTATCGGGAACAAATCCTGCACCAATACCTTGAATTTTATGTGGTCCTGCCTTCTCGCCCGAAAGCACCGCCGAAGTTTCAGGTTCTATGGCAATTATCTTGATATTATGATTCAATTCTTTCAAACGTTTACCAGTTCCACTTATAGTTCCGCCAGTTCCTGCACCAGCCACAAAAACATCTATTTCCCCATCAGTATCGCACCAAATTTCTTCGGCTGTAGTTTTATAATGCGCTTGCGGATTTGCTTGATTTGTAAACTGACCTGCAATAATAGAACCTCCAATTTCTTTGTGCAATTGTTCGGCTTTTTCTATTGCACCTTTCATTCCTTGCGCACCAGGCGTAAGCACAATTTCGGCACCATACGCAGCAGCCAATTTTCGTCGCTCGATGCTCATTGTATCGGGCATTGTAAGGATTAAATGATAACCTCTAACTGCCGAAATCAATGCAAGTCCAATGCCTGTATTGCCACTTGTAGGTTCTATAATTGTTGCACCTTGTTTCAACTCACCAGATTTTTCTGCCTCGTCAATCATATTAAGTGCCACACGGTCTTTTACGCTACCGCCAGGATTGAAAAATTCCACTTTTGCAACTATTGTTGCCTTTGCGTTGCGCGACTTACCAAATTTTGCAAGTTCCACCAACGGAGTATTCCCGATTAAATCGGTCAATTGTTTTGCTATTTTCATATCTTCAACTTTTGTGTGTTAAAGTTAATGCAAAAAACGATAGAATAAACTTAGTAAATTACTTGCATGCCATAAATGAGGTCAAACGCTGCTTCTACTGCCACACCACGCATACCGACATATACAGTTTCTTTTTTCTTCGTCAGTTCATCTATGTCTAAATCATCATTCATTGCCTCTACTGTGTCATAGCATTGCGGTGCAATAGTTTTCAGTTCTGCTAAAGGAATCATACGACTATGGTGAACAATCATCCAATCTACGACCGAAGAAAATTCGTCGGGTGATAAAATAAAAGAGATGTCTTCTTCTATATTATATTCCCCATATTTTTTCGTGTAAAAAGTGCTATAGATTTCTTGGTCTTCGTTGATTGTCCGTTCATAAATGCAATTTTCACGCAGTTGTCTGATTAGCGTTTGCGGGTCAGAGGGTTTTACATCTAAAGGAGGATAATCTTTTGTCGGCATTCGGTCAAACGCTTCCTCAAGAATAACATCTTGTGCCAAAATGCTATATTCGTACAATTCGCTAGATGGCATACGATGCATCCAATCAGGGTTGTCAGACACTGTGCTTTCCATTGATTCATACGATTCTTTATCCATATCGTACAAAATGTCGAGTTGTATGTCTCTTTTTTTAGTCCACACGATATAGTCTTTCATTTTCTCTCTCATTTTTGCCCCAATTGTAAAGTCAACCGTATCTTCCTCCTCAAGTCCTTCGCCTTGAAAAGATACTATTTTCCAATCTTCGCCATCTTCCCAATCGAGCAATTCATCGTCTTTTTCATTTCCTTTTGCCATAATATTAATATTTTTTATGTGTTAATGTTTTGATTTTTGTTAATACCGCATCATTGAGCATTAAAACTCGTTACTGTTAACCATTTTGCCATATTTTTTTTACTACCCTCTTTACACAAAGAAAAAAAATTGTCTATACAAAAACAAACTTTTCACATAAAAATTGAGCCGCTTTTTTTAATAATAGTTGCAAATATTTTTTTGTATATTTGTACATAAAATTTCAACAACAACTGACAAAAATCATGGAAAAATATCAAAATAAATCAGCAATTGTGCAAAGTGCAATTACTAGTCAAAAGGTAGAACAACTATTAAGACGTTATTTGAAAAACAAATATGGCATTACGGATGAGGCTATTGATAATGGAATTTATTTCAAGGACAGAAGTTTCTACAAGGATGCTTGCTCTGAAGAAATGTCGGATGAAGAGTACGAAACAATCTGTGCGGAATTGTCTGAGTTACCTGGTATTTTGACGGCGGAGGGAGTAACACAACCAGTGCTTTCTGTGATTGATAACTTGGTGTTTAACAATGAAAAATTGGTTGAGGAATTAATGCTTGAATATGGTATTTCGACCGATTCTGATTTGGAATCCATCAACCATTTCGTTGATGAGTTCGAGAGCCTTCTCGACGCAAAATTTAACAAGAAATCTGGCAATCAGTCTTCACTACCGTTCTAATAGTTTTGAAATCAGAGCAATTATCAATAGCAGTAGAAAACTCCCAAACGCTTTCGGTTGACGATACATTTTATTGTGCATCTTTCGTGCCTGGCGAGTCACTAACCATCGATACCGTATGCCACAATGGCAAATTATATGCTAGCGCCACTATAGGCAAAAATAACGGCATTTCTTTTGTAAAAATTGAAGATTGACAGATTTTCCCCCTCAAAAAAATAAATCAAGTTTTTTGACCAACTTATTAAAAAATGATCTAATTTCGTGGGAATGAATTAAAAACAAATAGAAAGAATATGAAAAGTTTAAAAGGAACTCAAACAGAAAAGAATTTAATGACCTCATTTGCAGGCGAATCGCAAGCACGCAACCGCTACACATACTTTGCAAGCGCTGCAAAAAAAGAAGGTTTTGAGCAAATTGCCGCTATTTTTGAAGAAACAGCAAACCAAGAAAAAGAACACGCTAAACGTATGTTCAAATACTTGGAAGGCGGATGCGTAGAAATTGTTGCTGCATTTCCTGCTGGCGTTATCGGAACAACTGCCGAAAACTTGAAAGCAGCCGCTGCTGGCGAAAACGAAGAATGGACAAAAGATTATCCTAAATTCGCCGACATTGCAGAAAAAGAAGGTTTCCCTGAAATTGCCCTAATGTATCGCAACATCGCTATTGCCGAAAAAGGACACGAAGAACGCTACCTTGCTTTCTTGAAAAACATTGAAGATTTTACAGTTTTCGAAAAAGACGGCGAAATTTATTGGCAATGTCGCAACTGCGGATTTATCATCAAAGCAAAAAAAGCGCCTGAAAAATGTCCTGCTTGTTTGCATCCACAAGCATATTTCGAAGTTCAAAAAACTAATTTCTAAGAAGATGAAAAAAATCGTTTTTTCAATTTTGCTAACCATTGGACTTGCTTCGTGTAGCAGCGCTCTCGACAGAGAATACCACGTTGAAACGTTGAACGAAGACCTCGAAGTATTGGTAGCACGTGACAAAATGAACGAAGAAGACCTTCAAAAATTTTCTTTATACTTAGTAAATTCAGAAATGAATGGTGTAAATCTTGAAGGTAAAACCTATCGGGAAATACTGAATGCTGCCAAAGAACAAAAATAAATCTTTGTGCAACTTTTTGAATATCAATGTAAATCGTCAATCGACTTTCGGTTGGCGATTACTTTTTTGTGTCGCTTTGTGGATATTCTACATCAACAAGAAACAATGCGTGAGCAGGCATAGAACTTCCCGCAGAGCAACGGTCTTTCTTCTCGATGATTTTACAAAATTCGTCAATTGATATTTTTCCACGACCTACATCTACAAGTGTTCCGACAATGGCGCGAACCATATTTCGCAAAAATCTGTCAGCACGAATAGTGAAAACGAACTCATTTTCATCTATTTTAGTCCATTCTGCTTGCATAATTTTGCAATTATTTGTCTTTGTATCGGTATGCAGTTTGCTGAAACTTGTAAAGTCGATATAATTAAACAGACATCGAGCAGCCTCGTTCATTTTGTCAAAATCGAGTGTGCCAAAAGTTTGCCACGCCATATTTGTAGTAAACGGATTTTTTTGCGTTGTAATGTAATACTTGTATGTGCGCGAAATAGCCGAAAAACGTGCGTGCAAATCGTCGCTCACTCGTTCAATTTTATTGATGGAAATATCAGGTGGCAAAAATTTATTTAAGCGCGAGACAAGTCCAAAGGTGTCGGTCAATTCATCCTCCACATCAAAATGCGCAATCATTTTCTTAGCGTGAACGCCCGTATCTGTACGCCCTGCACCAACAATGAAAATTGGTCGTCCAAGGATGGTACTCAATGCTTGCTCCAAAGTTTCTTGCACACTATTGGCGTTAGGTTGTATTTGCCAACCGTGGTAATTTGTTCCATTATATGCCAATGTGATAAAGTAGCGCATTTGTAATTATGAATTTTGAATTATGAATTTTGAATTGAAAATCACTAAGCGAAGCGAAGTAATTAACAATCATTGAGCGTAAAGAAAGCAATCACTCTAAACTATTAACTATTAACTATATGCTATATGCTATATGCTATTTTAACCTCCTCAACAATTCTTTTTGTTCTGCGGTAATGCGATAACTCTCGCACGCTTTTTGAATTGTTTTTCGATGTGTCCAATCCGTTAATTTTCGTTCTTTAATATATGACAAAGTTGCGTTCCACTGTTTCGCCAACGCCGTAGCAAAAAACCAAGCAACCATCATTTTTACATAATAATCTTCGTGCTTCACGCCAGCCGTAATTGCAAGATATTCTTCTTTGAAATCATCATCAAGGAAATGACTCATCAACATTTCTATCCCAAAACGAATAGTGTAAACGTGTTCGGTTTTTGTCCACGCTACGATTTGTGGCAACAAATGTTGCTTGTTCTTTTTAAAGATTTTTGGTGATGTAATATCGCAAACTGCCCAATTATCAACGTATGGCAAAAACTCGTTCAATTTTTCGACGCAAAAATTGTAATCTTTTATCTCGCCGAGCAACAATCCGTGCAAAATATTCTCTTCGTAATACTGATGTGGCAATTGTTGTAAAAATGCAGAAACATCTTGACTTTTTACAATTTCTTTGGCTTTTTGTCTCAAAATAGGCATTCGCACGCCAATAACTGATTCGCTATCAATTGTAGGCGTAAGTTTGGCAATAAAAAGTGCATACTTTTCGTCGCGCAAACCAAACAACATACTTTGAATTTCTGTCATAGTTTTTCCAAAAAAAGAAAGGAATTATTTCCACTTGTAATTACTTTGTTGAGCACGACGGCTAAACACCATTATGTAGAAACTTGTCAACGGCAAGAAAATATCAAACAAAATAATATCGAAATGGAATTTTCGCTCGTTCAGTCTTTTTGCCGACTTATTGATGATAATCAATTGCGTAAGGAATCGGAACAAGAAAATTGCAAGCACTACACAACGCAAAAACACATCGCCAAAAATAAGCAACAACAATACCGACAAATAGAACAAAAAGCGAGAGAACACTTCGGTTCCAATCAGCGATTTCACTCCACTTTTGTAGTACGGAGATGTTGACAAATGACGCGACTTTTGTATAAACCAATCTCTAAAAATCACTTTTGGTTCGGAATAGGTAATACTTTTCGGAGCAACCTCAATTTTTGTATTTTTACCATTCGCCACTTGAGCCACAAACAAGTCATCGTCGCCAGATTGTACGTTCATCAACGAAACAAAACCTTTGTTTGCCATAAACGTGCTCTTACGATATGCCAAATTTCTGCCGACTCCCATATAAGGAATCCCTTTCAAAGCAAATCCCCAATATTGCAAAAGAATTGTGAAAGTATCATACGAAATAAGTCGGCTGAGCATCGTATTCTTCTTCAAATATGCGCCATAACCTAAAACGACTTCCGTTTCATTGTCAAAATTCTTCACCATTTCCGAAATCCAATCTTTACTTTCCACTCTGCAATCGGCATCGGTAAAAAGCAAAATATCATTTTTTGCAGCCTTTATTCCAACCGTAAGAGCCATTTTCTTGCGACTGATATATTTCGCCTCTTCAGGAAGAAATGTATGATAAAAATGTGGATATTTATCTTTATAAATGGTCAAAACATCTTCAGTATAGTCTGTCGAACCATCATTCACCACTATTACCTCAAAATTTGGATAATCTTGTTGCAAAATTGACTCAAGATTTTTCTGAAGATTTTCTGCTTCGTTTCTTGCACAAATAATGACAGAAACTGGCGGTTTGCGATAACTAAAATGAATCGTACTGCGGTTTATTTTATTTGAATAACGAATGTACGAGCGGTAGAAATAAAAATAATAAAATTCTTGAACAAGAAATGCGACAACCAAAATTCCTATCAAAGTGGTGAGAAACCAACCGTATGAGAGTTGACTAAAACACTCACATACATTTGCAAACAGTGCGTTAAAATCGATATCAAAATCAAAGTTCATCAGAGAAATATGCTTTGGGCAAAGTTCTTAAATTATATTGTGAAGACATTATTTCGCCGTATGCACCAGCACTGCGTATGGCGAGTATATCACCACGTTTTGTTTTGTTTAGCATTCTGTCTTTGCCAAACACATCAGACGATTCGCAAATAGGACCAACAACATCGTAGCACTCTTCTTGACCATCTGACGAAATGTTTTCAATTTTATGATACGAGTCGTACATTGCAGGACGAACAAGGTCGGTCATTCCAGCATCGGCAATGACGAATTTCTTTACAGTTCCTTCTTTTACGTAAGTTACACGAGTTATCAAATTTCCGCACTGTGCCACCACCGAGCGACCAGGTTCGCAATGCAAAGTCTGTCCTTCGCACAGTTTAAGATTCTGGCTAAACACTTGGAAATATGATTCAAAATCGGCAACCGACGATTGATTTGGATTCTCGTAATTCACACCCAATCCACCACCTACATTGATATTTTTTACCACAACGCCAGTTTCTTTCTGTAATTTGTCTTGCAAATCGTTAATGCAACCACAAAGTTCCTTGAAAGCCGACATTTCGGTAATTTGCGAACCAATATGAAAATGCAAACCAACAAGTTCTACGTTCTTAAGCGTAAGAACGTATTTCACAACATCGGGCAACATTTCGAGGTTCACACCAAACTTATTTTCACTTAACCCAGTAGTGATTTTTGCGTGAGTATGTGCATCGACATTTGGATTGACACGAATAGCAATTCTTGCAACTTTATTTTTTGCTTTTGCCAATTGGTCAATCACTTCTATTTCTTGACGACTCTCTACATTGAAGCAAAAAATATTATTATCGAGTGCAAGATTTATTTCCTTATCGGTTTTTCCCACACCAGCAAACACAATTTTATCGCCAGCGAAACCAGCAACCACACACGCAGCCACCTCGTTTCCACTCACACAATCGGCGCCAATACCGCTTGTACAAATGGTTTGCAAAATACGTTTATTTGCATTCGCTTTCACGGCATAATGCACTTTGTAACCATATTTGTTTGCTTCGCTAATGATGGAATCGAGCGTTTTTTGCAACAACTCCATATCATAATAGTAGAACGGTGTTTCGATATTATTGAATTTCCCGACAGGAAAAGTACCTTTCATTATCAATTTATTAGTCGTTAAACAAATGATTGCTCAATGCTATCAACGCACGATTACGGTCTTCGGCTTTCACAAGGAATGAAACATTGTAATTGCTTCCACCGTAAGAAATCATACGAACAGGAATTTCGCTCATTGCATTTACAATTTTCGATTGGAATCCAATATTTTCAGGATTCAAGTCGCCAACCACGCAAATAATAGTCATTCCTTCTTCAACAGTTACCGTGCCGAATTTTTTAAGTTCTTCGGTAATTTCAGAAAGGTTTTTAGTATTGTCTATTGTCAACGAAACGCCTACCTCCGAAGTGGTAATCATATCGATAGAAGTCTTGTAATGCTCAAAAATTTCAAAAACTTTGCGCAAGAAACCGTATGCCAACAACATTCTGCCCGATTTTATTTTAATGGCAGTGATATTGTCTTTTGCTGCAACTGCTTCAATTTTTCCTGGTTTTTGAACATTTGAAATCATTGTACCTTTGGCAGAAGGTTCCATTGTGTTAAGCAAACGAACTGGAATATTAGCCAATTTAGCAGGTAAGATACAAGTTGGATGCAAAATTTTTGCTCCAAAATATGCCAACTCTGCAGCTTCTTCAAAATGAAGATTTGCAACAGGTTTTGTATTTTCCACAAGACGTGGGTCGTTGTTGTGCATACCGTCAATATCAGTCCAAATTTGGATTTCTTCTGCATTGATTGCCGCACCTACAAGCGAAGCTGTATAATCGCTACCACCACGTTGCAAATTGTCGATTTCGCCATACGCATTGCGACAAATAAAACCTTGTGTGATATAAATTTCGTGACCGCTTTCTTTTTCGAGAATAGCGTTGATATTATCTTTGATGAAGGCCATATCAGGTTCGTTGTTTTTGTCGGTCTTCATATAATCCAAAGCAGGAATTAAGAACGAGTCAACACCTTGTTCTTGCAAATAAATGTTGAACATATTGGTTGACATCAACTCGCCTTGTGCCAAAATGGCTTTTTCTTCGAACGAAGTAAAAATGCTTTTCGAGAAAGAGCGAATCAAATCGAAACGTTCTTTCAACACTTCTGCGGCTTTTTTTCTATACTCTTCGGTAGCATACAATTCTGCAATAACTCCATCGTATTTTCTTTCAAGGTTATTGATAGTTTCGTTTGCACCATCGAGGTTGCGTTTATATAAATAGTTTGAAATTTCGACCAAGCAGTTGGTGGTGCCAGACATTGCCGACAACACAATCAACTTCTGGTTTTTGTCACATACCAATTCTGCTACGTTTTTGATACGTTGTGCCGAACCTACAGAGGTTCCTCCAAATTTCAATACTTTCATTTTTGAATCTGTTTTAAAAATTACTTTTCTAAATTAACGTGCAAAGGTACAATATAAAATGGAAATTGGAAAAGACAACCGAGAAAAGTTCAAAGCATTTCATATTTTTTTCGTTTTCTCAACTTTATTCTTTATCTTTGAGAGATTATATATTTATCACAATGAAAAAGACAATTTTAATATTATCTATGATTGTTTTCGCCGCAGGAAACATTTGTCAAGCAAAACAAAATATCAACTCGCTTTATGGCGAATGGAGAGTGTACGAAATAAACGGCGCGCCAAACTCAAACAAGAAACTGATGATGGGATTCAACATAAAAGAACATCGCATTTTTGGGAACGCAGGGTGCAACACTTTCTTTGCTCTTATACGCAATGCCAATGGCAAAAAAATTTCGTTTGGACAAATAGGAGCAACAAGAATGTCGTGTCCAGAAGGCGACAACTACGAATTTACGAAATCTGTTTCTGAAGTGGCTTCGTACAAAATAAACAAAGCAGGAAACCTTGTTGAATTAAAAAACAAAAAAGGCAATACTATTCTTAAATTAGTAAGATAAAATTATGAAAATCAACAAAATAATATTCTCTTTATTACTGACCATTCTTTCTGTATCATTATCGGCACAAAATTATCCACAAAAGACGATCAACGGCAAGAAATTTTACGAATACACGATGGAAAAAGCAGAAGGTTTCTATGCACTCTATCGTAAATTTGGCATCAAACAAGAAGAGGTTATCCAATACAATCCAGAAGCAAAAGACGGATTGAAATTGGGGCAAAAAGTCTTGATTCCTATTAAGGAAGAAAAACAAGAAACCAAACAGGAATTTATAGAGCACGTAACGTTGAAAAAACAAACAGTTTATTCAATTTCAAAAATTTACAACGTTCCTGTTGATTCTATCTACAAGTACAATCCCGAAACGAAAGTATCGTTACAAGAAGGTGCTATCGTAAAAATTCCCGTTTACGAAAATTCTACAGCAAAAAAAACTGCAACTGCCGAAAAGGTAGAGAAAGTAGAGAAAGAAACGAAAAACGATAAATCGGAAATTGTACAAATATACAAGAAAGAACCAAGAACAATACAACTTGACGGGAAAGATGGTTTTCATACAGTGCAACAAGGCGAAACATTGTTCTCAATTGCTCAAACTTACAATATCAGCACAACAGAATTGCTCGACCTCAACCCTTTTATAAAAGACAACAAAATTTCGGAAGGCGAAATTCTGCGCGTTACTCCTTTTTTGCAAAAACAAAAAGAAGTGCAACAAGCCGAAACATACACTGCTTCGCACTTGAAAAAATACGCCGATGCTTTAGGTCGTCCGCTGAAAATTGCATACCTCTTGCCTTTTATGCTCGACAAAGAAGGACTTGATGTTGCTGCTGGAAAATTCTACGAATTTTATCAAGGTTCGCTCATCGCAATTGATTCGCTCAAAAAGCAAGGCGTTTCGATAAATTTGTACGTTTACGACACCGACCGAAGCGATGACAAAATTCAAAAAGTTTTGGCACACCCCGAACTACAAACCGTCGATTTCATCATTGGTCCAGCATACACCACGCACGTGAAACCTGTCTCGGAATTTGCAAAAGCAAACAATATTCGTTTGATAGTTCCGTTCTCGATACACCCCGACGAGACACTTGTAAACCCTAATATTTTTCAATGCAACATAGGTGGTTCGCAGTTTGAAGATGAAGTAATTAGTCGATTTCCGTACGATTTCGCCAAGAAAAACGTCATTTTACTAAAATTTGCAAGCAAAAGTACACAACTCGAATCCTTTTCTCAAAATTTAACTGACAAACTCAATGCAGTTGGAATGCCGTTTCACAGCGTAACATACCAAGCAGGAAACATTGCCGAGATTGAAAATTTGATGGTTGACAACAAAGAAAATCTGCTCGTTATTTTGAACAAAAATCACGGCGAACTTCTTTCGGCAATGCCTAATTTGAACAGTATCAGTAAGACATACAGCATTTTTGGTTTTTCGGAATGGTTGCAAATGAGCAAAACATTGGAAGAAATTCTTACACACAACACCTATTTATACTCGCAATTTCAAGTAAAATACGATGACAAAAATATCAAGAATTTCTTGCAGAAATACACGTCGGCTTTTGATAACGATATATCAAAAAACATTCCACACTACAATATGTTGGGCTTTGATATTACCTATTACTTTGTAGAGTTGGCACTGATGAAAAGCGAAGAAAATAGCATCATCAGTAAACACAAACGAATGCTACAAAGCGAATTTTACTTTAACAAAATTTCAAACGAAGGTGGATACGTAAACAAAAGTATTTTCCTTATCAACTACAATAACAAATGAAACATTTTGGGAGTTTGCTCATCGCAATAGCAATAAGTACAAGTGCACTTTTTGCACAAGAAAAAAATGAATTTTCAACCGAGGCATTTGTGGGCATAAAAGGAGGTGTAAATTGCACTACGGTAAGTTTTTTGCCAGAAGTTGAGCAATCGTTATCCACACACCCAAATTTCGGTTTGATGGCACGATATGTAGCCGAAAAGCACTTTGGCATACAAGGCGAATTGAATTTTTCGCAACGTGGTTGGAAAGAAAAAACAAGTGGCGATTTCGAGTATTCTCGCAATATGAATTACTTAGAAATTCCTGTATTGGCACACCTATATTTCGGTCGTAAAGGACGTTTGATTTTCAATATCGGACCAGAAATTTCATTTTTAATAAAAGACACCGAAAAATCGACAATCGAAGGGAACGACACACGCGCCCAACACGCCAATGCCGACAAAAAATTTGAGTACGGACTTTGTGCAGGAATTGGTTTTGAGCATTGTTTCAAAAAATTGCGTTACGCCATAGAGGGACGCTATTATTATGGTTTAGGCGACTTTTTTGATAATGGTACGCAAAGTAAATTTGAGCGTTCTGCTCACCGAATTATTTCGTTGAATTTAGTCATAATGGCACCAATAAAAAAGTGAGTCTGACGCATTTGCATCAAACTCACTAAAATTCCTTTCTTTCGGCAGAAATTATTCTGCAGGATGAATTGCTTCTGATGGGCAAACACTTGCACAAGTTCCACAATCAGCACACAAATCAGGGTTGATAGAGTAAATATCACCTTCTGAAATTGCTTCTACTGGACATTCGCTAATACAAGTACCACAAGCAACACAATCGTCTGAAATTACGTAAGCCATTTTTTTATTGTTTAATTGTTAATATTAGCGCAAAGTTAATACTAAATTATCTGTTTTCAAAATTAAAGTCATTTTTTTGAAACAATTTGAAAATCCAATTGCTTTTAAGAATTGTCTCGTATATTTTTCGTACCTTTGCAGTTTCTAAATAGTGAAATAATTCGGTATGGGAAACCGCCTAAAATGGTACATCTGCATTTTGCTCATTGCTTGCAACCTCGTAGGAGCGTTTGCACGTAAGACTGTTCCCGATACGAAAGAAAAACCAGTCACAGACACTATTGCCGTCAGCGATAGTCTATCGACAGACACCATAGCAGACACCATCAAGAAAAACACGATGCTTGATGCACCAATTTCGTACAAGGCAAGCGATTCTATTGTACTTTTTGCAAATGGAACAGGCATTTTGTTTGGCAACGGAACAGTCGATTATAAAGATATAGAACTGAACGCCGACCACATAGAAATGGATATGGATAGCAGTCTGATTTTTGCCAATGGCACACCAGACTCTACAGGCATAGCACAAGGTACACCGAAATTTAAGGAAGGAAGCGAAGAGTATGAAGCATCTTCGATAAAGTACAACATTAAAACAAAAAAAGGATACATCACCGACTCATACACCCAGCAAGGCGAAGGATTTGTAAAAGGTGACGAAATAAAGAAAGAAACCGATGACATCATTTATCTGAAAAATGGTTTCTACACTACGTGTTCAGAGCACGAACATCCACACTTTGGCATACAACTTACAAAAGCCAAGATGAAACCTCACGAGTACATCGTTTCGGGTCCTGCCTATTTGGTGTTTGAAGATGTACCATTACCTTTAGCAATTCCGTTTGGATATTTTCCTTTTACTAAATCGTATTCGTCCGGTATTTTGATTCCTTCGTTTGGCGACGAACGAACACGAGGTTTTTACCTAAAAGAAGGTGGATATTATTGGGCAATAAGCGATTATATCGACTTAGCACTTACGGGCGATATTTACACCAAAGGTTCGTGGGCACTGCATAGCCAATCGTCATACATAAAAAGATACAAATTCACAGGTAATTTTTCGGCAAACTACCAAGTAAACATTCTTGGCGACCGTGCAGAAAAAGATTTACCAAATGGCGATTATTCAAAAAACAAAGACTTCAGTTTTAACTGGACACACACGCAAAACGAGAAAGCAAACCAATATCGACATTTTTCGGCAAAAGTAAATTTTGCAACAAGTGCATACGAACGAAACAATGTAGATAGTTATTACAATCCATCTTCACTCTCGCAAAATACCAAAAGTTCAAGTGTATCGCTTTCGCAAAAAATACCAAATTCCCCTTTTAGTCTCGACGGAAGTTTCAATATCAATCAACGTACAAAAGACTCCACTATAAGTCTTACTTTGCCAGACATCAACATATCGATGAGCAGAATTTATCCTTTCAAACGAAAAAATGCAGTCGGCAAAGAACGATGGTACGAAAAAATATCACTTTCATATACAGGTCGTTTGCAAAACAGCATCACGTGCAAGGAAAACCAACTTTTTCACACACCACTTAACAAATGGTCGAACGGAATGAAACACAGCATTCCATTGCAAGCATCATACACGCTTTTCAAATACATCACCATCACTCCTGCCGTCAACTACAATTCGCGATGGAATTTCTCTCAAGTTGAAAGGCGTTGGGAAGACGGACACGAAGTGGCAGACACATCAACGACATTTAAACGTGTGTATAACTACGATTTTAGCATTTCGGCACAAACGAAAGTTTATACATTTTTCAAACCCGTCATCGGTAAAAACGTAGAAATGATACGTTGGGTACTTACACCATCGGTAAGTTACGCTATGCATCCCGATTTTGGCAAAGACCGATATGGATATTGGAAATACTACAATCGCGAAGTTCAAACCGAAAGTGGTGTACAATACGAAAAAGTATATTACACTCCATATAATCGCATTTTCGATGTCCCATCGCAAGGAAAAGCAGGCAATATCAATTTTTCGTTGGCAAGTAATGTAGAAATGAAAGTGCGTTCTGAAAAAGATACTATTACAGGCAATAAAAAAATCAGTTTGATTGATAACTTTAGCATCAGTGGAGGTTACAACTTGATAGCAGACTCTATGAATTGGTCGAATTTTAACGCCAACATACGACTGAAATTTACAAAAGACTTTGGACTGACGCTTTCTGGTGCTTTTGACCCCTACGAATATCGTTTGAATAGTTATGGAAATCCAGTTCACGTGAATGAGTTGCGATGGAACAATGGTCGTATGCCACAACTTATCAGCACATCAACATCGTTTGGTTATTCTTTCAGCAATAGCACTTTCAAAAAGAAAGATAAAGGTTCAAACGACACCACCGAAAACGAAAATTTGGAAGACGAAAATGCAGTAAATCCATACGAATACGCAAGTAAAGAATCGCTCAAAGATTTAGACAAAGCCAAGAAAACCACTGACGACAATGGTTATGCAAAATTCTCGTTGCCGTGGAATTTCCGTTTCGACTACTCGCTTGCATACGGAAGAAAAGATTTCAACAAAGAGAAAATGCAATACAACTTACGTTTCACGCACAATGTAAGTTTCTCTGGAAATATTTCGCTTACAGCAAAATGGCAAGTTTCTGCCTCGATGAGTTACGACATTACGAACAAAGAAATCACTTACACGAACTTCAATATTACGCGCGACTTACACTGTTGGAATTTGACCGCAAGTTTTGTGCCTATCGGATTGTATCGCTCGTATAATGTAACAATATCGGTTAATTCTTCAATGTTGCGCGACTTGAAATATCAGCAACGAGGCAACAGTTACGATTCAGTTTGGTAATACTTCGTACAAAGACATAAAAAAATCCGAGCACTTTTTGTACCCGGACTTTTTTGTTGTTTAATTCAAAATTATTAAAGCAATGAATTGATTTTGTCAATCATTGATTGTTTTGGACTTGCGCCCAATTGCTTGTCAACAATTTCACCGTTTTTGAAAAACAAAATTGTAGGAATGTTACGGATTCCGTATTTGTTGCAAATGTCAGGATTTTCGTCGCAGTCAACTTTTCCTATAATACATTTACCAGCAAATTCTTCTTCCAATTCGTCAATAATTGAAGACATCATACGGCAAGGTCCACACCATTCAGCCCAAAAATCAACAACTACAAGTTTATCAGAAGCCAAAACTTCTTCAAATTTTTCATCTGTTATTTCTACTACCATAATTTCAATCTTTTTTTGAGAGTGCAAAGCAAACTAAAATTCTCTAAATAAACAAACTTTTAGACTCTTTTTTACAATAAAAATGTTCTATTCTACTGAAAATGTAAGTACATTTTCTTGTTCTTTCCTCAAAAGGAAATCTATCAATCCATCTGTCAATTCCACCTGTGCTTTTCGTGCAAAGAAGTTCACCACTCGTTCTGAACGAACCACTTCAAAGTAAAGTGGAATGTTTCCTTTGTTACTACGAATAACCTCGCCCAGTTCTTCACAAAACTGT
Source organism: Bacteroidales bacterium UBA1754 (assembly GCA_002315615.1). GTDB lineage: Bacteria > Bacteroidota > Bacteroidia > Bacteroidales > Paludibacteraceae > UBA1754. The sequence continues at coordinate 10,537 of DCHK01000041.1, read as the reverse complement.
TTTGAAAATTCTTCAAAATCGACCTTCAAAGTTATTTTATGCAACAATTTTGCACGTGCCTCCGAAAGCAGTTCTATTTGGTTTATTTGAAAACGCCAATCGGGTGCTTTTTCTTCGGTTTTTGAGTTGGTTCGTTTCCATTGCAAATTTCTGTCTATCACTGCGCCTTTTATCATTATATACAAGTTCTTTTGCATATAATTTCGGAATTTCACAAAGTCGTTGCCAAAAAGTGCGAACTCGTAGTTGCCAGAATAATCTTCGATGGTGAAAAATCCACAAGGGTCGCCCTTTTTGGTTCGTGCCTCGTGCATATCGGTAACAATTCCTGCAACACGAATTTCCTTTACACTTGAGAACTTCTTAATATCTGCACTTAAATCGGCAAAATTAGCATTACACAAGTGAGTGAGTTCAAACTTATAATCGTCGAGCGGATGAGCAGAAATGTATATTCCCACCAAATCTTTCTCTTTATTCAGTCGCTCGAGCACCGACCACGCTGGAGTGTTTGGTGGAGTTGGCTTGGTTATTTCTATTGATTCTGCCACATCGCCAAACAAAGACAATTGGTCATCGTTTTTGTCGTTTTGGAAAGTATTACCGTACGAAACAAGCACTTCGAGGAATGTGCCTTTTGGCGTTACAGCCAAAAATTGCTCGCGCGAGAACTGTTTGAAACAATCGAAACCACCCGAAATTGCGATGCTTTCTATCGCCTTACGGTTGCAAGCCGACATATTGACACGCTCGACAAAATCATACACATCTTTGTACGGACCATTTTTCTCGCGTTCCTTCACAATTGCCTCTACTGCACCTTCGCCTACGCCCTTTATACCACCAAGTCCGAAACGAATTTCGCCCGCTTTGTTCACCGTAAAGTTCAAATCCGATTCATTTATATCAGGACCTTTTACAGGAATTTTCATCGCCTTACATTCTTCCATAAACTTAGTAACATCGGTGATGTTATCTTTGTTACGCGTAAGGTTAGCAGCCATATATTCGGCAGGATAATGAGCCTTGAGGTAACCCGTTTGGTATGCTACCCAAGCATAACAAGCAGCGTGCGATTTATTGAACGCATACGAAGCAAATTTTTCCCAATCAGCCCATATCTTTTCCAAGACTTTAGGGTCGTGTCCGTTTTTCTTTCCACCTTCAATGAATTTCGGTTTCAAGATAGCCAACATTGCAAAAATCTTTTTACCCATCGCCTTACGCAAAGTATCAGCCTCGCCTCGAGTGAAATCTGCCAACAAGCGCGAAAGCAACATTACTTGCTCTTGATACACTGTAACTCCGTATGTATCTTTCAGATACTTTTCCATTACGGGTATATCGTAAGTAATCGGTTCTTGTCCCAACTTACGGCGAATGAACTGCGGAATGTAATCCATCGGTCCTGGACGATAGAGCGCATTCATCGCAATTAGGTCGGTTATCTGCGACGGATGAAGTTCACGCAAATATTTCTGCATACCTGGCGACTCGAATTGGAAAGTTCCAATAGTACGACCTTCAGAATAAAGTTTGTATGTCAGTTCGTCGTCGATAGGAATATGGTCGATATCAATTTCCTCTCCCGTAGTTTTTTTGATATTTGCAAGTGCCTCTTTGATGAGCGAAAGCGTTTTCAAACCAAGGAAGTCCATTTTTATCAAGCCAACCGACTCCACAACGTGTCCGTCATATTGAGTAACGACAACACGCGTTTTTGTTTCCTTATCTTCGACTGTACAGACGGGCGCAAACTTTGTCAAATCATCGGCACCAATAATCACACCACAAGCGTGTATTCCTACCTGTCGGTTTGTATCTTCCAACTCTTCGGCGTAGGTGAGCATTGAAGATACATTTTCCATTCGTTCGCCATTAAAATCAATGCCTTTAGGTTGTTGCCCATTGACAATTTCCTTTAATTCTGGTACATACTTATAACAATTTTTCAGGTTTACCTTCGGCATTTTGGTAGGCACTTTGCCTTCTACCGCTTTCACTTGCGACTCTTCGAAAGAACGTTCGGGCACAAAACCTTTAATTGTATTCACAAGCGAGAGTGGCACTTTTTGCACACGACCAACATCGGCAATAGACGATTTTGAAGCCATTGTACCGTATGTAATGATATGCGCCACGTGGTCGGCACCGTATTTCTGCGTTACCCAATCGAGCACTTTTCCACGACCATCATCATCAAAATCGACATCGATATCGGGCAATGATATACGATCTGGATTCAAGAAACGCTCGAACAGCAAATCGTATTTCAAAGGGTCTAAATCAGTAATTCTCAAGCAATAAGCAACAACAGAACCCGCTGCCGAACCACGACCCGGACCAACACTCACACCAAGTTCTTCGCGCGCTGCACGAATATAGTCTTGCACAATAAGGAAATAACCAGGGAAACCCATTGTTTTCATTATGTGCAACTCGAAAATAATACGGTCGCGTTGCTCGTCGGTGAGCGTTTCGCCATAACGAATTTTTGCACCGTCCCAAGCGAGTTTTGCCAAATAATCGGCTTCGAGTTTTATACGGTAAAGTTTGTCGTATCCGCCAAGTTTTTTGATTTTCTTTTCGGCGTCTTCTTGCGAAAGAACTACCTCTCCTTTTTCGTTGCGCGTAAATTCGTCAAACAAATCTTGCTCTGTTATCTTTTTGCGATATTCCTCTTCCGTTCCAAAATCTTCTGGTATAGGGAATTTCGGCATAATAGGGTCTGAATTGATACCAAAAGTTTCAATTTTGTCAACTATCTCTTGCGTATTTTCCAAAGCCTCGGGAATGTCATCAAAAATTTCAGCCATTTCTTCGGGCGTTTTTAGCCATTCTTGCTTCGTGTAATGCATTCGCGTAGGGTCGTCATAATCGCGTCCCGTAGAAAGGCAAATCAGGCGGTCGTGTGCTTCGCCGTGCTCTTTTTCCACAAAATGAGTATCGTTGGTGGCTATAATTTTTATATTGTACTTTTTAGCCAATTCGATAAGCACAGCATTCACTTTTTGTTGTTTGATGAAGGTAGATTCTGCCGAACGATTTTCCTCGTTTCCATCATCGTTCACCGACGATTCCATCAGCAAATCGTAGTTCACACCGTCCATTTTGTGGCGTTGCAATTCAAGGTAATAATCTTCGCCAAAAAGACTTTTGAACCAACGGATAGACTCCTCTGCCCCTTCGATGTCGCCATTCATAATTTTTTGTGGGACTTCGCCTCCAAGGCACGCCGACGAACAAATTACTCCTTCGTGATATTTTTCAATCAATTCGTGGTCGATACGCGCATTGCGGTAAAAACCCTCCATAAAAGCGTATGAACTCAATTTACAAAGATTGTGGTAACCGACCTTGTTTTTTGCCAACAAAATCAAGTGCCAACCACGCGATGTATCTTGGTCTTTGAATCGGGTTTTGTGTGCACAATATGCCTCAATTCCTACTATTGGTTTGAAAGGAACAAAACTTTCTTGTTTCGCTTTCAATTCAGTCAATTTTGCCTCAAGTTCGGCACGTTTAGCCTCGTCGGTTTCCTTTTCAATTTCCTCTTGACACTCTTTGACTTTCTTTTTAGGTGCGCCGTTCACCTTGTCGGCATAATCGAGAAACTCTTTTATTCCGTACATATTTCCGTGGTCGGTAAGTGCCATTGCGTGCATCCCTGTGCGCATACACTTATCAATTAAATCGGGCACTTTCGACATTCCATCCAAAATTGAATAATGCGAGTGCACGTGTAGATGCGTAAAATTCATAAAACGAAGTTTAAGAATAAATTTTTTGAATAAAATTGACGAGAGCAAAAAAAAGTCACACCACTTCTTACTTCTCGTTTTGTAAAGGTAAAATGATTTTACACGAAAAGAAAAAGAAGATACCGAAAGTTTTTAACAAGTAATTATATCGTTGAGTTACAATAGATTACAAGAAAATCAATTCTAATAATTTTGTCTAATTTTGATGCCCGTTTAGAACTCATCGCGAGCAGAAGCAATAGTTTGCAGTTGCGATAAATCTTTTTCGAGCACATTGCCGACTACTAAAATATCTGCACCAGAACGGTAGATTTTTTTAGCAGTTTCTGCATCTCGCACGCCACCACCAACAATCAACGGCAAAGACACATTTTTACGCACAGCAGCAATCATTTCTTCTGATACACAATGCAATGCACCACTACCACCTTCAAGGTAAATTGCTTTCAAACCAAGCATTTCGCCTGCCAAAGCAGTGGCTACGGCTATGTCGGTTTTGTCGTGTGGAATAGGCGTCGTGTTGCTCATATACTCTACGCTTGTTTTGTTTCCACCATCAATCAACATATAGCCAACCGAAATGGTTTCTACGCCCGATGCCTTTATTTGTGGTGCCGCTACAACTTGTTGACCAATAAGATATTCCGAATTTCTGCCCGAAATGAGCGACAAGAAAAGCAACGCATCGACTTCTGGCACAAACTGGGTAGCATTGCCAGGAAACAACACAACAGGAATATCAAAATTTTTCTTTAGCGAAATCACCGTTTTTTGCAACGAACTTGTAACCAAACTTCCACCAACAAAAATAAAATCAGGTTGAGATTCTTTCATTTTCCCAATCACCTCAATCAATTGATTTTCGTTGTATTTGTCGGGGTCAATCAGCACAGCAAGCATCTTTTTGCCTTGCTGAATTTTATTTTTTATTTGTTCGTAAACCATATACAATTAGAAATTAGGAGTTAGAAATGAGGAATGAGGAATGGAAAATGAATATACCATTATAAAATCATTGAATTTTTCGTAATGCATTGCATATTTTTCACTCTTCCATTGCACAATAAAATCGAATGAATGCTCAAAATTTGTCTCGCTTTTTTTTACGCAATAATCGTGGTGAACTAATGCGCGTTCGTTATTCATTTTGAATGCCGCCTCTTTGGCGCACCAATGCAAAAGTACATCGTTCAATTCGTTTCCAACAGAAATTTTCGTCAATTCTTCATCCGTCATAAAGCGTTCTTTCAAGTCAAGAACTTTGTTGGAAATCTTTTCAATATCTACGCCCACAAGTTTTGACTTTGAGGCAAGCAAAGCAACATAATCTCCTGTGTGCGAAATACTTATATTAAAAGAACCATCATTTAGCAAAGGCTTTCCGTTTTCATCGTAAACTACCCGTTTGTCAGCACCGCAGTATTTTTCAATCAAAAATTTTGAGGCAATCCATTCTCGTCGCCGCTTTTCGTATTTCCGCTTTTCAAAATCTTCGCGATAAAACTCTTTTTGCTCGAGCAGTGCAAACAATTCAGCAGATGTTTCTGTCATCTGCCAAACAACAAGAATTGTGTCATCGTCGATATTTTTTACAAAGAAAAGCAAGGAGTGAAAAATTAAAAGTTAAGAGTTAAAAGCATATAGCATATAGCATATAGTGAATAGTTTAGAGTGAAAAGTGAAAAGTAAAGTATTCTTGATTCTTGATTCTCGTTTCTCATTTCTATCTTCTCGCTTCTCGTTCCTCGAACGTCTCCATCAGTCGAACGATGTCATCGTTGATGAAGTTCAAAACTGGTGCGATAGAATCTTTGTTGGGTTTTGCATTAAAATAAAGTGCACCACGAAACAAGTAATTCACACTGTCGGTGAGGATAAACTGCGTAGGCGAAGCGGTATTTCCCTCCAAACGATAAAGGATTCCGTACACTTTTTTGTCTTCGTTCACAAATGGTTGCTCGGTAATATCGTCGGCCTTAACGGTGTGTTTATACACAAACTCGCGCGTGTCTTCGGTTATTTCCTGAAAGTTATTTTTTATGGTTTTATAACTGCAATAAATTGTGCCGTCGAACTGCGGATAGTAAATGTCTATCCAATATTTATCCTCATCGGTATCGGGACGGTGCTTGATTTGTGCACTTTTAGACAAATCGAAATGATAGGGATATGCCGCATCGTCAAAAGATTGGTACTCGTTTTGCGGAATTTCTATACGATAGTAACCAATAGGTTTAGGCGAATTTTTGCTACACGCCACAAAACCCGCAACAATCAGCAATAAAATTATGAGTTTCTTCATTTTTACAAAAAAAGCAAGGACAACAAAAATGTCGTCCTTGCAAAGTTAATAATAATTTTTGTTTCTTCTATTAGAAAGGAAGATCGTCTGCCGACTCTGTAATTGGTGCTTCTTGAGCATCGGCAGCAGGAGCATCAGATGCTGATTGTGCAGATGCGTTTTGCGATTGATTTGCGTTTGTCGCATCTGGACGGCGACCGAAATTGAAAAATTCAATTCTATCTGCCACAATTTCAGTTACAAAACGACGTTCGCCATCTTTTTCGTACTCGCGATAACGAAGTTTTCCTTCTACATAAATTCCTGAACCTTTTTTGATGTATTTTTCAACAAACTGCGCTCTGTCGCGATTTGCTACTATATTGTGCCATTCCGTTCTTTCGGGTACTTCTGTACCGTTTTGAGATTTGTAACCACGTTCGGTTGTAGCCATTCTGAAGTTTGCTACTGCATTTCCATTGTCGAAATAACGAACTTGTGGATCTTGTCCCACATTTCCAATCAAAATTACTTTGTTCATTGACATAACTTAAAAATTTAATGCGTTAAAAAAATATGTTTAAAAATCTGCGACAAAATTATGTTACTTTTTTCAATCTGCAACAAATTTTGAAACTTTTTTTTCAATTTTCAACAGGCACTTGCCTTAATAATACTATGTATTATATTTTTTCAATTAATTGTTTCAAAACTGCAAAAGAAGTTTTCGGCGCATCTTCCCAAAAGTTATTATAAGACTGTTCGTGGTCGTTGATGCCTGGAGTATCGCTGATGATGCGCACGCTGAGGAATGGCACATCGTACATATAACATACTTGCGCAATGGAATTGCTTTCCATATCCACAGCAAGACCTTGCGGGAAGTTATTGATAATTTTTTGCAAATCGTCAAAGCGCGATACAAATTGGTCGCCCGTACAAGTCAAACCGAAATGCAAAGTGTGCTCCATTTTCACTTTTTTTGCTGCATTCAGTAATTTTTCGCTTGCAGTGAAATAAGTAGGAAAGCCTTGTATTTGTCCCAAATCGTTGTCCGAAAAACAATCTACATCGTGATAAATTGTACGTTCGGCAATGACAATGTCCATCACATTCACATCTTTATTTAGCGCACCCGCAACGCCCGAATTGATAATAAAGTCAGGCGAATATTGGTTGATAAGTTCTGTAGCACCAACTGCCGCAGCCACCTTGCCTATACCACTTTGGAGCAGAATAATTTTGTGTCCGCCCAATTCGCCTTCAATAAAAACTTGCTTGTGTTCTTCGCGTTCTTTTTTGTTTTCCAACACATTGGCGAACATCTTTTTTTCAGATTCCATCGCCACAATAATGCCTATCGTCATACTATATATTATTATTTATTGTTTCTTATTCGCGCCATTATTTCAATGGTACGCAATTTATCTTTATATAGGTTATTTTTGTTTATTTTGTCAATTTCGAGTGCTGCATCGGAATTTCCATCCCAACGCCTACAACAGTAGAGCGACTCGTAAATTCTGCCTATTTTGTATTCTCTGCTAAAACGCAAACCCAAAGCATAATCTTCGCCATAACTTGTGTTAGGCAAATTCATTTTGCGAAGCAATGGCGTGTAGAAAGCGCGTGGCGCACCAAGTCCGTTTATACGCAAAGCATTGTTTCGTCCGTTTTCGTCGGTCCACTCTTTGTGGTCTATCAAACCTGGTGCAATGGTCTGCATATCAAAGTTTTTCATCGTATATGAGCCGATGAGCATCGCACATTTTTGAGTATAAAAAGCATCACGCATAATTTGCAATGTTCGTTCGGTTTCGTACACATCGTCGCTATCGAGTTGCACTACAAACTTGCCTGCTTTTTGATGATGGACAGCCTCGTTCCAACATCCACCAATGCCTAAATCAGTACGTTGTGGTATGATGTGTATCACGCAACTATCAGCCGAAAGTTCTTTTAAAATTTCGGTCGTACCATCGTCGGAATGATTATCTACCACAATCACATTAAAAGGGAAATCCGTTTTTTGCGAAAGAACAGATTTTACCGCATCGCGAATAGTTTTCGCACGGTTTTTTACAGGAATAACAACCGAAACTTCCACTTCAAATTTTTCTTCTGAAAAATCAACAGATTTCGTTTCGCCAGAAATGAACGCACCTGTTTTTTTCAAATGTTCGGTACAAGCAACTTCCATTTCAATCTGCACTTCGCGGTTACGAGGATTTACATAATCGAACTGTTTTTCGCCACTTTTGCGAGCATCGTCGTCTATTTCGGTGTACAAAAATTCATTCAAATGCACAATTTCCGCTTGTCGTGAAATAGCCAAACGCATAGCGTAGAACGCTGCAAAGTTGTATTGCGACATTTCTTGGGCAATTTGTTTGAACAAATCGGCACGATAAAGCACCAACGAACCGAAATCGAAATCGTCGCGAACACTTCCCAACTGGCAGTCAATCAGCGGATTTTGTTTGCATTTACCATCCAAAATCTTGTAATAATCGGCATAAAGCATACTTGCATTAGTGTCTGTTGCCACTTGCGCCATACGTTCTATGGCGTATTGACCAATTTTGAGCGACGATGGCTTGCTGTAGAAAAGAACAAAATCGGCATCGCCAATTTTCGATGCCATTTTTTGCAGCGTGTCGGTCGATGAAAGTGAAGTAACCTCCACGTCTTCGCCCAACACAAAAATATCTTTCACCAACGGCGAAACGGCAAATTCCGCTTTATTCAGACTCTGCACCTGTGCATTGCCATTGGCAGGAAGGAATACTGCTATTTTCATATTATAAATTACTAAATATTAACCATTTACATTATTTGCGCAAACTACTCATATAGTCAGTCCAACGAGCAAATATTTTTTCGCCATCTAACGTTTCGCGAATTTTTACCGCTTCGTGCCTAACGGAATCTGCTTTTTGTTCATCGTCCAAAACAAGCGACATCAAATTTGCCAATGCTCGTGCATCATTTACGGGTGCAAGATACGCATTTTCGGCGTGTTTTACAAGCATTCGTGCGCCATAAATGGGACAATCGGTAGCGATAGACAAAACACCCATACTCATTGCCTCTATCAGCGCATTGGGCATTCCTTCGGTATTGGAGGGCAACACGAAGAGCGAAGCACCTTTCAGCACCTCCGAGATATTGCGTTTTCCGCTTACGATGCTTACGCTATCGGCAATTTGCAAACTTTTTGCTTTGGTTTGTAAAAACTCTTTCAATGGTCCATCGCCATAAATAGTCAACGTATAATCCGTGTGAGTTTTATGAAATTCAGCGAAAGCACAAAGCAACATTTCTTGATTCTTCTCTGCCGACAAGCGTCCCACTGTAACAACCTCTTTTCGCAAATTATCAAATTGCGGTTCGCCTAAATTGTCGATAATAGGATTTGGAATAACAACCGAGCCTTGTTCTGCTTTGCCACCATACCACGATGCCGCCTCGGGCGTTTGAAAAACGCAACCATCGGTTGTTTTGTATTCTATGCGCTTAATAATTTGCGAAAACCAATTGCGCGAAGCAGGATTCCAGCGCTCCGAAAGCAACACTTTTGCACCTGCACGACGTGCAGCAATTTGGTCGAACAGACTGCCACCAAACACCACAAACAAATCTACATTCCGTGCTTTTATTTGGCTATAAAGTGTACGAATATATCTAAGTGGACGAAGGAACTTCTGCCTATAGTCAATCCACATCGGTTCAGCAAATTCATCCAAACCCAAAGATTTCATTTCCTCAAAAAGTTGCGGACAATCTTTCGGCATTGCATAAATCACGCAATGTCCAGCAAAATGAATTTGTTTTGCCAACCAGTTTCGCACTTTTTCGGCACCACTGTACGAAATCGTCGGAGTAAGGAAAAGGATAGTCATTTTTCTAACGACATTTTTTTACGAAAAATTATCTACCAAAATTAGTAATTTATTTATAGTAGATGCATCTTTTTTTCTTATTTCCTCCGATACTCCACAAACGAATAATTGAACGGATTTTTCTCGTCGGCAAAATGAAATTCACTACTTTCTTGTTGCCAAACTTCGCTATCTATCTTGGGGAAAAATGTATCGGCATCATCAAAAGTATGATGAATATGAGTTATTTGCAAACAATCTGCCAAACTAATAGCCGCTTTATAAATTTGTGCACCACCAATAATGAAAACTTCTTCTTCGTCACTGCATAATTTCAATGCTTCTTCGAGCGAAGAAGCCACTTCGTATTTGGCATCGACATCGGTTTTCATCGTTGTACTTACCACAATGTTACGACGATTTGGCAATGCTCCGTTTGGAAGCGACTCGTATGTACGACGTCCCATAACCACAGTGTGTCCCGTAGTGAGTGCCTTGAAGCGTTTAAGGTCGGCAGACAAATGACAAAGCAAGTCATTGTTTTTTCCAATGGCGTAATTTTCTGATATCGCAACGATAATAGTTATCATCTCACTAGTGTCCACTAAAAATTC